>JBAWET010000048.1:0-58994 GCA_049591355.1 Nitrososphaeraceae archaeon
AGGAATGGCCATCGTTCCCATTTAAAGTATACGTTCAACTGATCCTAGATCTCGAGACATGATCCAAACCAAGGCGCAAACGATTTCTACTCACAATTCCAGGGGTACAAGTTGTACTTGTATATTAGGTATAAATAAAGATGTATAATTATGGCGGCAGACCTCGCAAAAGAGCAGAAAATCTTTATAACTGTACATGACGCTATATTTGTGAGTAAAGGTTAAAGCATTGTGCGCCGTGATTGATTTAGTAGATATAGCAACATTTAATTAGATATCCAACTGCTTTTTGATTTGTTCTTGGTTTTAAAGCGTTCTTCGACAAAGTTATCGAAAAAGTCGCCTTCTACCAGCGAAAAGTCACCCAAGAAGCAACCGAAACTGGTGGAAAAAACCAAAAAAAATCTAAAACAAAAGGCAAAGCCGACAGAAAAGAAGAATCTTCAACAGGATGAAACTATTCAACTTAACAAAAGTACGAGACCTGTAGACGAAGTAGTTGTATATCCAGAAATAGACTTCCAAATACGAGAATTAGTGGCAGATGGTAATCAAGTATTAATAGGTCCGCCCAGATTGACACGATTTGAAAGGGCTAGAATAACTGGTGCAAGGTCATTACAACTCTCACTAGGTGCACCATCTTTAATTGCTTGGACAAATGAAATTAGAGACACAATCTCTCTTGCAACAGCAGAGTTGGATGCCAGGATATTACCTATATCAATCCGACGCGTTTTGCCCAATGGGTTGTACCAAGATATTCCCATTGACTGGATGAAATAACGCGAATAGTTTTCTTACAACATGAATGGCCGTTTATCCAGCAACCTTGTCTGGGGGCTGGACTAGAATTTTTTGCCCATCCGATGAGCATACTTCAGTGTCAATGTAAGTTACGAGGCTCGAGAAAAGTTAAGTTCGAGTGAAATATTCATGCAGGAGGGTGTACACGTGGAACATCTCATCAATTAACATGATTGTTTGGTACGTAGCAAGACTTAAATTTCGAACTTTTTCAATTTTGAGAGGGTCAAAATTCCGACTATCCAGGCGACTCATGTAGGGTACAAATCTCAACTCCTGTTGGAAGATGGTACCACTTACGAAGGCGTGGGTTTTGGTTTTCCAAAAATTGTAGGAGGGGAAGTAGTTTTTAATACGGGCATGGTTGGATATACAGAAACTTTAACTGACCCATCATACAAAGGTCAGATTTTGTGTATGACTTATCCACTGATAGGCAACTATGGTGTTCCGAGTTGGGATGATTTGGATGCGTTTGGTCTTCCAAGGTACTTTGAGTCAGAGAAGATCCAAGTGAATGGCCTTATAGTTAATGAACTTTCAACTGTTGCCAGTCACTGGGATTGTGAACGTACTTTGGATCAATGGCTATACGATGAAAAGATATCTGGAATCAGCGGAATTGACACACGTGATCTAACAAAACGGTTGAGAGTTGATGGAGTGATGAGGGGAGCATTATGTGTATCTCCTGACAAAATCGACAATAACGAATTAGCAAGAGCTATGCGTGAAACTAAATATGATGGTTTTAATTTCATTCCTGAAGTTTCGGTCTCGGAGACTAAGGAATACGGAAGCCATTCTTTACCACCTGTAGTATTGATCGACACTGGAGTAAAGTATAGCATAATCCGTAACATTATCAGAATAGGATTCAGAGTTATCTGTGTTCCTTGGGATGCTCCCACCAATGATATCTTGTCATATAGTCCCGTGGGGGTAGTTATTAGCAACGGTCCTGGAGATCCCAAAATGTGTAAGTCAACAATAAAGACGGCCAATGACTTGATTAATTTATCGGTACCAACATTAGGAATATGCCTTGGGAACCAGATAATTGCATTGGCTGGAGGAGGAAATACACAAAAATTAAAATTTGGGCACAGAGGTCAAAACAAGGCATGTACCGAAGTTGGAACTAACAGAACTTTCATTACAAGTCAGAATCATGGATATGGTATTGAACCCGAAAGCCTTCGCGGAACTGAATTTGACATTTGGTACTTCAATACTGATGATAGGACTATTGAAGGGGTTACACATAGATCAAAGCCAATATTAGCAGTACAATTTCATCCTGAAGCTTCTCCCGGTCCTTATGACTGCATGTTTGTCTTTGAAAAGTTTAAGGAGATGGTATTGAATGATAATATTGGTTACCAGAGGCAAACATCTGAAAATATGACAACATCTTCGAGGAGAGGAAATAAGGAAAAGACAGGAGGCAGGAAGGGAGTTTCCGAGAAATGAATCGATAAAGAAAACGGTAGTGCTTGGTAGCGGTGCAATAAAGATCGGGGAAGCCGGCGAAAGCCAGAATCAGTATTAATGATTCTGGCCGCTAGTTTGATTACTCCGGGTCTCAGTGCCTCAAGGCATTATCTGAAGAAGGTATCAATAGCGTACTAATAAATCCCAATATTGCCACAATTCAAACTGACACCAGATTTGCCGATAAGGTGTTTTTGTTACCTGTAACTAGAAGCTATGTTGAAAAAATAATAGAACAGGAGAGGCCTGACTCAATAATGCTAAGCTTTGGTGGTCAAACTGCTCTAAATTGTGGTGTAACACTATTTGATGAAGGCGTGTTGAATAAATATGGTATAAAGGTTTTAGGCACTTCAATTACAGGAATAAAGATCACAGAAGATAGACAGGAATTTAAAAATGCGATGATCGCTAGTAGGGTACCAGTTTTAGATAGTGCACCAGCACATAATATGGAAGAAGCAATTGTAATTGCCAATAAGATAGGATATCCTGTCATCATAAGAGTCGCATACACACTGGGAGGCAAAGGTGGAGGAGTTGCGCACAACGAATACGAGCTGCAGGAAATAGTCCAAAGAGGATTACCACAGAGCATAGTGCATCAGGTCCTAGTAGAAAGATATGTTGGGAGTTGGAAACAGATTGAATATGAGATGATGCGAGACTCTACAGGAAATGCCATTACAGTTTGCAACATGGAGAACGTTCTTGCTATGCGCGTTCACACTGGCGACAATATTGTGGTTGCACCTTCTCAAACACTCAATAACGAAGAATATCACAAACTCCGCTCTGCAGCGATTAGGGCTGTCCAACATTGCAATATACTGGGGGAGTGTAATGTCCAGTTTGGGTTAGATCCCACTTCTGAAGACTATTGTGCGATTGAGATAAACGCCAGACTTTCTAGATCCTCCGCATTGGCCAGCAAGGCAACTGGTTATCCCTTAGCCTATATGGCTGCAAAGATATGCCTTGGATATTCTCTTACCGAGCTTGTGAATAGCATAACCAAAACTACCACTGCGTGTTTTGAGCCATCTTTAGATTATGTTGTTTTAAAAATGCCAAGATGGGACTTTAGAAAGTTTGAACTTGTGAATAGGAAACTAGGAACCAGCATGAAGTCGGTAGGTGAAGTCATGGCAATTGGTAGATCCTTTGAAGAGGCTGTACAAAAAGCAATCCGTATGACCGATACGGGAAAACACGGCTTGGTTTGTAACGACGATTCAGAGATAGAAGAAAATTTGGAAATGGTAGAGGAGGGATTGTTACATCCTGACGACGAAGTATTACATACAGTTGTAAAGGCAATTAAGTTGGGAACTTCAATAAACACAATATATAAGCTTTCGGCAATAGATCCTTGGTTTTTAACAAGAATAAAAAATGCCATAGAATTAGAGAAAAAATTGCGGGATTCTGATTTAAATGAGAATCTCCTAAAAGACGCTAAACGGTATGGATTTTCCGATCATCAGATTGGAAAATGTGTTAGTTTGAATGAAATGAGTGTCAGGAAGCTTCGCCAAAAATTCGGAATAATGCCCGTTGTGAAGCAGGTTGACACCCTAGCTGCTGAATGGCCAGCAAAGACAAATTATCTTTATCTAACCTATGGAGGAGAAAAAAACGACATAGTATATGATAAAAATAACAAAGGAGTAATAGTATTGGGTGCCGGACCATACAGAATTGGAAGTAGCGTTGAATTTGATTGGAGTACTGTTAATATGGTATGGAGCCTAAAGGAAAATGGGATCGAGTCTGTATCAGTAATAAATTGCAATCCAGAAACCGTTTCGACTGATTATGATATCTCCGATAGATTATATTTTGAAGAGTTAACTCTTGAGAGAGTTCTAGATATCTTTGAAAAGGAACAGTCATCGGGCATTGTGACTTGTGTTGGAGGACAGGTAGCTAATAACTTAGTACCAAAGTTGGGTAAACTTGGGATTCCAATTTTAGGTACTGCTAGCACGAACATAGACATGGCAGAAGACAGGGAAAAGTTTGGAAAATTACTTGATTCCTTAAATATTAAGCAGCCGCCATGGAAAAAATTTACGAACATGGATGAGGCAATGGCATTTTGCCATAAGACAGGCTATCCAATATTGGTTAGACCTTCATACGTATTGAGTGGGGCAGCCATGAGAGTAGTCTGGGGAGAGGAACAACTCGAACGATTTTTGAACGAGGCAATTCACCTAAGCCCTGAATATCCAATAGTAATTACCAAGTTCTTACAAGAGGCGTCAGAAGTTGAAGTAGATGCAGTGTCTAATGGAGAGGAAGTTATTATTGGCTCGTTGGTAGAACATATCGATAACGCAGGTATTCATTCTGGTGATGCAATGATGTGCATTCCACCATGGCGTTTGACCAGAAAGACAATGAATACTATTGTAGAATATACCAAAATGATAGCACTTTCATTAAATGTTAAGGGGCCGTTAAATATACAATATCTTGTAAAGGATGATCAGGTATATGTAATTGAAGCCAACATACGAGCATCCCGCTCAATGCCTTTTGTATCCAAAATCGTAGGGATCAATATTATAGCACTTGCTGCCAAAGCCATTCTTGGGAAACCTTTGCCAAAAGAGGCAGGCAATTTATGGTTGCGAGTCCCTGGTTTTGGAATTAAGGTTCCTCAGTTCTCATTCATGCAGTTAGAAGGCGCTGACGTTGTCCTTGGAGTAGAAATGCAATCTACTGGAGAGGTCGCTTGCTTTGGGGAAAGTTTTTACGATGCGTTATCTAAGGCCTATGAAGCTGCAGGTTATTCACTCCCTCTCTCGGGTTCCGCGTTAATTACGGTAGGTGGTCAACGATATAAAGAAAAGTTATTACCACTCATCTCCCTCGTAAATTCCATGGGATTCAAAATCCTTGCAACAGAACATACGGCCGAATTTATAAAAAATAATACAAAAGCAAATGTTGAAGAAGTTTATAAAATAAGTGAGCCTTCAAGAAAACCTAATATTGCAGATCTCCTCTATAACCGTGAAATCGATTTTATCATAAACATTCCATCTACATCAACTATTGAAAAATATGTTGGGATGTTATACGATGAATACCAAATTAGGAGAAAAGCCGTGGAAATGGGCATCCCGGTCCTAACAACAGTTGAAGCAGCTACATCATTCGTTGAGAGCCTAAGATGGCGAATAAAGTTTAAGCCAACAATCAATTCTCTTTCTGGCTACGTTGAGTTTTAAGAAAGTTTGTTATTTCAGAAGAGGGTCTCCAGAAGCTCTTCGTTTCCAAGAATAGCACCATCCATGGATAGTATCAGACACTTTTCTACAGCCTTCTTTTTGAGTATACGATCTACTAATGGCGAGATTTGGCCTCGTCTACTAACTTTTGACTGATTGACAATAAATCTATTGTAAGATGGCATTATTATAACATCAATCGATCCTTTCTTACTAGGAAATATAACATCAGTTCTAATCCTAAGAAACACCCACACCTTTTGACCATTCATAACACTATCAGATTTGAAGAATACTGGATGAACATGTCCAAGAATAACCTTTTTCACGTTTGAAGTCAGTGATGAAGGCATTGTATGACCGTGAATAAGCAGGGTATCATCGATTGTCATTCCTGTAACCCCTATCGTACTAATTGAGTCAGGCATGAGTAACCTGATCTTACTGTCATGATTACCAGGAACAAAATAGACTTTACATATCTGTGAGAGGGACTGCAAAAATTTAGGAACTACTTTCCAATCCCCCTTATTGATTCCTGATACATTATTTTTTATATCACCTAACAGAACAATTGAATTTGCTTTACAAGATGTTACAATTTTTTCAAGTTCCTTTTCGGTCTCTTCCGCAATCTGATACCAATCTATAGATACGTTCTCTGATTGAAACCAATGAGCAAAACCGATGTGCAAGTCTGAAACTACTAGTATGGATTGATTCTGGCCTTCCAGCTTTGTATGCATTAAAAGTGCGGGACGTCTCGGTACTATGCTAAGCTCAGCCATTTTTCATCCCCTAGGAGAAATACAAAAATATCTTTGCTCCAACAGGTATTTCAAACTCTCCTCTACGATCTCTGAATTCAATCTCAGGGTTTTAAATTTTGTCCCTAAGAACGCTCTATTCACTGTATCCAATTTCGAAAAAAATTACACCGTGATCCTTATAGCATCGATTTCTACTATAGTCATGATAAGATCCTGACCATGAAATTTCGACCTGAAGTGGAGTACTTTTTATCATAGGGTTGCGGTATAATGAAATTTAACTTGATACTGTCTTCTTCTCGGAACAGAGAAGGTGACGCAGTTGACGAATTCATAAAATTAATTGAGGAGAATCTAGAAGAAAGTCCAATAGTTGAAATAAGTGACATTCAAGGAATAATACTTGCATTTACTGAAACTGATCCATTTGAGGTCATTGATCTGTTCAACAAAATGGTCACTGAAGAACCATGGCAATTCAGGTATATTCTTAGAGTTATTCCAATACAAATCGTTTGTTCTACTAATCTGACTGAAATTATAGATGGTTCTTGTAAGTTATTTAAGAAGGTGTCTGATGTATCATCATTCAAAATTGTGGTTGAAAAGCGATACTGTAGCATCAGATCTCGAGAAATAGTTTTAGCCATCGCAAGCAGAATAACAAACAAAGTGGATTTGTATTATCCTGATTGGATTATACTTGTAGAGATTTTAGGGAAAAGGACAGGAATATCAGTTTTGAGATCTGAACATCTATTGAGCATCGTAAAGCAAAAGATAGGTGGACACAGAAGTAAATGACATCCAATGGAGATTTATTTAAGTTGTATTGTTAGTAGGGTTATCATTCAAACCAAAGTGCTTAGTTCCCAATCTGCATGCCAAAAGTTTTTTGATTTTGACATTTAAGTATTGCTTGTCTTTTAATAATTCCAGCACATTGAAATCAGCCGGCTCAATACACGATTGGTTAGAATATAATTGAATTGAATCGAGATGTCGCACTAATCTTTTGAAAATTGCTAAAATCAGCACGGGAGTGCTCAGTCCCGATTAAATATAAATGGTTGAATTTTATAGTGATCATTTTGATTAAAACTTTACCAGAGCTGCTTTTTCTACGAGGTAATTTTCAAAAAATATCCTGTCCATTTTTTTATGGGTAATCCCAAATTCACTACGTAATCTTGCCATTTTGTTCTTTCCTATTCCTAGGACTGAAACATGTATCTCGTTATAGTAACCTTCAATGTATTTTTTTATCTTCAGGACAGAATCCAAATTTTCTGACATCAAAATGAAGCATGCTGCGCTATCGTTTTTTAATCCTCCAACTTTTATAGCCTTTGAAATTTGACTAGTACAACACAATCTCATTAGGATATCCGTTTCCATTATTTTTGATAACTTTATTCCTCGCTTCCACGATTCAACCGTCAATTGTAGTACCCTTAACAGATGATTTACTCCAAATACATAACTGGCATCTATGCCTTGAACTAAAACATCTGGAGAAAACGCTCTGTATTTGGTAATTAATTCGTGTAAATTTTCACTTCCAAGATGCGTTATTTCGATAATTGCAACATAAAAAGTGCCTATTCGATACAAAGATTGGTCTTCCGCAGGGATATTATTTTCTAACAACGTAGGTCCTTTCTTATTATTCAATTAATATCTTTTACACACAAATTTACTCATTTCACTATCCACCATGAACTAAATTAGCAATAGTGACGGTATCACCTGATTTTATTACTGATTCTCCCTTTGGAAACAAAGACGATTCGATTCCATTGATAGCTATCAAAAAATTCTTTTCGTCAATAAGATCTGGCTCAATTGCATGGTTGCGTAAATAGGACATTATGTATGAAATCGATGCGTTAGGCTCATCAACATAAAGTGTATTTGTATTCACAGTTTTCTGGACTGGACCGAGAAGTTTCACTATTATCAATGTATTTTCAAATTGTCATTCTGCTTCAGGTGATAAGGATTTTGGCGACTCTTCTTGTGAATTCAAATTCTCCTCATTGGATTTGGATTGCTTATTAAGATGTGAGGCGATATATCCTGCAACCTGATTTCTTAATTCTTTAGATCTTACTATCGCAAGCTCCACAATAGTCTTCTTATTCTGTTCAAAATTGGTTCCAAACCTATCAGGATATTTATTCATAAGGTCTGTAGCAATCCTTCTCACGCGATGCATAGACATTAACGAGAACACAAGCTTATTTTATACTTATTCATTCAGGAAAGTTCCAACGCGAATTCTAATTTTCGAGGTAATAAATATATCCTATCATCCATTGAAGAACATTTGAGAATTAGTTGATACTAAGCACATCGCTTCTTCAAAAGTCATTTTAAGTTCATGGGACATAATATTTAGTATAGTGATGAGCATATTTGTTGGTAGTGATGTAACATTTTTGAAGCAGCCAGAATATCTTACAGGCCCATCTGTTTCGATCAAAATCTTATTTCTATCAGCTAAACCAAGAAGTTTTTTCTTGTTTCGAGAGTAAGCAATAAGCGGACCGTATGAGACAAATAGACCCATATCCATTGATCTTTGTAACTGCTTTTCTGTCCCATCAAACCAGTGGAGACATACAACGAGGTGATCGTACGACGGAATGAGATCAAGAATTTCATCCAATGTTCCTCTGGAGTGTATAGAAACAGGTCTTTCAATTTCCGCGGCTATGTTCAACATTTTCTTAAAAATATCCAGTTGTTTTGAGTAAATGTAGTTTTCAGATGTGTCATACGAGTGATCAAGTCCAATTTCTCCAATTCCATCGATCAAGTTTCGATTTTGCGCGACGAGGTCTTCAAATTCAGAAAACTCTTCGATTTGGGCAAATTCAGGGTGAATCCCTACAAAATTATATACTACATCTCGATTTGCATCCCTAAACAAGTCTATGGCCCTCCTTGATGTTGATATGTTCATGGTCACTGAACATGCTTTGATACGCAATTCCCTCATTGATGTAAGAATTTGTGTTAAAAAATTCGCATAATATTCATCCACCAGGTGTATATGCGAATCATAGAACAAAGGATCCAAAAATCATAATTCCTACTTCAGATATCCTAATAATTCTATACCAAATCTTCTCTCGACATCGACACTATTTCTATCCTCCTCTTATCCTTAGACACCCAATTCACTCGTATTAACCCGAATATCTCCAAATCGAGTAAAATTTTGTTTACGTCGGACTCTGTAATTTGTATCCCCTCCTTCTCCAAGTTGTTCATCAGATCAGAATCTGTAAGAGTGTTAGTCTCCCTAATTTTCTCTAAAATAAGGTTTCGTAAAGGATACTTCAATTTCAAATCACCTATCACAAGTTCCTAACCTATTTACATTGTCGCCTCATTTAAAATCATATGTGTTCAATAAATACCAAACTCAACACCCTCTAGAGATTTCTCAACCCTTGTAAATCTGAGAAATCTTAACTTCTGAATCTAGGCTAGGAGGCGCTTTTTATGTCATGAAGTGAAAATATCTAATATTTTGGCAAAAATGTCGATATATTGAAAAACAGATCAAGGTTAATATTTCAAACACCACAAATGGGTTACCTAGCATGAAAGGATTTGAAAAACGGCTTCCCCGAAGTGCTCGCAGAACCAGAAAACCACTACAAACCGATTGGATAAAGTTTTCAAGGAAGCCTACATGGGTGAAATGCACTTATGAAAAATGTCTTCATGAATGGATCTACAAGGGCGCTGGAAATTGGGCGGAATGTCCCAAATGTCATAATTGTATGAAAGTTTCAGCTGGAAAAAGGCATTATGGTAAGTAGTCTCTATTCAGAAGCAAGATAAATCTCATCTGTAAAGTTTGATAATAGTCAAACGAGTTTTACCGATGTTGTAGCCGAATTTTTCGAGTTATTTTCTCTGGACAAATTGAGATGTTATATCTGCAAATCGTTCCCAATGGCTTAAAAACTGTCGAAAAAACGCAATCTCCTTGCGATGACAAAATTGACAATAAGATTTTTTAATAATTTCAGGAAATAACTATTGAATTGGCAAGACGTGAATTTACTATACAAGTAGAGGGGGATAAAATACAAACTTTCGGACACTTACACAAGAACGTCGCCCTAAAATATCTGATGAAACGAAGAAGATCGATCTTAATGACCAAGGACAAGGAAAAAGTTGAGAAGCTCTTCACAGTCCTTCCGAGGAGTATAAGTATAGTAGGAAAAAACGTTACCCACACATATGCTGTCAATTGGGAAAGAGAGGGAGTAACAGATTTTGAGGGATCTCGATTTGTGTTTACATTAGAGGAAATTTCTCCGCCAGTTATTTCGGTGCCTGCCTAGCAAATGACTAAGTTCAATTCCGTTATTGAGTTACAATAGCATCCTTTGTAGCAAATGACAGTCGAGAATGAGTTTTTATTCCAATCATGGCACTAAATGCGTATACTTAAGATAAGTACAGCAGTCTATTTATAATTTTAGCCACCTGCCGCTTCAGCACCTAAATGACCCCATAATCCTTCTTGGTAGGTATCAATGAGGTGGTTTATGACTTCGTCATAATCCAAATCCTCTTGCTTGCTATCCATCAATTCAATTCTTACGGACGATAATCGCTTGTAGGTAATATCATCTACATCAATACTCTTCATTTACTACTTCCTTGGAGTAATTTCTATTAATTAATTTGTAATTGCAAGGAATAATCTGAGCTATAACATTTTGTAATTTTTGATACATTCGATAATTTTTTATAAGAATTCGAAAAATTTATTACGATTTGGGTTCACCAAAATTTTGTGTACATAGACACAATCTCAGTCCCCCATGCCGTAAAACAAGTAATAGGATCTAATGGTTTGTTTTTTCAAGCACTAAGAACAGGCATAGTCAATTACACGGCATTAGCTCAAAAAATAAAACCTGACGTCGAAAAATTGACTAAAAACAATGTTAATTTGAATACTCTGGTGGTTGCCATTAAGAGATTTGCAGACACGTTGGAAGACAATGGGGGAAACCTGTCAGTACCTACCATTGACGGAATTAGAATGTCTTTGACTGGTAGTATTTTAGATTTGGATTTCAGAACTGTTTCTCATGCGGTAGTTGAGGCCCTTGACGAGCTTATCGAATCTGACAAGGGATATAGTATGTTTAGAACAAATAAACAAATTCGAGTTTTCATAGAGGACCTCGATGAAGTTCGTACGATATTTGCTCCCACTAAAAGTTTTGAAGGCACAATCAAAGAAGGCTTATCGAAAATCACTATTAATATCCCCACAGACATGCAGAATACATATACCATCCTCTCGACAGTATCCTATATCCTTTCTAGCAGCCAAATCCCATTATACAATGCTTTCTTTTCTCATGATGAAATTACTCTGATACTGAATGTCGGTGACGCCGCTAAAGCCTACGAGATAATCAGAGAAGAGTTAGCAGGCATGCGGGAGTGAAAGTAGGACTAGTACCATATACACAGTTGGGACACTACTTATTTTTTTCATTAGCTACTAAGTGGTAATTTGATTCTCGATTCACCTGTAATACGGAACTGCCACCTTCTCTCCCGGTTTCCCCTCTCTTTGAGTCTTTATTTTCTTTACACTCTCTTCAAAATGACGCATCATTACATGTGCCTCCGAGACGTGCTTTGCTGCTTCTTCTGGTGTAGGGTATTTTGCCAAGTATTCATGCAAAACGAGAGAAACAGCGGTGTTCGCTACGGAACTTGCATCGGCTCCACTGAATCCTTCGGTAAGTTCTGCAACCCGTACCAAATTTACATCTGGACCTAATGGCTTATCTTTTGAGTGTATTTCCAAAATCTTCTGTCGTGCAAGCTTGTCTGGCATAGGAACAAATACTATTTTATCAAATCTACCAGGCCTCAACAGAGCGGGATCTATTATATCTGCCCTATTTGTTGCCGCTAAAACGACTACACCAGAAAGTGCCTGGATTCCGTCAAGTTCAGTTAGTAATTGGGATACTACCCTTTCAGTAACCATACTATCTCCACCCATTCCTCTCGTAGGAGCTATCGAATCAATTTCATCAAAAAATACTACACAAGGAGCAGCCTGTCTTGCCCTCCTGAATATTTCCCTTATGCCTCGTTCGGATTCTCCGACCCACTTGCTTAAAAGTTCAGGACCTCTTACACTTATGAAATTTGCCTCCGATTCTGTGGCAACGGCCTTTGCAAGAAGTGTTTTACCTGTACCAGATGGTCCGTGCATTAATAGTCCTTTAGGCATGGAATGACCCAACTTAGTGTACAGCTCAGGATATCGTAATGGCCATTCTACGGCCTCTTGCAATTCTCGTTTTACCTCTTCCAGTCCGCCTATAGAAGACCAAGGAACATCTGGAGATTCCAAATAAACTTCTCGCATAGCTGATGGCATCACTTCCTTCACAGCATTTTCGAAATCTGCCATAGTTACTATTAGTTTATTCAATACTTCTGGAGAAAGCTTCTCATCCTCTAAGTTTAGTTCTGGCAATAATCGTCTTAAACATTTCATGGCTGCTTCCTTACACAAATATTCCAAATCAGCTCCAACAAATCCGTGTGTAACTGCAGCCACTCGATCTTGTTCGACATCCGTATCGAGTGGCATATTTCTAGTGTGGATTTGAAGTATCTCTAATCGTCCTCGCTTGTCGGGTACCTTTATTTCTATTTCCCTATCAAATCTGCCGGGTCTACGTAAAGCCGGGTCAATTGCATTTGGTCTGTTAGTGGCTGCAATGACAATTACTTTACCCCTGGCTTCTAAACCGTCCATTAATGACAAAAGTTGTGAAACTACTCTTCTTTCTACTTCTCCAGTAACTTCTTCTCTTTTTGGAGCGATAGAATCAATTTCATCTATAAATATGATTGAGGGAGCTTTCTCCTTTGCCTCTTTAAAGATTTCTCTGAGGCGTGCTTCGGATTCACCATAGAATTTGCTCATTATTTCTGGCCCCGAGATACTTATGAAATGTGCGTTGCTTTCGTTAGCTACTGCTTTCGCTAATAACGTCTTCCCAGTCCCCGGGGGACCGTACAACAATACACCTTTTGGAGCTTCGATCCCTAACTTCTCAAATATTTCAGGATGTCTTAGGGGTAGCTCGATCATTTCCCGAACTTTTTGAATTTCTTCCTTTAGCCCACCAATATCTTCATACGTAACCTGAGGAACTCCTCTAAGCGTTTCACCTTTCTCTGCAATGTGAAAAATAGTTTTTTGAGTTACCAAAACTGCATCAGAAGCTGGTGTAACTCCAATTACTTGAAACGTAAGTCTTCCCCCAAAGTAGGGTACCATTACGTTGTCACCTTTTATCAGAGGCACACTCTCAAGTGCGTCAGCAAGATATCTCTCATCTATAGGCGGAATAGCTTCCAAAGGAGCGACTATTACTTTCTCTGCAGGGACCGCTTTAATTTTTCTAACAATTACTGTATCTCCTATGGCAACTCCGGCATTATTTCTGACCAAACCGTCTACTCTAACAATCCCTTTTCCTTCATCAGATGGATATAATGGTAAACATTTCGCAACTGTTCTACGTTTACCTCTAATTTCAATCACATCGCCTGTAGATGCACTCAAAGAATCCATAGAATCATAATCGATACGGGCAACGCCGCGGCCCACATCTCGAGTGTAAGCTTCGAGTACCTTCAATGATAGAGTATTCTGACTCACAATATCACTTACGACTTTACTTATCTTTATACCTTTGTTAGAATAATAATAGCAAGAAAAAGGAGTGAAATCTTCCCAATTTACTATTATAGTGCGCGGCTTCTGTCAGATCCAAGAAATAGTATTCAAAGTTCCTAATTCATCATTTCCGTTGAGATGCTGCACTTTCTCAATATCTCAATAACAAAAAAAACTTTATCAAAAGCTTAAAATCACCACACATCTCAAATTGAACGAAGAACTTTGGGAAAAAGAACTCTAGTACGAAGAAGAGGACGAGGAGGAAAACAATTTAGAGCCATCATAGTAGGAAAGATTGCACCTTCTAAATATCCCAATTTCAAGTTTCCCGAAAAGCATTTTGGATCTGTTGTAGATATCGTTCATGAGAGAGGTAGGGATGCCCCGTTGGCAAAGGTACGTTTCGACAACAGAACTGTTAGTTATGTTCCTGCCACCGACGGTATTGCAGTAGGAAATAGCATCCAAATAGGATATGATATTCCCGCTGCACACAACAATATCTTGGCTTTGGAATCGATACCTGATGGAACTTTAATTTGCAATATGGAAAAAAATATTGGAGATGGCGGTAAGCTAGTAAAGGCTTCTGGCTCTTCGGCATTGGTTTTTTCACATTCACCACAAGGTGTTACGGTGAAGCTCCCGTCGGGTAAGTTCATTACTCTCAGCCCCAATTGTAAGGCGATGGTTGGCGTGGTAGCAGGTGCAGGAAGAAAAGAAAAGCCATTCCTCAGAGCAGGAAATAGAGCGAAATACATGAAGGCAAAAGGGAAATTATATCCCACAGTTAGGGGAATAGCACAGGCAGCGGTGTATCATCCCCATGGTGGTGGAAGACATCAACACATTGGGCATCCGTCTTCAGTTGGAAGAACTACACCTCCTGGAGCAAAAGTGGGCAATATTGCACCTAGAAAGACTGGACGAGCAAGGCTTAAAGACAGAAGATGAGGGTTAATAGATCAATATCATCCAGTACTATTATTGTGGAAACGTACGAGTTGCCATAATACGAACCTTTTTTATTTCCAAGATTGTTAGATTGGTAACAAATACTAATACAATCCTAAATCTTATGAGGAAGACCCTTCAAGAAAACAAACTAACTAGACTCACAGCACTAAAAAATTTGCAACAACAAGAGCAAGGAGACCCTTTCAAAATCTTGATTGGAACTATGTTATCTGCACGTACTAGAGATGAGAATACAACTCGGGTCTTGAAATATCTATTCGATAAGTTTAGAGACATCGATGGAATATCCAAAGCTGATCTAAAAGATATCAGAGATTCAATTCACAGTATTGGATTTTATAACATCAAGGCAAAGAGAATAAAACAGGTGGTGCAGTTACTGATTGAAAAGTTTGATAGTAAAGTACCTTCTAATTTGGAGGAATTACTGACGTTGCCGGGAGTCGGGAGAAAGACTGCAAATTGTGTTCTTGTCTATGCTTTCAACCAGCCGGCCATTCCCGTGGATGTTCATGTGCACAGGATATCAAATAGACTGGGCATAGTGAATACAAGAAAAGTGGAAGAGACCGAGATGCAATTATGTAGTATCATCGATAAAGAAATGTGGATTGAGGTAAATGATACATTCGTTACTTATGGACAAAATGTATGTCTTCCAATTAAACCAAAGTGTAATGTATGCCAACTTAAAAAAATGTGTAAATTTTACAAAAGGATTAAGCCTCCCTCTTCTTCTTCACGAGAAGAGTAACAATAATCCCCGCCATTATTATTGACACTCCCAGAGGAAGATAGTATAATGGCGAATTGGCAGGATTACCAAAAATGATGTTGAATGAAATTTTTCCTCCAATGACATTAGAAGGATCTTCTGGCCTGTCCTTTCCATATACAGATATTGAACCAACAACAAAGTCATTAATAGAGAGTCGGTCTATGATAATTCTTTTACCGTTTGTGATGGTCAGACCCTGATTGTTTGCATGTGCTACAAATATTGGCTGATCTCTTGACCACCCATCGCTATCACGTTCATATATTCTAATGTAACCAGAATCTTTGGTGTTGACTGCTGCCCAGAATCTGGCAGATTCTCCTCCGAACATACCCAGCTCTATGAATTTTTCGCTCGGATAAGGTTCTTGGATTTTTATTATCGTTTTTGCGTTACTGTAATGAGAATAAGTTAGGTTATTCTGAATTACCAACTGCCAGTTAGTAGGAATAGGTTTTGCGAAGGAATATACTACGGGATTCTTTCTGTCGGCATTAGAGGCCGAAAAAGAAAGAGTAAAACCTTCACTATTCTTTGTGCTTATAATGTCACTGGCTTCCGGAGACTGCACGAGACTTTGAACAGGGTTGATCATCAACGCCTGACTAAATAAACCCATAGCAACGAACATTACAAGGAGTTCTGATTTCAATTCTACCAACATTATTAATTATTCTAGACACTAGTTATTCCTTTACAAATGGATCATCAGACGAAATTATTAATTGTGATACTTCTGGCCTCATTAGATGTTTGTCAGGAATCTCTCCAGTATTTACCATTTTTCGAATCATAGTACCACTCAACTCTTCTCTGAATTCATGACTGTGCGGACATGTTTTAGCATTCGCGTATGCAAGGCATTTTCTGCAATAATAAAACGAAGGGAAGAAAATAGGCTCAATGCCCAAATCAGGATAGTTCTTGAATATATCATGTGCAGCGTATGGCGGGTAGTACTCACCTACCCCTGCATGATCCCTACCGACAATAAAATGAGTGCAGCCAAAGTTCTTACGCATTATTGCGTGATGGATGGCCTCCCGTGGTCCTGCGTATCTCATTTCTGTGTGAAGAGTTGCAAACAATACCTTTTCCTGCGGATAATAGTTTCGGATCAAAAGATCATAAGACCTTACAATCATTTCATCTGTAAAGTCTCCTGTCTTCTTCTTTCCGATCAAGGGATTAATGAACAGTCCGTCATAGATATTGAGTGCAGCCTTTTGCACCATCTCGTGGGCATTATGGGGAACATTCCGTGTCTGAAATCCAACAACGGTATTCCATTTTCTGCGTACAATTTCTTTTCGTGTTTCTAGGGGACTCATCCTAAATTGTCTTATTCCCAATCGGTCCTGAACCCCGAAAATTTCAGTTTTACCGCTTACAAGAATATCTTTCATTGTAAGTACCTTCTTCACACCTGGATGTTTCGTATCAGTGGTCCCATACACTGAAGTAGAGAGGTGGACTTTATCGAACCTGTAAATATCTTTAACGTGTATTATGCCAAAACTTTCTCCTTCGCAAGCCAAAACTACATCCCCTAAGTCCTTCAAACTTCTTGCTATGTGATCATCAACGTCAAAAACTATTGGTATGGTCCAAGCAGTGCCATCAGTTAGTCTTCCTTCCCTTAGAACTTGTTGCAAGTCATCCTCATTCAGGAAACCATCCAAAGGACTAAAAATACCCTGGGCTATATTTTCAACTTCAGTACGTATGTCTCGACTTACGTCAAATGTTGTCATTCCTAATAAATCTTTAGCCGTAACAACATTATTTACCAGTTTCCCACCATGCGGCAGGATTGATACTTGATTCAATTTACCTTACTTGACCTGTCCGACTTGTTTTTCACGGGATCCAAATGTAGGCCACATTCCTTATGAGATGAATTCTCCCACCACCACCTGCCAGCTCGAGAATCTTCTCCTGGCTTCACTGCCCTGGTACAAGGAGCGCATCCTATGCTCTGGTATCCAAGGTCGTGTAATTTATTATACGGAATCTCATTATCTTTTATAAATTTCCAAATTTGGTCTGAAGTCCAATCTGCAAGTGGATTCAATTTTACAATGTTTCCATGCGCTGAATCAATTTCGATTTTTTTAATTTCATTTCTGGTAATAGTTTGCTCGCGCCTTAATCCCGTGATCCAACACTCCAATCCTGTCAGTGCTCTCTTAAGTGGGTCAACCTTTCTTATTTTACAACATAGCTTTCTATTCTCGATACTCCCATACATCAAATTTATTCCCTTCTGTGTAACCATTTCCTCAACTTGAGGACTATCTGGAAAGAAAACCTCTATCGTCACACCATATCTCTTTCGTACATCCTCCATTACGTCGTATGTCTCTTGATTTAATCTGCCTGTATCAAGTGTGAAAATCCTAGCGTGTGCACCGTCGATCTCACAAATTAAGTCAATCAACACTGCATCTTCTGCACCAAAACTGGACGCCAATGCGACATGTGGCGCATACGAATCCAAAGCCCATCTTATGACTTCTTTAGCAGACTTTGATTCCATTTCTTCAGATATTGAATTTAATTGGTCAAAGGATGGATTAGAACGGTTAACACGGTCAGAACTTAACAGGTCCATATAGCAAATTTCACACAGTAGATTTATAATTATTTGTTTTTCATGTACAAATAGATTGCAATAGGTTGAAATTGGTGAGGCATCTCGTCTTATTTATTAAGAAGAGCTGTCTTATGCAGATTGATTATAGATAAACGAAAATTAAACAAGTGATAAGATAATGAGTGATGAATTCTGGAATAACTTAAATCAATACCGCGAACTGGGATTAGACGCACCTCGCTGGATAGCGAGTTCCTCCGATGAGTTGGAGTCTCTTGCAATATTAGACTCTTTCGCCAAAACAAAGAGATCAAATTATCTCACAGATTATTCTTGGTTTGACGCATTCCCTTATAGTGGAAAAAATCCAGAAATCGTAAGAAGAGTATATAATTTTAAAGACTTTGATAACGCAAATATCTTAAAAAACAAACGAATTGTGTCTTTATTTAATGTGCATGCTGACACCCTCTGTGACTCCCCAGCGTTATTGAAAATGTTGACCAATTTCTGTGCGAAAATAAATCCAAAATACCGAGTCAAGTGTGTAGGGATCTCAACAACTTCTCATCGAGAAAGTGAATTTGTTTTGTTGGATTACATTGATGTACATAGAGGCGACAAGATTGGAAATACTGCAATTAACACATCCTCCATCAAAGTCATTGATCCTTTAGAACTACCTGATTCTCCTGTTAATGTCGCTATTTCTTTGACAGCATCTTTAGAAAACCTTCTTATTCTGGGTTGCACCACAGGTTTCAGAATTATCCCTATATACGACGGTCCAAATGATGATATAATTAATCGCATTCAGACTAGTCACGATGCGTTCGCTTCAAAATATGATATATTTATCGACGATTATAGTTCAATTAAGACTGGAAAGTTATTCTTAGGAGCAACGGCATACGCTCATACCGAGAAACAGCTGCCTGTGAGATACGACTTAATAAAACCAGGAATGGCGGTTTTATTAACTGACAAATTTGGATCATTATCTCCTCTAAATATTTTCACCATGGAGAAGTTAGAAGAATTTGAGCCGAATGCCCCCAATGAGCTTGCAGACTCCGTTATAAAGAATGAAATTATAAAGTCTCTCACTCAACCCAAATTTTCACTTGGTAAGATTGTTGCCAAATATAGTCCCGAACTTGGTAATGAATTTGATATTTCTACAAACTTAGTCGCAGTTCACCCTGCAGGTATCGACGGAGCTTTGGCTCTACTCCATCTTGCAAGAATTTCAAATTCTCATTTGAATATAAGAGAGATACCTATGAAATACGAGGAATTTGCGGTCAGGGCAACAACTGAGAATATAATTCCAAATTCTACCTCCTCAGTAAATGGATGCCACATTATAATCGCAAGTAATGAGGTGGCAAATCAAATAGCAGAAGATTTGAAAAAACATAATTTCGATGCAACAATAATAGGAGAAGTTATAGAAAAAGACGGTGCAAAAGTAACCATTAATAAAAAACTAAGGTCTTATATGGCAGCGGATCGTCTGATTAATAGATTTGAACTAAGTGATTCAATTTAGCTATTTCTATTAATCATCGGCGGTTAATGTGAAATGTTTATAAAATAATTGATGATGGTCATAATTACCGCGAGGTGTGCATTTTGGATAATATTTCAAGTTGTATCTTTTGTAACATTGCGAAATATATAACTAAAGCAAGAATTATCAGTGAGAATGAGCACGCAGTCGCCTTTCTTGATGCATTCCCATTAAGGCGCGGACATTCACTTGTAGCAACAAAAATGCACTGGGCAAAACTGCAAGAAATAAATTCTGACGAAATTATTTCTTTGTTTGGATTAGTTAGCTTAGTGGCCGATGCACTTGAGAAAGGCATGGATGCAAATGCTACTCTAATCGCAATTCATAATGGAAAACAAGCCGGTCAAGAGATACCACATCTGCACGTTCATATCTTACCTCGTAAACGTGACGATGGTGGAGCCCCTATTCATTCCATCTTTAAGACAAGAATAAGTATTGATGATTCAGAGATGGACAATATCTTGGTTAAAATCAAGGATAAGCTATGAGTATCTAAGAAAGCACAAGGAAACCTTGGAAAAGGATATACTAAATGTGAGCAATCAACCGATTCTAACTATCTCCGACGGGATCTCTCTTAACCTTTTAATTGTTAATGTCGGATGCTCATTGTCAGTTAACGGTTCTTGCTGAGAGAACAATGAGTTAGTAATCCTAATCGTTTTCATTCCCAACTCGTTTGCAGGTTTTATGTCAGTATCCAGTCGATCACCTATCATTACACATTCAGGGCCTGACTTGCCTGCACTTAGAAGAGCAGCTTCGAAAATCCTTCTGTCCGGCTTTCTGAATCCAGTTTGAGAGGAAAAAACGATGGCCTCAAAGAGCCCTATTATCCCATACTTTTGCAAGAAAGATAATGCGTGACCACTCTGGTTTGCAATAATACCCATTTGGTACTTTTTACGAAGTTGGATTAATGTTGGTAAAGCATCGTCATAAAGGGTTAAGTGTTTTTGTCTTGCATATTGGATATGGGGTTGAAAGTGTTGGAAAATAAGTCTACCATAACCTTCGGGTCTAAGTAATTTGCAAACTTCAAAAATTAACTCCTCAAAATCACCGCTACCGATAATCCTATTTCTAATTACGTTATTTCTTATGGCAATATAATTCAATCTATCTATCTTTGTTCCAAATCCTTCAAGTAATTCTAAAAATATAGAATCTAAATACCGTATCATTTCCCACTCATTGATTAACGTTTGTCCGAGATCAAAGAATAAGAAATATGAAGAAGGATTATTCATTTCTAGTCACACTGTTTCTCGGGAACAATAAGTGAAATAACAAAAATTCGGCTATTAGAGTCTTCTTTCCTCGACTGAGTCGAAAACTCAATAGATTCTAACGTGCGAGTCGGCACAAAGGTTCATAAAAAAGAAATAATTTCCAGGAAATATCCTTTGATACTCGGCGGGTGGCTATTTTATGGGGATATTCGAATTTGAACATAGCTGAATTTGTCACAAATCTACCAAGGTCTGTCATGAGTGGGGAACATGTATTTCTCCCGGATAAAGTGATAAGAAGAATTTTTACCATTGCTGATTTAAGGTCATCCGACGTTTTTTACGATTTGGGTTGTGGGAATAGTAACGCAATATTAATTGCTGCAAATGAATATAGAGTAAAGAAGTCGATTGGAATTGAAAATAGAAAGAGGGTGGTAAAGAAAGTATTATCTAAAATCAACGGAATTGATAATGCATCGATAATCAATGATGACATTCGGAAGATACAGATATCTGACGCTGATGTAATCTTATTTTGGTTTTATGATGATCGTATTGTTAAACGTATGTTAGACAGATTTACTCTGACTTTGAAAAAAGGGACTAGAATTATATCCATATGGTCTCCGCCAGGATTGGTATTACCGGAAAAAATAGACTTTCCTTTTTTTGTTTCGCGTATCCCGTTTACATATGCAGAAAATGTTGAGAAACAGTTTGAGAAAATTTATGGACAACCGTGTATCGACTTTACCGGCTCTTGGCTACTCGCTGAGAAATATATTGACGGAATCGAAACTGTGTCAAGCCAGTACAAGAGATTTGTTAATATCCTATATGGCATGATCATATGGATAAATGCATGGAACATGGGTGTAGCTTGCGAGGATGAGATTCCACCACCAGTCGAGTCCTACTTGGGCATATTAAGAACTTTTTTTAACATTGATCTGTCTGACATGTTTGACAGGTAATATCACGCTGACGAAAATTAATAACCTGGAATTAATGTTCCAGGACTCCTACCACCCAAACCAACCTTGCCTCTTAAAATACCAAATCATAATCACGGCAGGCAATATCGCGGCTATTACCAGAAGAGTGAATGAGGTGAATGGTCCAAAGAAGGTCGCAGGACCAGTCTCGATTCCACCAGGTAAATTTACGTTCATTCCGTAAATAGCTGCAACCACTGTTGCGGGAATTGACAGCGTAAAAAGGATTGTCAGGACGGCCAAGATCTTGTTCGACTTTTCGGTGCTTAACATAAAGTCAGTATCCTTGAAGATTTCTATAGTTTCCTTTGATTCTTCGAGTACTTCAATCACCTTGTCGATATGATCTTTGACGTCATCAAAATACAGAGTAAGGTCCTCTTCAGAGAACTTCTGTATATCCTTACTCAGATCTAAAATAATGCGTTTCAATGGAATGACAACCCTTCTGAGTGTTGTTATTTCTCGCCTTAGGAGCGAAATTTCCTTTGCAACAGCGACTTTTTCATCGAATACAACGTCTTCTATGTCATCTAAGTTTCCTTCAAGTTTCATCAAAATATGTAGTAAATCATCGACCAACAAATCTATAATACTGTGGAGTAAATATCCAGAAGACGTACCCATGAATGAATCTCGCTGTTTTTCATTTACTTTGCAGATTTGAAACATCTCGGTTAGTGGTTTTAATTCTCCCTGCTGCACAGTAACTAAATAGTCAAACCCTGCAAATATAGCAAGTTGCGTTGTACGTGGAATACTCTTCTCCTTATCTATGGTAGGAAAATGAAGTATAACAAAAATATGATCCTCGTAACGGTCAACTTTGGGAATTTGTATTTTTGAGAGACAGTCTTCAATATTCAATTCGTGGAATGGGTAAAGCTGTTCGAGTATACTCATCTTTTCACGCGTAGGTTTCTGGATATCTACCCACGTCAAGCTCTTGTTAGTAATCGATTCGAGGCCTAGTTTTCTTTCTCCAATTTCTGTCATCAAACCTCATTCTCAATTTTTGGTCTTTACCACTGTAATATTCTATATTAATATTCCCGTATTACAGAGTGCTAATCTCGGAGTACTGAATAACAGGCGATGATCATAATAATTTCAGATTAGTTAAATATCGGATTTTGCATTAAGACTTGTTAAAATATTTGTTGTAATAATTCGATAAGAGGCAATTCAGTTTGGTAGTTTACGTAGTAGATACCATTGAAATGGTATTTCTTTTCGAAAAAGATAGACGTAAGCAAATTAAAATATAGCATAATTACAATTTTCTAAATGAGCAAAGTGGTCATAGGAAAAACCTCAGACATTCAACAAGGTAAGTTGACGCACGTAACTGCTGGTGGCAAGGAGATTTTAGTCACGATGATAGACGGAAAATATTATGCAATGGGTAACATATGTAATCATGCTGGAGCCGAGCTTCATGGAGGAGAATTGCACGGTAATGAACTAATATGTCCATGGCATGGTGCCAAGTGGGATATGACTACAGGGGAACTAATTTGGTTTCCGCAGAAATTAAAATCGGAAGAATCGTACAAAGTAGTAATAGATGATGACACGTTATTCCTAGAAATCTAATTTTTGAATGTCTAGGCATATAAACATCAACTATATGTATTTTTCCATACTTTGGTTCAGATTACCAATCAAGCTCATAAGGATAAGAAATACTCCTTTGGTATGAGTTCGACGTAATACGTAATAGTACTAATGAAAGTTTTCAGAAGAGTTAGAGTTAGGGGGCCGGGTCAGAAGACCAGAGTCAGAAGAGCTAAAGAGTTATTTTTATATGATGCAATATGCAGTTCAAGTAAATATTGGAAGAACACGAGTTTCTAATGGATCTCTGTTTTGTTGTTCTTTCTGTAGACAAAAGTATTAGGTTCGCAGGTGTTATTGATAGTAACGGTAAGCTTTTGGCGGGCAAGTACAGAAACAATATACAAAAGCCACTAATTACATCAAGTTCCACCTCAAATCTTTCTCAAAACTCCTTGTATTCTGGATATTTGACACTAGCCATAAAGAAAAGGTTCGAATCGGACCTGGGTGAGTTACATTTCCAACTGACAGAATTCGACAAAGTAAAATTACTTACCATTCCATTAACATCTAGAAACGATCGTTATCTTTGCGTTTCTCTTGATAATATTGCGTCTTACGAGAGGACTATCTCAAAAATAATTGAAAGCATTTGAAATCGATCAATGCCTATTAACATGAGTAATGGAATCCCATTTGCAATAAATATGGCTTATGTCGCCATCTTCGATAATGAAGCTTGACGTACCCAGATTCACAGAACGATTTGGCACCATAAGTATGCATGGAGTTCAGAGAGTTTATGAACTTGACTCGGGTTATAAAACCGGAAAAAGTAAATCAGAAGCCATTCGAACGATAGATAACGAAGTCATTTCTGAGATAGAGGGAAAGATGGCTATAGTAATTCCCATTAAAGGAGAACGTTTAAAACTCTTGGAAGGTGTTTTGAGTGGAATTCCCCACGATTGTTTGACTATCATCGTTTCAAACAGTCCGAGGCAGCCGATAGATCGTTATAAACTTGAGCGTGAAGCTATAGAACAATTTAATAGATTTGCGGAGAAAAATTCCATAATAGTCCATCAAAGAGACCCTGGTGTTTCTGAGGCCCTGCGCGAAGTAGGATATGCCGACTTACTTTCGAACGACGGAACAGTAAGGAATGGCAAGGCAGAAGGAATGATTATCGGCATGCTTCTGTCCAAGATGTCTGGGAAGGATTACGTTGGATTTATTGATGCTGACAATTATGTTCCAGGCGCTGTAAATGAATATGTAAAGATTTTTGCATCAGGTATCGCCATGTCAACCACACCTTACACAATGGTTAGGGTATCATGGATTTACAAACCTAAGGTCTCAGATAATGGAGTATACTTCTCTAAATGGGGGAGAGTGTCAGAAATTACCAACCAGTATCTAAACTCTGTAATCTCCTATTATACTGGCTTTGAAACCGAAGTCATGCGCACTGGCAATTCAGGAGAACACTGTCTCTCTATGAAGTTGGCTGAATCACTAACTTACTCTTCAGGGTTTTCTGTCGAACCATATGAAATAATAAATTTATTGGAAGAATTTGGGGGCATTATTCCAACTGAACACCAAGACGCCATGGATAAAGGCATTGAAGTAATGCAGATAGAAACTCGAAATCCCCACTTTCACGAAGAGAAAGGTGATGCCCATGTTAGGCAGATGTTCCTGGAGGCTTTAGGTTGCATTTTTCATAGTAAAATTTGTCACCCTGAACTGCGAGAAAAAATTACGTCTGAATTGCAAACTAGAGGACTGCTCGAGGCCGAGAAAGAACCGCCTCAGCTCCAAAGAATCCGGCCTTTTAAAGATATTGATGTCGCCTTATTTAGCAAAATCCTTCATGAAAAGTCAACAAGCTATCTCTACTGTGAATGAATTATTTTTCTCAATCTACAAAAGATTAGGATTTCGTCATTATTCCGATGTCTGGAATGGCTTACCATGAATATTCATAGTAACTAAACTTAATATCTTCAGCTCTAGAAACATAATCCTATCTCGGCCATTTGTCGGTTTGATAATTACTAACCTGCTTGCCTATCCTTTGATTCACATCTTTCATTGTTTCTGACATTGCGTATGAGAAGAATGGAGGTCAATACAAGTACTGGCAAACTAATCAAAATAAACAGCGTTTGAAAAGGAGCCAAGATTGAAACTGCAGTACCTGTACCAAATCCCAAAAGTACCGAGAACAAAGCTCCAGCACAAGTTGGACATCCTATGAACAACCCGCTGAACGCTCCCATCGAGGAAACAGCCGAGAGCTTTCTTCTAGCCTGCGATCGTGCCAGCTGAAAAGCATGTACATTTAATACAATATTAAAACCAACCAAAAGTGAGATTGACACTGCTAGGATTAGATTTAATGGTATCAATAACACGGATATGTTTTCAGTTAGTCTTATGGTTGCCATTGGAAAATATCCCGGAGATCCGCAGCATAAAGTCAATGCAAAAGACGGAAAGTTTATCGTATCATCAAGTGATACCTCAGTAGGGATATAGATAAGAATTCTTGAAAGATATGCAAAGAATAGGCCATACAAGGTAGATGAAATTATCAACAACTTGAAATAATTTCTTTTCTTGAATATACGAGCTGCGGATGATAGAAGACTAGGGTTATTAGGTGTTGCAACAATTGAAAACTTGACAACTAGATATAGGCCATAAACAAAAAAAAGGGGACAAATCACGGTTAAAATTATCACCAGCTGAGCCAGTCCATATAATTTTTGAGGCATAATTTGTGGGTGTTCTGACGATGTGACAGTAGAATAGGCCAAAAAAATGAATGCCATGGAAAAAATACTTAATCCAAGAATCCTAAATCCCCTGTTTCTAGAGACCTGATAGTCACCTGCAGGTATCAAACAATTGATGACTAGAGTCCTCGCAAATTTAACTTAATTGGACCGGTAGATATTCATGGGGTCAGGATACACCCTGGTCTTCTCCATTCGACATGATTTCAATGACAATGAAAGCACAAAAAATCTAAATTTCAGCAGTTGTTGTTATTAACATGGCCGAAAATCCACCCGGACATGATGAATACATTACAGCCAATATTAGTTATGTAGGGTTTGTGGATCAGATTGGCCTGGAAGGCATTCTAATTTTAAAGACTCGTGATGGAAAAGAATTTCCAATGCGTGCGTTCTCAGGGGAAGTTGCGAGACACATATTACGGTTTCAAGAAGGTGATAAAACCACTCTTCCTACTATATACAACTTGGTCGAAGAAATATCAGCTATGCAGGATTTGCTACTTTTGGAGGTAAGAATATATCGAAATGGTTCAGTTCTCAGAGCTAATCTTTATTTCAAAAGTAGAAGGGATAACCTAATATTTAGAAATTATCGTGCCTCTGATGCAATTGCATTAGCAGCGTATTTTGACGTCCCTATCAAAGTAAGGAAAACTCTGTTCGAGGAGACCATAGAACAGTAAGATTCATCAAGTAATTACTCGGTCTGTCGCACCATTAGATATTGCCGACTTCAATTCCATGGCAATTCTTCTCCCAACCCCAAAGGTGTGCCCATGACTGTACTTTGTGTAAGGACTGGTAGTGGCCATAATTGCGTTACCTGGCACTCTTAGAGATACGTCATACACCGTGATTTCTAGATCTGGTGTTACGATACTCTGCAAAGAGAATGGGCCTATTATGCCAGGGGGGTATTCCATCCTTGAGGCTCTGGTAAATCTATCGCCAATATCAAAAATCTTCTCAAGCATGGATTCTCGTATGCTCGCAGGAGTATGTCCTATCTCGATGTGTTTAACGTCCCACTCAAATTCCATTTGTTGTCTTGCAGGCATTGAGTTCAGATCATTCAGGTTTGTTTGAAGTCTTCTCTCAATACCTAGAAATTCCGTTTCATCTGATAACGGGGAATAAAAAAAATTGAAGTTGAAATAAGCACCTACGACATACTCCTCTATGACTGCTGACCTTAGATCTTTTTCTTCAATTATGTGTCTATTTATTTTTATCTTGGATTTTTCATAATAATCTTTCGTAGAGGATACTAGAAAAAATGCCCTTTCCAGATTTCTACTGGCTTCCTGCACTTTAACCATAGCAAGGGCGTCAATTTGAGAGGGCTCCTTGTATATCTTGGGATGACGTATGCCCGCTTTTTCCAACAGATAGTACTGATTTTGCTGGTAAGTTCTTTCTTCTGCTCTTAATAAGTTTCTATTACCAAATAGTGGTATTGACAACTCATTCTGGATTATTTCATAACCTACATACGCCGTAAGGGCACGATGTGGAACCAGGATTGAATTCATTTCGAGCATTTTTTGTTGATTTTCCTTATAAGAAATATCAGAGAAATTGTCAAGCAAGATCATTTTGTCCACGAGACGTTTGTATCTCAAATAAGGTGTTTCACGACCTTTCTTACAAACACAAACTGTTTTAAAGTCCTCATCCTTGGCACCATCCATAATTTCAAGGGCCGAGTGACTTCCTAAAACTGCGATGCTTATATTCTTCATATCATATGCTTCTGCGATAGTTATAATATCTTCTCTCTTAATCATATAGCTCTTGAAGGTACTGTTGTGTAAATAAAATTTTTACGTATTACTTATTTGACTACACAGTCTTTGGAAATATCAAGAAGTGGCCTGTTGGTCAGGACTAACCCCAAAGACTTAAGACAAAATAAAAATTTTCGCTAATTCTATCTTTCCTTTTTGACTTCACATTCCGCGAAGTTCTTGTATTTTCGTGGTCGGCACTTTTCTTGCCAATAGACTTTGCTAATTCTATTATTTTTTAGTCCAAAGAAAATCTGTAGGAGATTGCCGTAAATTCATCTGTCCTAATATCGAATGTGGGTAAATTTTTGAATTCAATTATTGGTCCTATTCTCATACTGCCTTCTCATCGACATAACTATTCGGTGTCGTTCTGCCCGACGTATGATCATTATTCCCAAAACATACAAAACTATCATTGGTATGGAGACAAACCACATCGTGATACCACTCCCATCTGGAGTGATCAGTGCCCCGAAGATTGCTATTATTACAATGGCATAACGTAAATTCTTGCTCCAAAAGGTTGAATCCACCAAACCGGTCAAAGACAATCCAAACATTATGACCGGTAACTGAAATGCGAGACCAAAACCCAACATGAATTGAAGTACAAAGGTCATAAAATCGCTAACGGTTACGAACGTTTCAGCTCCAAGTGATTCCCCGTACCTGTATAGAAAGGAGAGCGTAAATGGAATGACGAGCAAATATGAAAAAACAATCCCCATGATGAATAAAAGAAGTATTGGAAGTGTTATTTTATAAATGGCCGTTGTTGTCTTAGTGCTAAGTGCAGGGTATATAAAAGCAAAAACTTCTCTCGCTATTATTGGAATTGAACATATTATGCTCAAGAGCAACGAAATATGAATTTGGGCAAAGAATGCTTGTCCTGGGGCTGTTTGAATAAACTTGACCTCGGGTGGCAATAACGTATCCTTAAGGAGCAAAGTTAGTTGCACTGCGATATTTTCAAACGGATTTGGATAAGGATAATAGAATCTAAATACAATAGAGGAATCACTTGAACGTGAATCTGACGTAAAGTTAAGAAAAGAAATGGCCTGAGGTAACGATAAAACCACAGTAAACGATTTTAGGCCGAAACTCAGGCAAATTATCGTAATTATGGTCAGAACTAACAAAGTTCGAATACCCCTCCTGCGTAGTTCATCTATATGTCCTGTTATAGGGAGCTCAGTTGAGGTCATTCGAGGCTTGTCCAGATTATACTATGTTGTTCTCCATAGACAATATATTAATTGTGTTTAGATAGGCCGTCTAGAGGAATAACGAACTTCCATAAATATAGTTTTGACTAATTATTTCTGTTGTCCTATCAACATATGAAAGATAAACCTTATAGTAGAAGGAGAGATCGTCCACATAAGTTAGCACAAAAAGTAAATAGGTTCAACTGATTTCTATAAATACCCATTAAGAAGAAGCGACTTCAAGTAGACTTTGGCAGTACAAGACATCTTGCTCCCTCTAGAAAAGATAGCCTTCAGGACAAGGACTAAGCTACATTGCACACAGAGGAAATACCAAGTGCTTATTACTGATAACAGGATTGTTTTATATGCAGAAAGGGGACGGCTTCTCAAATCCTGTGATGTTGTAAGTGAACGTCTAGACACCTTATACGGTATAGAATATTCAGAAAAAGGAACTATTTTCAAGACAGCTATGATGACATTGCAAGGTGGGAATAAATTAAATATTCGAGGCCCTGTTGAAGAAGTAAAACCCTTGTTTAATTTCATCCAGTCAACCATAAGCAAGATTAGATCAACGGAGAAAAAGGATTTTGTCTGAAAACATTCAGATAGATAATATTTGTATAATCCTCGAATCCAAATAAGTTTTCACGATTATAGACTACTAATCTTAATTTAGGTCATGACGAATTAGTCTTCAAGTAGGTTAGTTTAGATACTAGGCTGGATAATAGATCTTTTTTCATTATGCCAAAATTTCAATATTGTGGATTAAATCCTTTGTTAATTGACATTTGAAAGAATATTGCAGAGTCAGAAAAACCAGGGAAGCAAGGATCAGTATCCACCATTTACATATTTGCCCGTATCTAAGGACCTGTTGGTAATTTAGGCTCATTAATACACACCATCAATTCTGAGATAGAAGGAAAAAGATCAAGTTTCCCGAACAATCAGAATGGCTCTGACAATAAATGGAGGAACACATTCTCAAGTAATTTATAGCTCTGGACACATGCTGAATCTGGCATTTTAAAATCACGATTAACCAGCATTTTCGTTTCTAAATGTTTCAGATTCAGTTTGAAGCTCATACTGAATATTTATTAAGATTGGATAAGAAAGATGACAGTTAGAATAAAGCACTGCTATTTTCTAACATTCATTCTTGACAGATGTAATTCTGAATTCCAAATCTACCAGATGTTGAAACCTCTTCGCTTTCAGGTCAATCTGCTCCTTTGGAGGGAACAGAAATACGATCTCAATATCTCAGATGCAGAATTTAAATATTCTGTCAGAATTGTAATTTTAGTGCCATACATTGCAGCTTTAAAGTAATACCCTGCACTAGATTTCTATTCTAGATTAGCATACTATATTAGGAAAGGGCGAGTATGAGTATAATCAACAAATGCCATCTGCTTTTATCCTTATAAATTGCGACTTTAAGTCTGCCAATGAGGTCATAAATCAGCTAAAGGAAATTCCGGAAGTGGTTCAGGTTTATCCTGTGGACGGCGTTTACGATATTCTTTCTAAGATTAACGCAACCAATGAAGATGATCTCAGGAAGGTTGTTCTTCGCATAAGATATCTGGATAGTGTTATTAGTACTCTCACGATGATCATATCACGAGAAGAAAAAGCTACCAATTCCGACATTCCGCATAAGTGAATGTTATCTGTGATTGGTGAGAATAAAATAATAGCCTATGAAGATCAATTCGTAACTAGAACTTTTAGAATTAAATTCATCTGATTACTTTTTGAATGACAGGATCATCTGAAAGATCTGTTTAAAATGGATGTCTAGCAATTCAATTTCGATTACCATTTGGCCATCAATTTATTTGGATTTCGAGACTAAATTAATCCGATTTCTTCATTCTAGAGAAGCGTACTGAAATTTTAGACAGTTACCTTAATAATCTTGTTTGATCACGTAGGAAGATGAAAAGAAAATGGATAACAAGCAATTTCTTATGTATAACCTTTTGATGATAGCTATATCTCTTGGTATTAGCATATCAATTTCACTGTTATTGCCATTTTATTTGTCTCTGCCCGTAATCATTGTCGTATTCATCTTGATCAATTTCTATATGCGCAATAGAATGATGAAAAAGATGGGAGGAGGTGGGGGAATGTTTGGGTCACTGTCCTCCCCATTTTCAGGGAACTCGGTTAACTACTACTGTATGAGCTGTGGAACCAAACACAGGGAAGCATCTTGTCCACGGTGTGGTTCAAAGATGAAAAGAGTTGGATAATACATCCTATTTTGTAACTACATTTTCCATCATTTTTTCCAGCCAAAAATGGAATTTTTTTGGCACAATGTTCTCTTGATATTATCTTTGCATTAAGATACCCTAAACGTTCCAGAGTAATACTTCTGTAAGAATATGGACTGGCGATGATATATTCGTTATCACCACGAAAAGATTTCCGATAATCAACTTTTCATCGTACTTGTCAACACTATATTTTGCATAATTCGTATTAATTAAAAATATAACAGATTTATAGTAAATTCCAGAATATTAATTGAATAGATCAGAATGGATTTCTTTGAAATTAATAGAGTGTTAGAAGAGCTACCTCGTACCTTTGCAGCTCCGTGTGCAACTACGTGGTTTAAAGTCACGGAAAATGCAAATCCTTCGTCCGAAGAATATAGAGATAAGGTTGTATCATTCATGCGTTTATTCGAAAATGCTTTTTCATCAGGATTCCCGGAGGGAAGCGTCAATACCAAAGAGCTTAGAGAATTTATCGATCAATCTTTGAGATATCAAATTTCAAACGTACTATCAGGTAGTAACAAAGAAGTTGAAAAGAGGTATAAATATTATGTCAATCATGGCTACTAATAAATGGATCATTATTTGTATTTTTGTGCTAGTGTACACTTCTTGTATTGTAGTTCGTTGAATGTTTCCGTGTACTGATGGTTGTTACATTATCTGCGTGCATATAATTTTCAATTATTCTCTCTGAATATTATAACTGAATATACAAGTGATTGCTTTTGTACTTAATTTATTTTATCAATGAATTAGTTTAGTTCAGTCAGTCATGATCTCATTTCAAGAAGAGAGAGTCTAATCCCAGGTCGATATTATGCCTATGCTCAATTTAATTTTATTTAACATAAACTTAGTATATGCTTAGTACTTATTTACATTCTCACATTAAGACTGAATAGTTAAATTTACAACAGTCTGATTTGAGCGGTTTACCATTCGACTATGAACTATTGATACTCGTATGTTCTATTACAGTATTTGGGTTGATTGTTGATCCGACAAGTCATGTAATTGCCACTTCCGAAAAGACGGCAGCTTCTTCCTCTATTAAGGAAACTATTGATCAAGTGGTATCAGACACTTTGAATGGAATGATGGAGGACACAATTAACAGTTTATTGAAGAACACTTCGCAGAATCTTATAGCTGACGATAATACGTCAAATACCGGGTTTCAAAATAAACTACCTTCAAGTGTAGATATAGCTCAGATTACTAGCAACACAACTCAAGCTCAAGAAACAGAACATACTGAGCCAAATAATCCAATAAATAATGAGGATACAAATCAAAATACTAAAAGTCACGCTACAAATGAAGTCTTGGTCAATCAACAAAATGAATCTGCCAAGTTAAATCGTGCCGACATAAGTCAGGCTACTATACAAATTCCGCATAATTCCTCATTCGTTGACGGCAATAATAGTAACTCTGAAAGCGCAAAAAATCAAACTAGTTCAAATCATGTAAAACCCACCAACTTTATCGATGATCTAATTTACAAAGTCAGACAGTTCTTCTTCAAGTGAAGTCAAAAGTGTTGTTATTCATGAAACCCTGATGTCTGCCGATCATCAACTAAACCTAATATTATTTAAGAAGATAACCCAAGTAATGTGTATATACTTCCATTCGCGCCTTTTAAGTGAACAACATGCAAGAGGGTGATAATCAAAAACCCAATTCTTATGTGGTACCGAATTTGGTAGTGTCTATTTCAATAAATGATATTACTGTTCAATTCAGCGGATCCAGCGAATCTGTACTTTCATCAGTAATGACATTCATTTCGAAACACGTTCCTACTCTTGACTTAGCCAAAAGAATATCGTTAAATTATTCTACAACCGAACTCATTGAACAATTTGGCAATTTCGTAAAAATAACGCCTGAAGGACCTATGGTGGATGTCTCTTTCTCTCACGTAAAATTATCTGACAAACAGGTGGTTGTTCTGTACCTAGTAGCTATGAAAATAGCAAAGGAATTGGGCAAGGCTGAGAACGAAAAAGTATCTATACCGCAGATTCAATCAACTACGGGTTTAAATCCAAAATCAATAAGCTCACGACTTTCAGAATTGGTCAAGTCAGGACTTGTGATAAAGGAATCAAACAAGAACGGACCACAAATAGGATTGTATGTTATTAGCACTGCAGGAATTCACTGGCTTGCGTCGAGTCTTTTGAAAAAAAAGAAGCCCTTATAGAGTTTGATGGTTTGTGTCCTGAGATATGTATTCCTTTTGAATATAGCGGTAATTTCGTATAGTCCCTACTCTTACCAAAGTCCTCTCTCGGACCATGTCTGTGAGTGAATGTGATACTGCTGTTCTGTCATAATTGTAACCCCGCCTTGAAATCTCCTCATGAATTTGACCCAGTTGTCTTTCTTCAGTAAAGAAATTATCACTTAGCAACGAATCTATTAAACTTCTACAAGTCATACCAATCCTTTGAGATGGTCGCCGTTCGCCATAATTTACACCCACAGATGAAGGCAACGATTCAACTGATGTTAGTCTAGATTTCAATTCTTCAATTTGACGTTTTAATTCAACTACCTCATTTGCAATACCCGGAATTTCAATCCCCGTCGAATCAACTCCCGACAACACGTTTTCAATCACGCTCTTTAGTTTATCTTCCTTGCATGTGATCTCGACCTCCCAATCATTATGCTTTAGCCTGACTTTGACTTCATCAGAGTCAGATTCAGTCGCGATTGAGGGGTCACTCATTAAAGTATCTCTTGGGTAATTGTGAGAATAACATAAACTTGTTGGTGTTCATATTGTGCATCATGCGCAATATTAATAAATAACTAGTCAGGTATATTGTTGTTCAACATGAATGCACAATTAAATCTTCAACAACATATGGATTCCAAACTATTGGGGAGCCTCTTAGAAATGTCACCGCTTGATTCATTTTTGAGTGTAGGTGGTGCATTAAGAGGAAAAAACGTTGTATTCACATCAGATGATAAATCACTAGTTCCATTGGGGAGATGGAAGAATGACATTCATGCATTTAGCGAGGTACCAATAAATCCAATTCCAGTTTCGAAAGAACCGTCTATCGTATGTGGCACAGATTCAAGCTGCATAAAAATCGCGGAAACTGAAGACGGAACACTTTATGCTGTAAAGTGTGGCGTAGTGTTCTGTCTTTCTATGCAGGTCGTACTGCATCTCAGGATAGGGCCACTACTATTTTATATAACAGAGAGTACCCTTTCTGGTTCGGATCTTGATTCCCGGTTAGTGAAAGTTGTCTCCTTCGATTCAGATATCGCAAAGAGAATGATTAGAATTAATGTTGAAAGGTTAATCCAGTTTGAGCTGTCAAAGTTGCTACGAGGATCGGTTATACTAGTCGACGGGGCGTTAAAGGCTTCCATATTTGAAAATAGACATTACAACGTGAAGAAAATATTAGAAAATTGTGCTCTACACAAAAATTCGTTGTTGGGAATTGGGAAGAGTACCAAATTTAAGATACTCGATATGGTATCGGGTAATCTAAGGACAACTAACTATCCAGCAGTACTTGATGTAAGCTTCATAATCAAAAGTCTCGTAAAGAATACCTTTGGATACAACACCATGGTAAAGTTTGCTAATAACAGTTTAGTACTGAGGGCTGATGTTGCAGCCAAGGATAATGAGGAGGTGATAAGCTCTTTAGGCAAAATACGCGGTAATGATTTGCTTCCATCTGGGTATCCAGAATGTCTAAGTATGGCTCACCATATATCGTGTTTCTCGAATACCGAAATATTCGGCATTCGAGGGCACATTTTGAATAACTATGAAGTAGTAGAATTACCGTCACACGATGTGAGAAGACACCTGCTAGGCTCTATATAGATATGAAGATCCTCTCGAAAAACGGGAATGAACTCACACTCATTGCAATGAAAAATGAAGTGGTACATAAAGGAGATTATCTTATAGTGGACGATAGAAAATTTAGCCGGAAGATGATAGTCCAGATTTATGATGAAGATTATCTTTCTTCCCAAAATCTGCTTGAGGATATAGTAAGAGATGAAGTAATATTAGCCTGTAGTGAGGAGAATCTACACGATCCTCTAAATATAAGCAGTCTCTCAAAATTAATTAGAGATGCACGCCTGATCCGAACAAAAATTAGGTCAACTATGGATATCAACGGAAGAATATCTAGCGACATATCGTGGATCCCTTCTCGTGTTTTTTCATCTGTGAAAAAACTGTCCGTACCAGAATTGAGCGATCTGTTGAATCGTGTTGGAGTCCTGTCAATTAATATCGGACAAACAGGAAAAAAAGGTGAGAATTTTAAGATCTATGCTGAAGATTTGGACGGAAAACTAAACATAATAACGGGGAAGAAGGAATCAGGCAAATCACATTTATCAAAACTATTGATAAAATCTTTAGTAGAACATGGTGCCTATGTCATAGTATTCGATCTCAACAACGAGTATGGAGGCCTAGGATGTACTTGCAGTGGCAAGCCTTCATCCATAAATGATCGTACCTTAATTCTAGAACCAGGAGGTCTACTAAAATTTAGACTGGATTATTGTGGTAAGTTTACGATCTCAAATATACTCAAGAATTCTCTAGATATGCCGTCAGCATCATTGAGGGAGTTTGGGAGAATTTGGGACAAGCTCCAAGGTACGGGGAAGCTCGATGTGGAATCCCTGGGTGAAATGATTAATCGCGTAAACATGAATGAACTAGTACGAGATGCTCTCGTATCAAGACATCATTTACTCCATAACTCAGGACTGTTTTCGTTGGAAACAGGTAATAGTGGTCTTGAATTTGAAAAAATTACTGAGACCAAGCCAAATGGAGCGGCGTTGATTATAAGTTTACATAAAGTTAGCGCTGTAATTCGAAAGATGATTGTGGAACTTGTTCTGAGCAAACTTGTAGAATTGTTAGACAAGCAATTAATACCTCCAATATTCTTGTTCGCAGAAGAAGCACATCTATACGTGAAAGAAACTTACTGGGACGATATCATTACTAGAATGAGGCATTTTGGAATATTTACTACTTTTATAACGAACCAACCTGATGCCCTTGGAGATAGCATATATCGCCAGGTCGACAACATCTTTTTGTTTAATTTTGTTAATGAGTCCGATCTTGAGAAGATATCGAGGGTCTCTTTGATTGATAACGACACTATAAAATCAGTAGTTAGAACCCTTCCACAGAGACATTGTTTAGTCGTGGGAAAAGTGGTCCGAGATCTTCCAATAGTTGCAATAATCCCTCCCATAGACATAGTGACACTCGGAGCAACAAAAAAATTCTTTAAACCTTAATCGCAGAGGTTTAGGCTTTTAGCAAGAACAACTATTGCCAATGTTTTTTTCTGAAATGAAGATTTGGGGTGGCATTTTAAGCCATCTTAGGGTACAGATTTATTTGAAGCTATGGAAAATAAGAATTCTATGATAATTACTAAATAGTATTCAAGAAAAGTTATATTTTTTATTTGTGAAAGTTTATTTGAAAACCTTATATTGTGACCTTTTTTTATAGCAAATTATGAAACGTATAGAAGCTATTATCGCTAGCGAAAAGATATCTGAATTAAACGCTGCTTTGAAACAAATTGGAGTGGGTGGATGTACGATACTAGATGCCAAAGGAAGAGGAAAAGGAGAAAAACCCATGGTGGAAGCCCAGAGAGGCACTGCTCGATTCGCTGCGGAATTCTCTGTTAGAGCAAATGTAGTAACTGTAGTCGAAGATTCCCAATTAGAAAAGGTTATCAAAACCATATTAGACACTATAAGCACGGGTTCAGCAGGTGATGGCAAAATCTTTGTATCGACGGTAATTGATGCAATTGACATAGGCACAAAGACACATGGAGAAGAGGCAATAAGTTAGTTTGCTCCAAGAATAACAGTTTATTTGCTACCAAATCCTGTATAAAGTTAGGGTAAATCGTAGCTCAGAGATCTCGAATTAAAAAACTCTAGGCCTCTATTGTTTTTTAGAAAAATGATAGCATATCACTTTTAAGTCGGGGGGAGAAGTTCTTGGATATTCATGAGTATTGGAAGAGAGATTAGATTGAGTCGCATTCTTAAAAAAAATAAGATGCTCTGTATTCCAATGGATCATGGTATTACAAACGGTCCCATATCCGGCATAGAGAATATTCATGATACTATCTACCAGTGCGAAAATACAGGTCTGACATGCATCATTGTTAATAAGGGAATTATCAAGAGTCTTCCCCGTCCACCTACCGTTGGGGTGATCGCTCATATGTCCGGAAGTACGTCATTAGGTCCGGATCCAAACAAGAAAATGCTTATGGGAAGTGTGGAGGAGTCTATAAGATTAGGCGCAGATGCCGTCTCTGTCCACATTAATATTGGAGCCAGAGAGGAGCCAGAAATGCTTCAAGCATTGGGCATGGTTTCTGACAAGTGTAACGAATGGAATGTCCCATTGATTGCTATGATGTACCCAAGAGGTGAGAACATAAAGAACCCACATGACCATAATATTGTTGCACATGTCGCGAGGATTGGAGCTGAGGCCGGAGCTGACATTGTCAAGACTGTGTATACCGGAGATATTTCTTCCTTCAAGCAAGTCATCAGAGGATGCCCTGTACCAATAGCAATTGCGGGAGGACCAAAGGCTACAACAGATGCCGAAATCTTAGACATGTGTGCTGGTGCTATGGAGGCAGGAGCTATTGGCGTAACTTTCGGCCGAAATATTTTTCAACATAGAAATCCTCCCGCTATATTAAAATCACTATCTAAAGTTATCTTTGAGGGAAAAAAACCAAAGGGATTGTTAAAAGATCTTGACAAATCAACGACAAACTAAGGAACTGATCGTTCGACCCAGAGTGAATGGAGCCAGTTTAGATGTTTTCATCTCAAATCTTGCTGGGGTATCGTTGATATACGCTGACCCTAATTTTGTGAAAGATGAGAGATTTAAGACAATATTTCCATCTGAAAATGCAGATTTTGTTGTATGCGATTCGATTGAATCATTGAGGAAAATTAAAAGGAAAAACAAATCTGTTGGCTACTACAAAAAGGTTGTCACTAATGAAGATCTTGACGAGATTTCGGAAGCCTCAAAGGAAGGAGCTCAATTTGTCATTGTTGATGCTACAGATTGGAAGATAATTCCCCTTGAGAATTTAATTGCTAAACTTCAGACGAGTGGAACAAAGATATTTGCTAATGCAAAGAATTCTGACGAAGTTAGAACAATGTTCTCTGTACTAGAACTTGGTGTTGATGGAGTAATACTGACTACCGATGACTTGAAGGAAGTCGAAAATTCAAAGTCCAATCTAGAGAATGTTTTGTTTAGCTTGGGAAATGCAAGGGTAGTTGAGGTGAAAGATGTGGGCGTCGGCGAGAGAGTATGTGTTGACACAGCTTCAATTATGGTGTATGGCGAAGGAATGCTTGTTGGTAATAAGTCAAATTTTTTATTTTTGATACATAATGAATCGATAGGATCATCATTTACGTCACCGCGACCATTCAGAGTAAATGCTGGAGCAGTTCATTGTTATACGATTTTGCCAAACGGAACAACAAAATATCTTTCTGAATTGGAATCAGGAGTGGAAGTACTGATTGTTAATAATGAGGGTGTGGGAAGAAGGTCCATAGTAGGACGTTCAAAGATAGAGACGAGGCCCTTAAGGTTGATTCGAGCAGAATCTAATGGCGAATTTGGTAGTGTTATCGTCCAGAATGCGGAGACTATCCGGTTGGTATCTAAAGATAAGAAATTGATACCTGTTACGGAGATAAAAATAGGTGACGAAATAGTGACCTATGCAAAACCTACTTCAGGAAGACATTTCGGAATGCAGGTTAATGAGTTCATCTTAGAAAAATAATCCTCTACTCTCTCCATATTCAACTAATTTTGTTCATAATCCGGTTTATTATTTTTGAGTATGGCGAATATTGACACATACGTGACAAATATGGGCTCTAATGTTACTTCAAGGGTTTGAAAATTCAATACATACAGGAGATTGCAAGAATATTCTTGAAAAATTACCTGCAGACTCAATTCAACTCACTATAACTTCCCCTCCTTATAGGAACGCAATAGATTACAGCATGCACGTAGAAGGAAATGGATACTATCGTGGGAGTACGCGCATTTCAACTACTGAATACCTCAATGACATGATTGAAATATTTAACAATCATGTTTTTAGAGTTACCCGAGAAGGTGGTTACTGTTGCATAGTCATAGGAAATGAGGTTGTTAATGGTAGTATCCTTCCATTACCGCATATGCTTTTATCTAATCTGGTTCAACCGTTTGGAAACTGGAGCCTTCATGAAGAAATAATATGGCATAAAGTTACTGGGGGAACTAACAGATATGGTTCATTTGTAATAAATCCATATCCAAAATATTTTAGGGCAAATATCATGCATGAATTTATTCTGGTTCTTAGAAAAGGAAACGTAAATAGTGGGAGGACTCAGCGCGATGATGCACTTCCTGCTAAACATGAGGAATTCACAAAAGAAATAGCAAATTCAGTCTGGCATATTGCGCCTGTTCCACCTGGATTTATAAATCACCCATGCCCCTTTCCTGAAGAAATCCCCTATCGTTTGATGAAACTGTATTCCTACGAAGGAGACGTAATTCTTGATCCATTTAACGGTAGTGGCCAAACAACTAAAGTTGCCCACCATTTTTTAAGAGGGTATATCGGGATTGACATAATTAACGAGTATGCTAAATTAGCGAAGGGAAGATTACATGACGAACCATTACACATCAGAACAGAAGCATTGATTGCAAAATGGCAAAAAATACCCTCCCATTACACGAGAAGCTAGGCTTGGTCCGATTTCTTTCTTAAAATTAAATTCATTTCATCATTCACTAACATCTCGAATTCATCCCCATCTCTAATTGTTAATGAACTAGCTAAATCAATAGGAATAGACAGGAAAAATTCTGTTCCGAATCGTATTATTTTGTTCTCAAAAATCATTTTATTTGAGTTTTCAAAAATCGCGGTACCTAAGTTGTCGGACACTTAATGACATATTCTTGGGGAGTGATATTAACTTGTTAATCGATTATACTATAAAAGGATGCCATATTTTTTCCCTGAAGTATTCCCAATAAAATTATTAAATATATTTTTTAATTCTGAGGCTTGTTGAATTCGAATTATTACCAAGTGGCTCCGAAAAATCGAGTTTGCCACAATGACGGCAGCATTTCTCCATCAGCTTAGATAGCGTCCATGCTCAAGGTGGGAACCTATGCAACAAATGCACAATTCTTTGCAAGCGGCGACAATTCCATGTAAGTGTAAGGTCTTGATGTCTTAGAATTAACATTTTATTTATCGGATTTATTTGATACATTCATCCTATTGTAACTTCTAATTGCTTGCAAAACCTCATTACTTAACTTTAACGTATATGCAGAGACATCTTCCCCTGAAATGTGAGATAGCTCTTCTAAAAATTTTGCCTTATCCTTTCCCCTTTCAAACATTCCTCCCGATTCTTTAATACAAAGGGGAAATTTCTGCATCTTTACTGCATTTGAACGAATGTGGCGGATGAAGTCCGTGTATCCAGCGATATCATACCAATCCCAATTTTTTTCTTCAGAATACATTATCCATACATCGATAGTGTTTTGGAATAATGCCTTTTGACGTAAATCTTCTAATGTCAATTAATTAGTATAGGTTAAATTGTTACTCATTTTAGTATTTCGAGTCACGAATTCATACTAGCAGTTTATTCGGCCGATATTTCAAGATCTAAGCTGTTGCCGTTTCTATCGAATGCAGAAACAGTCTGATAATCATATGGGTGACTAATTATTAACGAAACAACACCAAAGTAGTTATGAAGATCCTCCAAGGAAGGCCTCATAGATCCGCTAGGATGAGAATGTACAGTTCCTATATATGAGAGATCAAAAGGGAGCTCATAGCCTGAAAATCCTGAATAAAAAGGACCATGAGTCGAGAAAGGAGGAATAACTAATCCTGTTATAAATGTTGTATTGTCCTTATGCTTTCCTTGCAATATTAAGATGCCTTCGTTTGGATGGCAAGATTTAGCATATGTTATAACTCCGTCAGCTGCTTGCCGTGCAAGAACTACAATTCTTCTTACAGGAATCCTTGTTTGCGTTTTCTTCTTTCTGAAGAACATTTTTACTTTCTAACAGGACACCGTGTTATTTATTATTAATCACGAAAATATGATAGGCTTTAAAATAAGAGTGTTTCCGGACTATGCTTTTCGCGTTTGTTGTTATTCTCCGGCGACAGTACTCAAACTTACTCTAAATTTACAGAAGACTTGATTCGACGAATGAGTTCACCATATTTTGTTCTCTTTGGTTCGGGTTTTCAGACTGCTGTGCACGAAGTAGTTTTTTCGTAATTGACAATCTAGTTCAGGTAGACTGTTAAAGTAATGACGATTACCGAGATTTATTGACAAACTATGACTATGTAGTATATTTGTCCACGATTCTGAATATAGTAACGAATGGTCATAGTAAAATGACTCCGATAACTCCTTAATTTTAAACGGTCTGGACACTTGAAAGATATTTCCTATTTTCATTAATGTGGAAATGAGAAGTTTCAACCTGTGTCAACGAAGTTCGTGTACGCAATGACGATAACGTATGAATATATAGACGTACGGCAGAGTGTCACGATCCAAAACAGTAGGTGACAGAGTTACTTGCATTAACTTGCCCTGACAAAGTGATTTGCATAGGAAGTGTCCAACACACTATATTCAAGTTTCTAACACACTATATTCAAGTTTCATAACTAACGATAATATCCGCATGCCCTTTTTTGTTGACGTTGCTTGACCGTTTACTTCATTAAGGCGGTTAATAGTAAATGATTTATCACCTTTAGTGCACGGTGAATTGTGAAGAATTTTAACTTTGTTTTATTGGGTGACGCTAGCATTGCAGAGGAGCTTGGGAAAAAAGGGACGACTACCGATATATCAATTTATGATAAAAAGACCTCCGATGCGATTCTGACATGGACTGTTCCGATAACATATCCGGATAAAATACAATCTCTTATTCAGGCGATAAACATTGCCGAATATGCTATCTTGAATGTCACTAAGTTGGACAAATTTGTAGGCGAACAAATTATCGCACTTGATCACTTATCGATGAGTCAGGGTTACATATTACATTCCTACGACGTAGATCAAGATAGACTTAAGTCAATGATAAAGACCACTGAAATTAAAAACTATGATTTCATAGCTGACTCAGATGAGTTGAGAGGGAAAATGTCAAATCTGGAACCAAAACGGAAGGAAGGTTCTTTGGTAATACCTATAGATCATTCGTTTGATGTCAAAGGTGTCGGTACTGTCATCCTTGGAGTTGTCAAACAAGGGAAGGTTAGTGTTCATGACGAGCTAATAATTCTTCCACAAGGGAAAAAAGTATTTGTTAAGTCAATTCAGATGCATGATGATTCTGCAGATGAAGCCACGAGTCCTGCTAGGGTAGGGCTTGCACTAAAAGGGATATCTGCTATTGACATCTCAAGAGGTGACGTAATTTGCGAACCAGGGTATCTGAGTACTTCAACTTCTTTGGTTAAAGCAAAATTTAAGAAAAATCCATACTTCAAAGAAGAGATGAGTGAAACACATACGTACTTGCTCGCTGTCGGACTTCAGCTGAAACCTGTTAAAATTAGATTCCTAGAAGATCAGATTGAACTAGAGGTTCTTAAACCACTTGTTTTCTCTCCGGGTCAGCATTTTGTTGTTATAAAACCTGATGCAAGTGGAGTGAGAGTCTGTGGAAAGGGTGAAATAATTTAATGGTTCGAGTATTGAAAGGAGATGGAAACGAGTATTGCAATGAAAAAGACAAAAACACAGAAATTGACCACATGAAGACCATCTCTCAAGAAGTCAAATTACTTCTAGATAGTGTTAAAGCAAAAGGCATCATTACGAAATTGAATGTTGACGAAGAAAACGGAATAGTGCGAATATATTTGAATAATACAAATGAACTTAAACGCGCTCTATCGGCGGTATCGGAAATACTTGACCTTGCTTACTCGACAACAGAACATCATCCCTATTCGCTTTTGCTTTACCACTCTACAGAAATATTACGCTCTGTACTCGACTCATGGGGGGACACACTGACCGCAGACGGATTATCCGAAATTACGTGGCGCGTCGATGAAATAAGGAGCAACATTGATAGAATTAGCACATCTGATCAGTGAATAAATTTTCTGTTTGAGCTTTTCAATTTTATCAAGGTTGATTTTATCAAACCAAATATTACAAAACTTTCATAATATGGTCTCAAAACTGTAAAAGAACAATAGTGTCAATAGGACCAAGGAGTTTTGTAGAATAGCTGAACAAATAAACACCGATTTAAATATTTCTGATTTTATATTTACTAAAGATAGTTCTTTTGGTGCACTCGAGATCTCCGGATAAAACATGGATAACATATGATGGGAGAAGTTTAATTTAGAGGGATTCTAGCTAAGAGTAGGCACTCTTTGATATCTATAAAAAATGTGACTAAAACTTATGGAAATCTTACTGCGCTTGATAACTTCAGCCTGGACGTATCTGAGAATGAAGTATTTGGTCTTTTGGGACCAAACGGTGCAGGAAAAACTACACTCATTCACATCCTAGCTACTTTGATCAAGCCATCTTCCGGATATGCTGTGGTTAACGGGAATAATATTCTAGATGATCCCTGTAAAGTACGGTCTAGTATAGGAGTAGTTTTTCAGGCGCCAAGTAGCGATGATATTTTAACTGGATACGAGAATATAAAAGTACACGCGTTACTATATGGAATACCAAAAGAGTGGAGGGAAAAGAGAATTTCTGAAGTACTTGATCTAGTTGGTCTAACTAGTAGAAAAGACGATCAAGTTAAAAAATACTCTGGCGGAATGCGGAGGAGATTAGAGATAGCCAGGGGTCTTGTTCACAAGCCAAGGGTTCTATTCTTAGACGAACCGACCTTGGGCCTCGACCCGAGTAGTAGAGACAACATGTGGCAATACATAAGAAAACTGGTAGAAGAAGAAAATGTTACAATTATACTTACTACACACTACATGGAAGAGGCCGATCAATTATGTGACAGAATATGTTTCATCAATAATGGAAGAATAACTGCGGTGGATTCTCCAGCAAAATTGAAGGAAACCTTGAGTGGTGACATAATCAGGATAAAATTTGAAGACAATGTAAATCAAAGCACAGTTTTATCAAATATTGAAAGACTATCTTTGTTGGACTTTGTTCACACTGTGAGCTATACCGACAATTGGCTGGTGATTACTGTGAATAACGCAAACAAGAACATTCCCAAAATTCTAAGTTACCTAGATAAGGTGAACTGGATTGAATACAAGAAGCCAACGCTCAACGACCTTTTTCTTCAAGTTGCAGGTAATCCGAAGGTTAATGACGATGATGCAGAGGGAGGTTTTATGGAGAGATATGCTAGGTACGATAAGTCATAATTTAAACAGAGAATTTGGACAACTCTATGCCTTGTGGCTAAGAGAGTTTAAAGTATTTGTACGAGAACGAAGCAGATTAGTCGCCTAGATATTCACTCCCCTGTTATGGCTATTTGTTATGGGTTCGGGGTTAGGATCGACCAACCCTATGAATACAGGTGCAAACTACCAATTATTTATTTTTCCAGGGATAATATGTATGTCGATAATTTTCACCTCGGTTTTTTTTGGTTCATACATAATATGGGACAGAAAATTCGATTTCCTTAAAAGTGTCATGGTGTCACCAGCAACTAGAACAACTGTTTTTGTGGGGAAGACGTTAGGGGGTATGACAAACTCCTTAGTTCAAGTCTCCATCCTCCTGGTTGTAGGATACATAATTGGAATTCACTTCGATCCTCTTTCGATCAGCCTAACTGTGGTCATAGTCCTAATTTTGTCATTTACGTTAACTTCAGTTGGACTTACATTCGGAAGCTTTATTGAAAGTCTGGAAGGTTTTCAACTTATAGTAAGTTTTGTAGTATTCCCGCTATTTTTTTTGAGCGGAGCATTATTCCCAATAAGTAATCTTCCGGGTTGGCTGAATATTTTAACACAACTTAATCCGGCAACTTATGCAGTAGATGCCCTCAGAGGAGTGATTATCGGACAAGGTATAAACTCTTTTCAAACTGACACATTGGTTTTGCTTTTTTTTACATTTGTACTTGGCATACTTGGAATATTATCATTCAGGAAGATGAAAGCGATTTAATCATACCTGCGTCCAACGGGCCAATTTTAAATCCTAGTCATAAGTCAGTCATGGATAATAGCAAAATGTGTATACTTGAAGGAATGAATTTCACATCTTGCTTAAAATATGAACCTTAATACTATCAGAATATGAAAAAAGAAAAACCTTCGTCTAGCCGCGGTGAACAAGAACCACGTAGAGCACGAATAACGACCGGAAGAGAATTGACAGAAGTCGAAGAAATAAGTGCAAGATTAAGCGCTCTTGTGAATTTACTTGCTGAACGGGGTATTCTTAACGCAAAGGAATATGAGAGGATAGTAGCTATGCGGTTGCATGAGATCTCAAAGGCAACTGCATTTGAAGAGTTGGATGACGAGCTCTAAATTTGAGAAAGTCAGGAGAATAGTTAGCTCCCTACTCCAATTGAAGGATAAAAGTAGAAATTTTAGGTGAAGAAAGTGCAATATCACTATTCCAGTTTATCAGGTTTGTCTCTTATAGTCCCTCCCCTGCCCCGATGACATCTGAAGTTAATTTCAAAAAGATTTGAAGGAAATCTTATTCCATGTGATGACTTCACTGCAGATCTTTTCAGGAAAAGGAGATGCAAGAATTAGAAGTATAACATTGAGCGTATTAATCTTCTCGATATTGTGTAGTGGAATTTTGAGTGACTGATAATATCGGAACGAAATTTAGTACCATCAGTCGAAAGCAAATAAATTTCAGCACCTTAGCACTGATCCATTGGACTTAATCTTTATTGTTTATTGTTTATCGTTGACCTCTATGAAGCTACAATAACCCGCGTCGAACATCAACTGTGTATTGTGCCTAAAATAAGCCCATCAATCGTATGATCCCCAAAACAAGTAAATTTATATCCTACTATACTCCACACATGATACAACTGGGTCAGATAGATCGATGCAAAATATGTTAAGTACAGTCCATCAGGATGAAGAAAAAAAAGTATCTGACGTATTGAGCTCCATATCGGATATAAAATCACTCCAGTTGTTGCGTGCGATATCTTTACTTAATGCTGACAGTGATATACTTATGTCAGATTTGAGCCTTACACCAAAGGGATTTTACACCAGGATGAATCGTCTTTTAAAAGTTGGAGTTATTGAACGCAGGAATGCCAGATATTATCTTACTTCCTTTGGGAAGATTGTTCTGCATGCACAACATACTATTGATAGCGCCTTACTAAGTTATTGGAAGTTGAGGGCTTTAGACTCATTTGTGGCAACAAATGGTCTCCCTGCCGAAGAATTCAATAAACTGACTGAAACACTAATTGAGGATAAAGAACTAAGATCAATTATTCGCCAACACAAAGATTGATACCTTCATGGTAGTCTGCTCAGTTATGACTGATTATGTTATCAATCCAGATCTTCTGGAGAATATCTAATTAGATACTCATTTTTTCCTACCAAGAGATCGATGCTACGAATGCATGGATATCGTAGTTAATTGTCCTAAAGGGCTTCAATTTACAAAATGTTTTCGATGTTTCATTGACAAAAGTAAATAGTGTACCTAAACATAATTCCCTTTCCCAGTCTAAAGCGAAGAACACATGCAAGTGCTTCCAGAGCATATTGGAAAATTAGCGAATAAAATGCTTAGAATGTTCGGGGTTGCCGAATACTTTAATTGATTAGTCCTCGTATTCATTGAGTAAATGGAGTGGGACATTAAATCTCTTCTTGAGAGTAAAGATATTTCATATACTTGTGCTGGTACGGATAGAAAAGTCAAAGGAGCTGCGGCTATTTCTGTTGCGGAGGATACAGACCTTTCGTTTTGTTATCATGTTGGGGAAAAAGGATTTTCTTTGATATCACAATCTAATGCAGGGATAATTATCTGTAATTCATCTATGGAAGGCTTGATAAGTCCTAAGGTGAACTCTGAAGGAACCAAACAACTACTTGTTTTCACTAATAATCCCCGATTGGCGTTCGTACGCGCTTTAAACATGATTTATAAGAAAAAAAAATTGGTTGGTATATCGTCAAGAGCATCTGTATCTCCTACTGCCAAGATAGGAAGAAATTGTTACATTGGGGATTTTACTGTGATTGGTGACAATTGCGAGATAGGAGACGATTCAATAGTTTATGACCGAGTTAGTTTGGTTCAAAACTGTACCTTAGGCGACGCTTGTGTAATTCAACAAGGCGTAACACTTGGTGCAGATGGCTTTGCGTTTGAACGCGATACAAGTGGAAACCTTGAACGTTTTCCCCATATTATGGGCGTTAAGATTGGAAAAAGTGTAGAGATATCTGCGAACTCTTCTGTTGCGAGAGGATCGCTGTCAGACACCGTTATTGGTGATGGAAGTAAGTTGGATGCATTGGTTCATGTGGCACATAACGTCAAAATAGGGAAATATTGTGAATTGACTGCGGGCACGATAATTGGTGGCAGTACCATATTAGGTGACATGGTCTGGACAGGACTTAACTCTATGATAAAGGATAATATTAAAATTGGTAACAATGTTATTGTGGCGGCATCGGCAGGTGTAATTCATGACGTTGTCGACGGAGACATCGTGGCGGGAGTTCCAGCGAAATCAATAAGGGATAAAGTCACCACTAATATGAGATTCTTAATGGCAGGTCAGAAACAAGAAAAAACAAATGCGGTTTGATTATTCAATTCCGGGTTATCTGACGATCTCCCAAGGAAGAACAAATCATTCATCATGGTCCAGTACACGACCCACAATTATTTCTGACAGATTACGCCCCCAGACTGAAAGCAAAGGTAAATTACATTCAGTGACAATCCCTAGGAGATTATCGTAAGTGTCATCTAATGTCTAGAACATAATCACAACTAGAAATAACTTGTCTTTCAACAAAGGTAATTCTTTGAGTACAGCTTTTTTCCTTTTTTACGGATGTTGATTGGGTATCTTCAATATTCAGATCCATGTGAGAAGGCGTACTATACAATCCCTACTTCTGAATATCGTGTCAAATTTTCTGCGAGTTTAGAAATCTTTTTTTGATAGATTATGAAATAGCAATTTGACCTTATTCCCGCTTAATACTTCATCTATAGTAAATGGGCCAGTCTAAATTCGAGTTAATATGGTACCTCTAGTCATCCTTCTCAACTTACAGTTATTTCCATACTATATTGCATCAAAACCTTTTAATCTCCTCTTTCAATAACACCGTGTAGATTTGGAAAACAATGTAGAAGATCCGATTGTGAAAATTTTCCATCATGGGATGCGTCGTACCAGGACAGGACGGGGTTTCTCAAAAGCCGAGCTTGTTCAGGTTGGTATTTTGAACGTTTACACTGCGGCTAGCAAAGGAATTCATTTAGATAAGTGGAGGAAAACAATCCATCCGGAGAATGTTGAGAGATTAACAAAGTTCTTAAGTTACCAAAAGGCTAACAGCAATACAGTATCTACTGCAACAAAAACTAGATCGTCAAAATCAACAGCAACAAAGGGAGAAAACAAGAAAAAAATTACCAATAAAAAGAAGCCTGAAAAATCCAAAAAGAGTAGGGGCATTTCCAAAATAATAAGAAGGAAAAATTCATAGCCTAAGACCATTAGCTGGTTAACCTAGATTAATTTACCATGATTTTAGTCTTCTTTGGGAGATTTTTATGACATCCCTTTTCTGATGATAGACACTTCTGAGTACATCCCTTAGCCTATCTTTGAATTGGAACATATCCGAATAAATTATATGAATTAGGGTAAAAAGTTATCACAATGCCACAATGGACGGATTTGAAGAGTAGCTATGATAACTATGAGAATGATACTACTTTTCAAAGGAATCTTTTATAAGTTGCAAATAATCTCCACAAGTAGTTGAAAAACAGACCGGTAATTAAAAGTCGAATAGTAAACACATATACAGTTCTAATTTTATCTTGTCTGTTACTCATTCAGACTTCGTTAGATTATCTCGAAACATTTGCCGATTCGGTCATCATTCATGGGGGAGGGTCAGGAAATATTGAATGCACTGACGGTTCGCAAGCCCCATCCGACATTGCGTTCATAGTGCTTGTTGTAAATGGATCGGCATCAGGAAATTGGACGCTGGATAATTTTAACGATCCCGTTAACCCAGGGACGGTTTTAAGTAAAGGTACGATCTATAGTGGCAATGCCTCAATCAGTCAGTACGAAATGATTGGTGATACGTACAACATTAAGGAAGAAATCAAGTTATGTTATCCTCCTCTGTTTACTCCTATTTCACTCACCGGCGTATGCGGACAAAATGTTGTAATTAATGTGCAATTACGGTCTAATAATCCTCTTGGTATTGAAGATACTTTTAATGGCGATGTGATTTGCAATTCTACTGCCCAAGAATCGATGCAGAGCACTACAACTGGCTAGCCGAATGTTATCTTGGCTGAATAAGTACATTTAAAGAACGTAAGACATGGGATGACCAAATAGAAAAATGTACAGGATTTTATTATTCTTCTGGCTAAGAAATAGTAAATAGCCCTTTAGTGCATTTAATATTCAAACTAATTCTTACTTCCAATTTAGTTAGTAAACAAATTGTGCTCATATTTCCTTTAATTTTAATTTGTTGTTAGATTTACGTTTCTTGAAAGTCTATAAAAATTCCAACCGATTTTAGATTGTATCTTCTGCGAAATTAATTGATTTCAAAAATATTATTCTTCATTTATTATCTGAAGAATTAAAAATTGTTAGCAATGGTTCCGTAATAAAGCACAAATAATGCATTCCATCATTATTCAGCTAAAATTGAGTAAATCTTCTTTTTATTGTTTTGGCAAGAGTGTTCGTGGGCGTGAGCACAGGATATCCGGTCTGCCGAATCAGGATGCTTTTAGAATTTACATCGGCAAAGACAATAACCCTGTCATAATTGCCTTGGCAGATGGTCACGGATCTCCAGTCCATTTTCGTAGTGAAGTGGGTTCTAAAATGGCCGTTGATACTGCCGTTGATATACTTTCATCAGTCAGGGAAACAGACATAAAAGTTCCTAATAAGATAAGCAAGTATCCTACATTAATTACTAGAGAATGGAATAGCAGAGTTCTACTTGATCACAAGAATAAGAAATTCTCATCAGATGAATTAGGCGCCTTGTATGATGAAGTAAAGAATGAGTCGTTTGTGGACTACGTCAGATTAGACCCTAAAATCGGCTACGGAACCACTCTAATTGTGGTTGCATCCTATGGAGATTTTATGTTGTATCTCCAGATTGGAGATGGAGATATTTTGGTGGTAGATGACACGGGGAATGTCAGGAAGCCGCTACGTGATGATGTGCAATTTTCACGTTATCAGACTAAATCTCTATGTACGCACGGAGCATCCGATGATTTCAGGATTGCTGTTGAAAAAAATAACAGAGCAAATCCTGTGCTTGTGCTTGCATCGACAGATGGATATTCAAACTCGTTTAAGAGTTATCAAGAGTTCTTTAAAGTTGGAATTGCTTACCTAGACTTGATAAGGATCCTTGGCTGCGATTTTCTAGAGAATATTCTGGAAGATTTACTTTGTAAAACCTCTTCGCAGGGTAGCGGTGACGATATCACAGTTGGGTTAGCTTGCAGTTCTGATTTAGCAAGTGATCATGGTTTCATTTTTCCTTAATTAGCTAACAAATTATACGAAATTACAATATTCAAAATAACTGCACGATACAATCAAGCTGTAGAACTTCATATATCTAACAATGCAAATTGGTAACGAGATCAAAGAGAACCTTACTCTGCGAAATTTTATTTGTATTGTGTCTGACTAGTGTTCTATTTAACTTCTTGGTATTCAAAATGCATTGTTATTCCTAAGTAATCTTACTGAGATTTAATATGAATCATCTCTGAGTTCCTTTGTAATTTATCACATAATTCTCCGCCTTCTAGATCAAAACTTCTCCTTATGTAAAATATTTTTGACATCCGAACAATCGAGCAAATGTCTGTTTGAATACATAGACGATATACCTCCTCTTTTTTTTATGCCCGATACCGTACTCTTTTCAATCATCCTATATTTATTTAGCAAGAGAAGAAAATTACTTGACCCGTACCATCATAGTATGTGGATCATTGCAATCAAGGGACAGATCCATTTCCCCATTACCAAGCTTAACCAAGAATAGAGTACTGATTTCAGCATATTCATTGGAAAGAAAACTACACTTGCTTCAGTAACCAAAGATTGTTCATGAGTGCTTTCGACAACAGACATAACTAAGTTACAAACAGGTATATCACTAGCGATATTTTAATCAGTATGTTACTCCAGCGCAGATACTCAACTAATGGCGGATCATTTGTTTTGGGTAGATTCAAATCCTTCAGTTTTTAAGATATCTTAGACATTTGAACAAGATCTTTGTACTGACACTAATTTCATTAGTTCTTATTTTTAGCACCATGATCTCTGGAAGGTCAATCACTGCCTCGAGACAAGCATTATCATGCACATCCTGGCCACTTTGTCCCAACGGATTTATGTTCCCAGGTCAAAAATTCTTTTCAGAGAATGTTCATAGATTGCTTGCAATCATGGCTGCAATTACAGTGTCGTTAACAACTACCATTTCAATTTTAAATAAGTCTAAGTTCAAGAAAATAGCAGTCATAGCATTATCATGTATCGTGGTAGAAATTTTCATTGGAATGTTTGTAGTGTATACTAACCTGCAAGCACTACTTGTAGCCACCCACCTTTCAAATGGGGTCGTCATATTTGCTCTTACAATACTTCTTCTTGCTTCATATAAGAAGACGAAGCCACCGAATGTTCCTTAATTTGATACCCAGTACACGTTATAATGAGATAAAAGATTTGTTGTATCCACATCTTTACTAATATTAAGGACTACTTATTCATATAAGCATTCTGCCGCGGATCAAATGGTTTGGAAGGATTATGTGTTTACATTGCAGTCAATGCGTATACTTCCGAAGATTAATTGATTGAACAATAGCATTAACATGAATATTACTGAAAAATAGATTCATGTTGTATAAGGTTCAAATCAGGACTGAATCAACGACCTTGCAAATAAATTTTGTTCCTTTTTCTTTCACGAATTCTCCTAGCTGAACAAGGGAGCCATCTTTCTCCATATGGAACGTACTCCCAGACACTAAATCCATTATGAACAAGTTCACGTTTTAGTTCATCTCTTATTCCTTTCAAAAACTGAAACTAGATGCTTTTTATTATTTCCCGGCCCTTCAATAGTGATATTGCTTCCTTAACCAATTTTGAGTCATGAGTTGCTATGGCTAGAATTTCATCCGAGGCAAAGTGGTCAAGCATGAATCTCATCAGCATTGAAAAATTGTTGTCAATTTCTCGCGTTGCCTGGAATGCATTGATTCTATCCTGACTGTAAGCGCCTTTCACAAGTCTTATGTTAGCGCCATGTTCTACAAGGTGCATCAAATCACTGTGAGACCTTCTCAGGTATGATTGGATAACCAATCCTGTCCGCCTATTCTCTTTAAAAATATCCAAATAAATCGAAATGGTATCTTCTACATATCTAAGAGATTCCATATCAATCCAAATGAATCTGCCTGCTTTGGTGGCGTGTTCTGAGATCTCAAATATTTCTTAAGCATAAATCGTAATTTATCGCTAATCCGACTTGACTTGGTTTGATAGAAATGCATCCTAAGATATTATTAGCATTGAGTAGATCCATAATCATTAGATATTCTGACACTGATTTTCTGATCAGAAGGTTCTCAAGATTTTCTTCCCCCAAATAATTAAGAATAACAGACATTCCCAACTCGTTTGACTTTCGCGCAGCCGAAATGGCATCCTTCGCAGCGAACCCAGCAATCCATCTCTTTGAAATACCAAATAACAATCTTTCCAACATTGCAGGATCGTTGGTTTTTGAGTGGGTCTTTTCCAACAGCGAGATACATGAGACTTATACCTAATCATATATTTAACTATGAGTTGCTTGTGAAGTAGGAGAATGATCCCAGCAGAGTAATGTATCGGTAATAGTGGAATGTAGTACAATGGAAAATGATCCTTCATTGGGTCATCATTTAGTTAAGGGAGGCCCCTTATGTATTTGAGATAAATAACTTATGAATGAAGGATAACAGAGCGCTATGCAGAACTGAAGTTTATGAGATCATTTAGTAACAAATTAGCTGTTCAATCCAAAGAACTTAAAGATTTAATATGGTAACGCTGTCTGGTGTGGATTCAAGTGGATTAGAAGGAAAGACTTCAATAGTAAAGCCGTTTAGCTCCAGTACTTGCTCCTTGTTATCAAAGTATATACCTAACCTTCGTTCAAAAATGTTCTTCAGATGTCTTATTAACTTGGTTGTGATATCAATGTTAGGTCCTGTAACTATACACATCTGACTGGTCCAATATCCCTGGTCTTTTGTGGATAGCCAGGCCATTTGCCTCAATAGGAATTCAGTAACGACCGAACCGAGGACCTTCATGTCTCAGCGATGTTTGTCTTTATGGACGGGGTGATCCTGTCGATGGTAGCAGTGGTCTATTGAGGGCCACACAAGGTGGTCTATCAGTAGGAGAAGGTGTTCTCGGTGACTCTCCTCTCAGGTTATACTACGCGGATGGGATACGCAATAGTTTCGGATTTAATTTTGACCCTGTAACAGGAAATATTTGGGATGCAGAAAATGGTGCTGATGACAAAGATGAAATCAATCTTGTAAAACCAGGATTTAACAGTGATTGGGACCAGGTTATGGGTTTACCTCCTAAGAGATTTGATCCTGAAAGGGATCTAGTAAGTTTTAATGGAAAGGGAAAGCCATCGGTCCAACGGCTCTACAATTCTTAAATTCAGCCAAACTTGGTAAGCAATACGAAAACAGCTTATTTGTAGGCGACGTAAATAACTATGGTTTTACAATTTTAAATTAAATACAGATAGAACATCATTACTGCTAGAGGGACCACTTTTGGATCGCATAGCAAACACACCAGTAGAAGTACAAAGCATAACTTTTGGGCAGGGTTTTGGCGTAATCACTGATCTAAAAATTGGTCCTGATGGCTACCTCTATTCTTAGTTACAATGGAACAATTTACAGAATAACGAAAATAGGAAACAAACGACGGAGGCGGAAAATCTTGGTAGCCTCTCGTTAACTTGCTAGCGGCTGGTCAGTTGTCAAGCGGAAAATAATCAAGATTGTTAATGGCCCACTCGAGTACAAATTTCGTGGCGTTTTGAAATTCCAATCTCAACGGATCTTCCAAGAAGTCATCTAGATAGCCCCACATGAAATTATAAGAAAGAATATTACTAGCATTAGATGATCTCGATAGCAATGACGTATAAATTGGCGTCTACGGCTTTTGTTTTTCCCATTATTTTCTTGGTCTTAGCATTATTGCCTACTAGTATAAGCGTTGCTTTCACTGACACCTTAGATTGTGGCGGTGAAAAACTGTGCGTCGGAACAAAAATAGCTGATATAATGGTGGGGGATAACACATCGAATAGCATGATTGGCCTTGGAGGAATTGACGACATGGTTGGAATTGGAGGAGACGATAATATGAGTGGGAACGATCTGGCTGATCGTATGATAGGAGGAGAAGGCAATGACACTATTGCTGGTGGAAATGGGAGTGACGATATAATCGGGAGTACCGGAAATGACGAAATCTATGGAGGCTCAGGAGCGGACGAGATAATTGGTGGAGAAGGCAATGACACCATTTTTGGTGGCGACGGTGGGGACACCATTATGGGGGGTCCCACTGATGATTTGATAGTTGGTGAAATGGGAACTGATATAATGAATGGACAGGATGGGGATGACAAGATTTATCATGCGCTTTTAAATTCAACAACGACTGATGGAAGTAAAGATTTGGTCGTCTGCGGAGATGGGCAAGATGAAGTGTGGATTAATTCCAGTGTCGATGGAGATCAAGTTAGTGATGATTGTGAAATTATTCATCGAGGATAAGCCATTACTTTTACCATTAATGTATACTGTACTGCCTCGTTCTCCTATCAAGATCCAGTATTAAGTAATTAGTGCATCGAAATTGTTGAGTGCCGTTAATAAACTCAACACACCGAACGTAAGAGATAAGGTACAACACGAATTTAGGCATGTGTCACGACGTACACGCCAACATGAAATAACCAGCATTGAACAAATTCTCCTATCGATCAAGTTTGGTAGACGTTTCTTCCTTTTAGAATATGACTCTATAATTGGGGGTGAATAAATGGATTGATATAATCGTAGCTTCTCTGACTGTCATTTCCTTGGTCATAGTACTGATTGATTATATTCTCACCCTCTCAGCAAGTCAAAAACTAACAGTTTATCTATTTGACTTAGCTGTAGTCATTTGTCTTGCATGGGACTTCTCGTCAAGAATCAAAGCTTCATCCCACAAGACTTCATACATACTAAAGCATTGGTATGAATTTCCAGCCATGTTGCCACTTATTCTTTATACTGTTGTAGATACTTCCACGTTCATTGGAGTAATCATACACAATTTGCGATTTATTACTTTTTTCAGGGTGATCCGGCTTTATAATCTACTCTCACTTATTGGTGGAAGTGAATTTATCCTTCTCGCAGGATTCTCAATATTTGCTATAGTTTTTGGTGCGATTGGCATTTATCTTGTTGAACCCGGAAATCCAAACGCCAATATAAAAAACTTGGATGATGCGTTTTGGTGGTCAGTAAGCACCATATCAACCGTAGGTTATGGCGACGTGTATCCTGTTACTACAGAGGGTAGAATAATCGCAACAATTATTATGTTTGCAGGAATCGGAATTCTGGGTACGTTCATTTCCACAGTAGGTGCAAAACTAATATCAGAAAAATTGAAAAAAGACGTCCCTACAGTCAGGGATGACACAAAAAGACTCATAAAAGAAAGAATAAACAAAATAGAAGTACTTAATCAAAAAGATTTTGACCTTCTGATTCGAATGATGAAAGACCTTCGGGAAGACAAGGAAATTTAACTACAATGTTAAATGCCTTATTGGCGACAAAGACTATCGTATGTTTCTATCAAGAGAAACATTCATGATACATTGTTAGGTTACTATTTTGGCCGTAAATTTGAATTGTCATCTGTTGCCTTAGGGTAATTTTGAAGTACATGTTTGTGTAATGCCCATCAGTAATATTACCCAATCCACTGATTCACGTGTAGTATATGGATAGTTGGCCTATTCACGAGTGAGGGACTTTATCTTTTAGATTGGGACATCTTTTTATGCATTAAAACAACAATGCCATATACTCTCAGCACAATTTTTACGATAATAACTTCTGCCCTGACCACAGGTTGAACCTTGCGACGGTAAACCCAAAATCACATAAGTTACATTTGACATTCTGCTCTTATGGCATAACCGAAAATATGCGATCTCTCAAATCCAGATCCAGATCCAGATCCAGATTCAAGATCCATAATGACTTTTATATCGATACCGTCGTCCAATCCCAATCAACAATTCTAAATACCAATACTATTGATTCGGAAGAAGTTTACACAAGATTTCTTTCGTACTTCGTTAAAGCAATAATGAAAAGCACAATTTGATGTTTACTGTATTTTTATTTATAATCTGGTTGGTCCATCCATATTTTTCCGATACTCTCCACAAAGAATAATAAGAATTATTACCTCTGGGCCTCCAAATTATATCTGGAGCTTGTTGTCAAGGAAATCTATAACAAGGAGTGTTCTGTAGTTAGGATTGCCACAACATAATTACTATGATCGGGATTCTTTTCTACAAACTTACTCTGCAAAGTCTTTTCTATTTTAATTCCATGGTTCATGTCTTCTGCAGCAGTGGTATTTGAGATATCAGTGCTCAAGGAGGTGGATTTAGAGTATTTAATTTCGCCGTGATGGAAAACTATATGGTATTGATATGATACGTAGAACAGCCGACCTATAATGACCATGAGAACGTAATCACCATTGATGAGTTTATTGATAAATAAAACAAGAAATCTATAGTTGCGATCAAAATTATTTACTCTCATTGCATCCCAATCCGTGATCAAAAGTATCATGGTTCATGAGATTGAAATTGGCCCTTTACCTTATCAATTCACGCATGATCATGATTTTGAACCCCACATGCTCGTTCCGTCAATTTTTAACCAAATGCTCCTACTACGCTAATATCTTAAATGGAATCTCCTTTTTTCACTGTTTCTCTAAAATGCTGGCGTTTAATTTTGACTTGTACTTTTTGTTTCTGGGTCTTGTCCTCAATCGATAGCCACAACAAGGACACCAGAATCCATCCCACATAATAAATACATCGCATACTTGACAACGCTTCTGCCCTACCATATACCGTCCAACTCCGGTTGGTTTTTGAGCTCTTAGGCGAATACATCTTCCTTTACATGTCACTAGAATTATCTCCTCAAATTGAACAGTTTGTTATAGACTTCTTTATAACAAAAATGTCCTTAAACGGTGAACCATTTTGTTTATGTTATGTTATTAACGAAATGTGCTTCAATCTCATTCAATCTATCAAGATAGCCGTCCAGTTCACGAAGGTGCGAGAATGACGAATCTGTTCGGATTCTCTCTAAAAATGACAAGACTTCATCATTTTTTACTCCATGTCGCATATCATATTTGATCCTTCTGCAAACCTTTTCAATACCGCC
>JBAWET010000049.1:0-4931 GCA_049591355.1 Nitrososphaeraceae archaeon
ATGTATTCTGGCCAGAATTTAGGAAAATTGACCTCATGAGGGCGATCAGGACGTACCAAAGCCGTCTTAGACGATATGGAAAATGAGCTAAACTCAAATCTATTTCGGCAGAAACAAAACAGAAAAATACTGCAGGCTAGCTCATTAAATTGCCTTGTCAGAACATGAAGATTATGATTCAAAAACTAAAACATGGTTCTGCAGTAAATGGATTTCGAATTCGGAGTGGCTTACTATTCATGGATATATTCCAAAGAATCAGAGTAAAGTTGAAGCCATCAACTCCGAAGATTATGAGGACTGGATAACATAAAAGTTATTGATGAGGAATTTGTTTGACGAGAAATCTGCTGGAATAATTCTAACGACTAACGCTTTAGATGTACACAGCCGTAAAATTCTCTTTTTACTTCACAGTGCTGGACATTGGGATTTTCCCAAAGGAAATATTGAAGCCGGCGAGACAGAGACGCAGGCCGCAGCAAGAGAATTGAGAGAGGAAACAGGGATATCCTGCTTCAGATTCCTCCCACGGTTCAAATATACGATCACATATTCTTATAAGAGGAATAAAAGAACAATATCCAAAAAAGTAACATACTTTCTTGGCACAACTGAAGTTACGGACATTTTGTTATCATGCGAGCATATAGGATATTGTTGGAAGGATCTTAACAAGCCGTTTGACCTTATTTCATATGGCAATACTAAGAAGTCTTTAGAATCAGTTAAGGATTTCTTAGCAGGTGAGCTTTTGAAGATAATTCATTACTAATATTACGCATTTTACTTATAATGGTAACAGGATCAGATGATTCAAGCACAGAACGTCCAACAATTATATATTTAGATCCATTTTTGATAGCCTTTTTTACATCTCCACCTTGAATACCAACGCCAGGAGAATAAATCGGGATGAGCGAAATTGTTGATACTGCTCTTATAATTTGAGCTTGATTAGCCCCAACCACTAATCCATCAACCCTACTTATATTTGAATAATGCAGAAATATCTTATATAATGGCATAGTTTGGCATAGATTTTTTTCCCCATTGACTATTACATTCAAACCGTAACTCTGGCGAGCATATGGTGTACTCATGTATATCACCGAGATTATCCCCATTTTCAACTTGTGTGCGAATTTTACGAGTGAGTAAAGACCCTCTCTTCCCATTACGGGATTAGCTATTATGCAGTCAAATTCCATGGATTTGAGACGCGAGACGGCCTCGAAGTTAGTAGAACCAATGTCATTGAGTTTTATGTCTGCAATTGATTGCAACCCGTAGGAATGGGCTAGTTCATTAAGCGCTTTCACCTGTTCTCTAGAAAAGGATAAAAGAATATGGAAATTGATTTTGATAGCACAAATGTATGCTTCTAATCCATCCAATATTTTTTCAATAGTTTTGATTTGTTTGTCATTCGAGTATTGCGAGTCGAGGGCAAGAACCATGCTGCTTTTTTTTGCATCTGAACATTTTTTTATACGACGTGCATAGGACAAAGTTGTTCTATTCATAAATTGTCACCAATGGATTAGTGCTTGCAAGTCGTACGAGCTTTATGTAGATTGAGCCGTGTTCATGTATATTGTTCGAAAAGGTCGGTTGCTCATTTTTCTGGCTAGAATATTTTATGAATGAACTTAATGGCTCCTCTACACTAGTAACATAATAGAAATATGCGATACTGTCAGACTCCCCAAGTGTAACAGTTGTGCCAATTACATGACTTGCCTTTGACTTGAAAACAAACAAAGGTAAAGGCGACTCATCATAATTCATTCTGTACGAGGCAACTTTTGCTAGGCTAGAGAGATCCTTTAATTTTATCGGGACATATCCGGTATTCTTCGCTATCCTTGCAGTTCGAGAAAACGCTTTGGGGAATTTTTCTATAGATATGATAGGTGAATAGATGTATGCTGGATTCAAAATGGAATCCACCACTATTACCTCTTCTGTTCCGCCGCTATGCCTATAGGCAAGAAATTGACCGTCCTTTGGATGTTTTACGAAGTAAATAAGGGGAATGTTACTGATAAAATCCATCTGCGTGGCGAGCAGGTGCTCTTCGTTTCTTTTAAAAGAAAATGTGAGAAGGGGAGTCCGTTCAAAAGCACATACTAACCTCCCAAAATCTTGAATCGTTGAAATTTCTATATAGCATGGCGCGCGGGATTGCAACAGTCTATCGTTCTTTGTTAAGATTATTAATATCCTCCGACTACAATCAGTGACCAAACGGTTTCTGGCCGTGAGTTTATGTGATATTTCACTTTGAGATGTTATTCATGCGAATTAGCAATGATTCTGGACATAGGGTGGTTTAACTTATTGCCTGCAAACAAAACTAAGTAGGCAAAAAATTGTATAGCAATTACATTAACCCTAAGACTATCTTCTCAAAATTTTCAGTCAGGGCTCATGTAGGATGGATTTAACGGATCTCGCGAAGATCTATGATGTCAAATATATCAGCTCCTGTTCCTATCAGGACAACCTTTACACCGGTTTCATCCTCAATCCATTGAATGAATTTCTTAGCGTCATCAGTAAGTTTTGAAAATTCTCTTACGCCGGCACATAGAGGAAATAAAACATCCATTTTAGTAATTGCTAGCTGCGTTGCACTATTTATCTTCACTGACTTTTTGGCCAAATCCATATTAAAGGATGAGGATCTCCTTTGTCTACCAGTTACACTTCCGTACTCTGTCCACCCACGTGCTACCGCTTCTTCAGGGGTAACTTCATTTAGAAGGGGACCAGCACCTACTCTGGTTACAAAAGACTTAAAGACCACAAGGACTTCGTCGACACTCTTTGGACCTATCCCAACATCAGAACAAATACCTGATGCAGTAACATCCTTTGAAGTAACGTAGGGATAACCTCCATGATAAAGGGACAGATAAGTACCTTGCGTTCCCTCTACAAGCACTGATCTTTTTTCATCAATGGCTTCATTTACTATGCTGCCGACGTCGCAAAGATACGGTGATAATTCTGGGACTTCCCTTGCCAATTTCAGTGTACGAAGTGCTCTATCTGAGTTGGCGGGACCAGTACCAGTACCAGTTGTTCCAACAATGTTCTTAAGATAGTCTGAGGTACTGTCTCTCAGCATGTGTGCTTCTTCGATAATGCCACATTGATTATCAATAAGCGTTCTATTGCTAGTTGAATATTTTTGAATTTCCTCAATCAAGATGCTAGGTGTGACCAACACCCCTGCTCCCAGAAGCAATCTTGTCGATTGATTTAAGATGGCACTTGGCAGCATCCGTACCTTGTAGGTATGATCACGGTAAACAAAAGTATGACCTGCATTTGCACCTACGCCGCCTCTCACTGCTATTGCAGTGGAATCCTTAATTGATAAATAAGCTATAATCTTACCCTTTCCTTCGTCACCGAAGAAACCACCGACAGCAACAGTACAAGACATGATAGAATCATTCTCACAAACTAATATAAGGATAAGCAGGGATTATTAAAAAAAAGTAAATAAATTGAAATCATGATTTCTAGCACTTCATTAATTGTTTCTTCCAGAGGTATATCGCATTCTATAAATGTCTATGCCATTGATCGAGTTATCATCTGCAAAACAGATAATCTATTATCAATCTGTATTAATTGCTTTGTTTTCTACCCAGATAGATTAGAGTGAATAATGGTTATATGAGGGAAATAACCCGATTATTTGTATAGAGTAGGAAGCAATCCTTTAGTTCGGGGAATTTGATGATAAATCACATGCTTGCAAATGACGAGGATATTGAAAGACTGCTTTTTATTATGGCAAATCTACCAGAATTTCTCAGGCTATCCTTAGCTAGAAGAAAAGTTAAGGAGTTGATATCTATGGCAGAGACAGAAAGATTAGAAAGTATATCCCGTGCATTCAGTTGCACATCATTAATAGAACCCAATAAAATGGTCGAGTTACTTGGATCTTGGATCAGGGCAATGTGCGAGGTAGAATCAAGTGTTCTAACACAGCTCATGGTAACGTATTGTAAAGCTTTCCTAAACGATAAGAATTTCATTCGTAAATATTCAGAAAGGTTTTTGAATGCGTACTATCTGCTTCAGAAAGAAGACCGGGAGAAAATCATGATTTGCGTAAAGGAAGCCATTTTTTTAAGACCCCATCCCAACGAGTCAATAAAAATGCTACCCCGGAAACTTAAACTTGCTATGCAAATCTCTAGTTGACATTGCTCCCTTCGTCGGGGTTCTTCTTTATTTCTTCTCCTTTTTCGAGGCCAAAGAATATTCGCTCGTATTTCCGTAGCGCCTTCCTATGCTCAGGAAGGGACATGTCCAAACGCATCTCATTGATCACGATAACAGCATAAGTAGTCCATTCTTTCCAACATGAATTACATGATGGATACTTTGCCGAATCAGAATCTTCAATTGCATTTTCGTCAAACTGTTTTCCACATTTGAGACAGGTTTTCATGTAATTAGATTTGACGCAAGCATATTTTATTGTTTAATCAAGAAGAGAATACTGAAACGTTGCACAAGGGTTGGAGAACATTTGTATTGTATGTCAGATTCTTTTTGAGTATCGATGATTTGCCCAAATATGTTTTCGCATTTCTTCCATGCCGCTTATTTTCATATTGCATTGTTTGCATTCATACATTTCATCTTCATGCACTATCTGAAAATGTTGCATGTAGTTCTCAATTTTCGCAAATCGTTTTCCACATTTTTCACAAACAATCCTCCTGAGGAGATTCAAATTGGAGAGGCGTAAAATGTCAGAAAGGGCTCTCCTGATCAGAAAGTGACATCTCCATAATGTCTCTATTATCCTAGTACTATTCAAGGGTAGTGGAGGACGGTTTATATTTTGTAAGTAGTTTACCTATCTTAGATTCTTTGTCGATCGGTATTACGTGTCC
>JBAWET010000050.1:0-16880 GCA_049591355.1 Nitrososphaeraceae archaeon
GAGTAGTTTATTGTGATCTTGTATTTAAGATTCTCTGGCACTACTGGGTTGGTCAACACTAGATGCTCATAAGGATCACAGTTCTAAAGTTCAAAGTGTTCGCTAACTTTTTCTGCCCACGCCCGTGTAGGTTTGCGCTGACGGGGGCTATACATCTGTTATACCTCAAAAGTCACTGAACTACATACTAAAATTTTTAAATTTATTGTGGCTCATTAAAAAAGGCATGTATGTATCCTAGATGTAGAAATTACAGTAACTAAAAAAAAGGCATTTGATTGATATCCTTTAATTTTTTAAAGAGACTTCAAGATAATTGGCGGCAAAAAGTTTGTTCATGTTCAATAACTTGTAAGATTACGGTTTTTCGAATTGTTCGTAACTCACTAGAATTGAACATATATCACCTGGGAATATTAGAAAACTTTAACTCGAAGGACGAGTCGATCTTCACTATGAATGTTGCGTTAGATATTTTTTTCCCAATCCGACCTGCCGTAATAATCACCATGGTTACCATTAGTTTACTGTCTTTATTGATAGTCTTGTCAATCAACAATGAGTCTATTTTTGCACAACAAGGTCAGGCCCTTAACTCCAGTAGCTCGGATCGCTCGGACGATTTTAATGCCAATCGTTCAATTTTGCAACACCCAAATGAATCGTTTAACGCGGAAGGAACCATTGATACAGTCATATTTGACCATGTCTTACCGAATCAAGGAACAATTAAGAATGATAGCCAACAAAATCTAAATGTCAATATATCAGCAAAATATGTCTTAGGGGGCAAATGGAGGCTTGACGTCGCGAATGAAACTGTAACTTATTTTAAGTCGAATATAACTATGATAACTACTGAAGGTCAGCAACAGCATTTTCATCTGATTGTATATAAACCTCAGAAACCTTCCCCACTAGGAATTTCTTTGTTGACATCAAACACCGATAAGGGAGGGAACTTTTACTTTAATTCAGAAAATAATACATTATCTTTCTTAGGCTCTGCTGACGTTACTACAAATAGTGGACTGGAATGGAAGGGAATACCCATTACTGTCTCAATGTACGGCAACAACATATTGAAAATTTACTTGGATAAAATTGCAACTCATAATCACTTCTTTGGGAAGCCTATATATGGTATAGTTGATTCTATCGAACCCATGTCAATATCTGCGGATAATTCCGGAAAATAGGTTGAATCTAACATCCTATTCGGATTTATATGTAAAGCATCCGAAGGGCCTCGAATCGATATTATATATACAAGTAAAATATTCTTAATTAAAGCCATAACCTAGTTATAATTTGGTAATATTACCTGCTAATTAGAACAATAATAAATAGCCAATGCCAAATGACTTGGACACATACAGTGGTGATTCTAACAAGCAACTCACGATTAAAGACATAGGAGATGAGTGGAGCACTCAATTTTCCTTGCGCCCCTTATTCAGTTTAACTAAACTTGTTTTAAAATCAATCACACTTTTTACATACATAAACGCGATTATGATCAGAGCTATTGTAACGCTAGGTGCAACAATTTGACTGTAAGGTAATCCTTCAAACGAAGTTTTTTTAGCAATGCCTTTACCTGATTCTACGCTGCCTACCTCCGGTATTCCAGATACGACTGTACTTTTAATCACTCCAAGTGCGTTACCTTTCTGTTCTGCAAACCAGACATTACCTTCTGAATCTGACGTGAGCCATTGAACAAATGGGGATTGTCCTGGCAATGTTACTTCTCTAACTTTACCAGTTTGTTGGTCTATTACGGCTATCTTGTTAATTGTGTGTTCAGCTACCCATAGATTACGATACTTGTCTAACGTCATGCCAAACGGAAGTCCATTGGGATCCAGAGGCCGATAATGGTTAAAGGCGTGTGTAAGCGGATTGAACTTCGAGACCCTGTTGCCTTCATGTTGGGAGATGTAAATGCTGCCACTGACTTGGTCCACAAGCAAGGCGGTGGGACTCCTCAATGTTTCATTTATTCCACGGGGCACAAATTCTGTTAATGTGTAGTTTTTACTAGGATCAATCTTTACAAGCTTTCCCTTTTCATCTGCGACCCAAATTATATCTGATACAGAATCTATGGCAATGGCGATTGGGCTTGCATCTTTACTTTGTAAGTGAAATTTGGATGTAAAGTTTCCTTTACTTGGATCAAATCTCAAAATTTCGTTTGTTGGAGGGGATGTGATCCATACTTTGTTAGCGATGTCAATTGCAATCGCCGAAGGAATAACTCTGTTTGGTAATCCGTACAATTTGTTACTACTGGTTGAAGGGTCATAACTGCCTAGATGTCTTGTTAATGGGTCAATATACCAGATCCTTCCGTTACTGTCCTGCGCAGCCACTGTAATAATACTAGTTCCATCTATCTTATGTTCGATATATTTGTTGGAGTCTAATCTGAATTCGAGTATTCGTCCACTATCAATTGTAGTGTCTCCGACCCAGACGGCATTCCTATTACTATCGTAAATCGGATACAGTGGTTGACTCCTATTACCGGGTATCTCGAACCTGTTCGCATTGAACTGCAACTGATCGAGCTTTGGTTTTACGACAATATTTTCAAACGTAGCGACTACTCGAGGGACATTAGACTTATTCGGGACACCTTCTATTTGTATGTACCATACACCAGGAATCCCAAACGCTGCTTTCACAAAGAAGACGCCTTTTGATACTGGTTGAAGCTCAACATCAATAGGCCCAATAGACTTCTCAATCTCTGTATACTTCATCTCTGCTAGTTTCATATCTATGGGCTTGTTTTTTGAATCAACAAATGAAATGGAGAAATTGTTACTCCCTACGGCAAATGGAGTTATAGAGAGGACCACTCGTGTATCATTATCAATAAAGCTAGTTGCTTTAAAGGTCTCGACCCCGGTCACGGAGGATGTCACACTGCTGGAGGACTCTTGTTGTCGAAATTGATTCTGAAATTCACTTTGAGGCAATCCTGTATTTACAAGAAATGCAACCGACGCTAAAAGAATAATCCCGACAACGCTTTCTATTTTTGTGCTCCTGGAAAATCTAGAAACTATGTCACGACTTTTTCCAGTAGGTTTGTTTTGTCTCTTACCTGGAGGAGGATCGAAATCCGGACTAGTCTTTGATGCTTTATGACCTTCTGCCACAGTTATAGGCACGGATGTATACTTCATAGAGTCCCTGTAAATTATTAATTGATTATATGCCCCCAGCGCCAACATAATTGTAGCTAAAGTAAGCTTTACGATTATGGTCTTACCATAGAGCGAAGATATTAGCAGGTCAATACGGTTTTCAAGAATGTAAAGTAGGAAAGGACCGGTTATTACGATAAAGCCAAGCACAACTATCACAGAGGTTGAAAATCTTGGGATAAGTATTGTGAGAAATGCAATTTTTGTGTATTCGTTGAGAGAATGTTCGCCTTTGAGTTTAGGAATGAGAACAAACGCCAAGTAGATAACGCCCCCAATCCATATTGATGCCGTCAGGTTGTGCACAAAATCAATAGCTATAGATGAAAACTGGTTATTAGCAGCCCCATGACCGATCAGACTAGTTGTAAGAATTAAGGTAATACCCAGTGAAATTATTCCTGTCATTTCTCCTTTGGATAAAACCGTCTTGGATTTTCTGAACCTACGAAATTCAAATAAGGATACTCCCAAGAGTGTAAGTGATAAAAAGATCCTTGCAACCAACACCATACCAAATCTAGTAGTAAGAACATCTAAGAAAGTGGCCGAGATTGCGAATGCTTGAAAAACGACTATAGCGAAATCTGATACCACTAAAATTACAGATCCTAGTAGGAACAAGGAAACCAACCTTTTGTCAATATTCTTTCTAGTTTCCAGAAGGATATCTGAAAGCCATTGTATCTTTGAAAAGGGCCTCCAGAGCCAAAGCACGCTGAATGCGCCACCCACTATTATGACCTGTCCTACAAGGGTAGGAAATCTTGCAATTGCTTCAGGTACATATATGATAGATGATTCCGATTTAGTGCTTGACAAGTTCGAAGGAATCGCGGCCTGGCCAACAGCGAATACAAAAGCACTTTTTGTAACATGGCCATCAGTTTGTGACAGTACATTTGTAGACACAGTGTATACTCCGTCCTCTAGCCGTGGTAGTGTAACACTTAGTGAGGACTGGTCTCCATCAATGTGGTGGATATCTTTGTTATCCACTTCTTTCCCATTGGGATCAAGAACTTTTACTTGGCTATATTTGATATCGACTGGTTCACTAAAGAAGGCTTCTATCTTTCCAGGGGGAGAAGATAATGATTGAGAAGCCCCTGGATTACTATTTGTAAGAAACGCATGGCCATATGATTTCTCCATCGTACCACAGATAAGAAATGAAGCAATTGCCAATACAAATACTGTTAGAAGTAGATTCCTATATCGCTGCTTTGTAAAATAGTTAACTCTAACAGACAAGTAGCATCTGGTATACACACGCATAGTGTATTTTATTATTTCCCTCATAACTGGCACAGTCGTCGAATATTGGGGAAAGATTTAAGCGTCGAATATGATAGATGATACTTAAAATTGAAGTCTATTCGTTTCATATTGGTTATGTTTTTGTTGTCGTCATTCACAATCGCATTTTTGCTTTATTACAGTTACATACCCACCTATGGTCATTTAACCAAAAAGTTTGGAAACGTTACTATTCTCGTCGGCTGGGTAAATGAGCCTGCTCTTGTAGGCGATTTAAATAACGTATTGATAGAGATCCAAAAAGGGTCGGGAAAAGGTATATCTCCAGTGTTGAATGCATTCTCCAATTTATCAGCTTCAGTAAAATATGGGACATTAACAAAGAATCTAGATCTTCTGCCTTCAGAAACGACTGATGGTTCATATGAAGGCAAGTTAATTCCTACACGAGTTGGTGCATATTCCATAGTTCTTAAGGGCGATGTTCAGGGACAGAAGATCAATGGAGAAATTCAGCTCGATGCAGTGGAAGGTAAGCAAGGAATTTCATTCCCAGATACTTCACCCGCTGACGCTAGCACTAACAATGCTCTAGTTTCAAAAGTTGAGGGAACTCTAAGTCAATTATCCAATGATCTACAGGATGCGCAAGAGAATATTGGACAACTTGGAAAGAATCTTCAAAATGTACAAAACTCAATTAATTCTATCAATCAGAGCGCAGATCGAACATACATGATCAGTGTGACTGCCATCGGAGTGGGTTTGGCGGGTATAATAATTGCCGGCTTTTCATTATCACGCAAGACAAAAATATAGTTTTTGAGCTTATGCCGAACAAATCGGTATTTTCAGTTATTCAGATTCTGGTGTGAATAAGGATGGTCCCAATTTCATAACGGAGGGACGATTGCAGTGAGCAGCAATAATAAACTCTTCGACTGTTATGGCAATTTGTCTGCAAGGCGGCCAGCAAGATACGCGACCTGAATAGACAATACTCTTGATTAGGAGTAATGACAGTCCAAATCAATTAATTTCCGAAATTAAAGTATCTCACACCAAGATTGCCATTCAGTTAAGCTCGTAGGGTCTTTTACTGAGTAGGGAGAATATGAGTGATATTTTGCCAGTAAAGTATATGCACGGTGACTCAGGTACAGCTATTGGCGTTGACTATGGGATCTAGCGAGAGATTGGAAGATGTCGAAAAAATATGCATCAAATGCGGAAGAAAGAATTCCGAACATCCCGCAACGGGACGGTTCAACACCATAGTTTTGTACGGTCCAGAATGCGCTTGGAATCCTGACGATGAATTTAGAGACTTTGTAATGAACTCATTGAAGAGCTCTGGCTATAATTTAAACGATTTTGGATATGGTTGAATAGTTAATTAGAGACTCTTCAGGTTCTTTAAGAAGGTCTTAAAATTTTTTTTGAAAAGAATATAGAATCCTATTGACTTTTCATCTTCTTTCCTTCCTAAGATAACTCTCGCATTAGCCTTGATGAAATTCCTTATTATCTAGGATTTACCCAAAACCATTTCTATTTCAGGGTAATGTAAAACATTGTGTAGTGGACAAATCGAATCTTTTTTTCAGAAAGACTATTTATGAATAGAATCTCATCATCAAATTTCGTTGGTGAAAGGGATAACATATCAGTTAGAATTGGTTATTGAAATTATCAAATTAGATCTTGTTTTTTCGTCTCAAATAAATTGCAATGGCCAAAATTACTATGGATGCTGGAATGACATAGTATGTTATTAATTCATCGAATGGTATTATCTGATTCGGATTGCCAGCAGACAAATCAAAATCTACAGAAAGAGGATTGTCTCCATAGATCGGGTCGCCGTTTATCCTAGTTTGAAGAGTTACGACGTAGTCACCTATCTTCTTGAAGCTAAAGGGAAAGGTGAGGTCACTAAATTCATAAAATTTGAATGGAAAGACTTTGACCACATCGCCCGAATTTTTCTCTTTGATTATCAGGGAAGCAAAGATATTGTTTACATTTTGATTATCCTTATCAAGGACACTGAAATTAAGTAGTGTAGAATTGTCTCCAGCTAGGGGAACAGAAGGGGCTGGTTGAAAAACTATCTGATAACCATTCACGGTTTTTGTAGCACCAAAAAAGTGAGCGTGAGCCGGCGCATAAAGACTAAAAAGTAACGCTTTGTCCTCTCCAATCTGCAGAAATATTGCCAAAACTAGAACCACAATAATAAGATCTGATAATCTTACTCTTCCCTTAATTCTTAACAATTCACCCAGCAATATGAGTTAATAATACTAGGTAAAATACATGCTGACTCATCATGTACTATTGCCGTCATACTATTAATAATACGTAATTTTATTTCCTTATCCATATTGATGTCAGCTCTCATTCGCCTTTGTCTAGCATTGAATTATTCTACGATGATCAGTTCGGCGATGAGTGGAATTCGGAAAATGACAGTGGAATAGGGTAGACTAAAGGTTCATTTTTAAATTTCTATCGGAAGAAAGTGTAAATGTGACTTAAGTTAATAAATATGCTTTTTCCGTTGACCATGCTTTCAAATAAAATACTGAAAAGTTGCTTTAGTAGTCAGTATCCACCAATTAGAGTAAGTAAATTTGGTTATGTTCTGGATCAATATTATTAATTTTGTTCACTAGTAATAGTGGACTTGACATATATTGTTACTTGACGAATATAACATATTTCATCAACCAATTATCTCTCTCTGTTCCATTGTTGTTTGAGATTTCAAAAAGGGAATTATCCTTAGGCACATAGTGAATTATCGTTTCGTTTTCATTTGTGAAAGGATCAACAATGTACAATGATTCATCAAAGTGCCGATTGTTCATGGTCATATTAAAACCACTAGCATTCATAGATTTCAGTAAAACATTGGGGATAATAACTTCTTCATGAACTCTAACTTTACCATCATCGATTCTAGTCGAATTATATTCAAAGGGAACTCCCCACATGAAGGTTCTTTTGGCAATATCAATTGAAAAATCGACTATCTTGTCATAAAATGATATCGCGGTTACATTGATCATATGCTGACCAAAAGTTAATGTCTTGTTATAAATCGCGCCAACCTGCAAAACCAGATCAAATGAAAGCGATGGATCTCTAGTAGTAGTAACAATAGAACGAATGTGATACTAACCACTCTGAAGTTGGAAGGGAAGTTTCAGATTCACGCGGTCGTTTTTGTCTGTGTGACAAATTAGTGGAAAAGTACTGCCCTCCTTTTGAGATACCGATTGTTCATTCTTGTCAGAATTATTAATGTAAAGCGTTAAGAATCCATTCCTTGTAATGAAGGTACCATCTAAAATACTTCGATCTTTCTCATTTGGAGAATATTAATTCTTTACGATTGATATATGATAAGTGGCGTTAGGATAACGACTCTGGTTAGCAATGTTGTACAATTCGAACCTGATTATGAAGTCATCAACAATTCCATTATTTAATAATAAAGGAGATATTCCAACAAAAAGAGTTGCCTTCTTATTATTGTCTTGTGAAGCCACCATATTTGCCTGGGTAAGCCCGTCACCATCTGCGTTATTAGGATTACATAGACAACTGTTAGTCATGAACATTAATGCGACCATGAGAACAACTATTCTATTCGGAGTTAGTGGATGCTTCAAAGTAGGATCTCTAAATAAATATTTCATGATGATAAGTTATTCAGCATTGTGATATTCAACTACTCGTTGATCGCAAAACAATCGTCAATATTCTAATCGTTGCAAATATTTTTGAATTTATGTAAAATGATCCTTGAATGTTCAATGATGAGTCCTAAACATAACTACTGAACTGGATACATGGGTTTGTAACTCTATAAACTGACTTCAGATCTGATGCTCCATACGTCCTTTTCAAGTCAACATAGAATATATCTCAGTCGTGAGTTTTTAAAAATATCATATCCACATGTACGATAATATCAACGTCTTATTTTAGTGAGTAGCTGTTATGGAGTTGAATTGAGTTACCTTTAAGTTAAGCTTCTCCCATTATTACTATGAATGAAAAGTATTTTGAAGGAATACGGCCTGGCTTTGGGAGTGACTGCAATAGGGTTTCTTATTATGGGAAGCTCCGCTGTACTGTCTATAGGAAAAGTGAGCGCGTTCCCTCCGAGCATTTATGGTGAAGGTAAATTTCTGTTCGGTAACATAGCCAGCATTCAGAATGATAAGGATGGTAAGCCGGCATGGTTATTGTCGGGTCATTGGAAATCAAACTTAATTAACATGTCAGAAAATGACAAAGCAAACTCGTCTGCATTCAGCACCTCGTTTGAGATGGTTATGTTAGACGGAAAGAACGCTCATACACACGCAATAACTAACTTTATATTGAAAGGGAAATCAACAGAAGGCAATTCTACTCTGGTTTTCAATGGCTCTTCTTCTGCAAGCTTGCGAAATGGTTTAGTACAAAATGTACCAACAACGATCAAATTCATGGGCAATAAAGTAGTGAGTATATGGGTAGACCCTTCAATGGTTGATAATCATTTCGGAAATACACCTATATACGGAACTATAATGAAACCAGATGCTGGATTCGATAGGGCAAATTCGAATTCTAATTCCTCGAGATAGTTGGAGGACAGGCTTTAGAGGTTACCTTTTCAAACACTGATTCATATGAATACATAAATACGACCGTTTTCTTTATCGAGTAGATATTCATGGATTCTAGGATTGTAACTTTTTTCGTTTTGGCAGTTGTCTTTTCATCATCAATGATTTTAAACGGAGCAATATCTGTATATGGTGCTGATCAGTATTCATTTGTACGCAAGTGGGGTTCGTATGGGGCAGTAGCAGGAAAGTTCTCTCAACCGATCGAGATAGCCATAGATTCAAAAGGTTATCTATACGTAACCGATCTCACTGCTGTAACACACGATGTACAGAAGTTTACCAAGAATGGGACTTATATTACTTCATGGGGCTTCCTTGGATTTGGGCCAGGAAGATTCACGAATCCAGCAGGACTGACTGTGGACTCCTCAGATCATGTGTACGTGACTGATAACGGAAATCCCGATAATGGAATACAAAAATTCACTGACAATGGTACATACATTACTGGATGGGGTACAGTCGGACTGCAGCCTGGAGCATTCATTAATCCATCTGGAATCGGCGTAGATTCATCTGGAAATGTCTATGTGAATGATTTTGGAGAGAATAATAGGGTGCAAAAGTTTGACAGCAATGGTGACTTTATAATGCAATGGGGAACAGTGGGAAGAAATGATGGTCAATTTATGAACCCAACTGATATCTTGGTCGATCCCCAAGGTCTTGTATATGTTGTAGATAGTGGCAACGACAGGATTCAAAAGTTCGATGGCAATGGTAAATTCATTTCTAAATGGGGTGATTCAGGGAGAGGTGATGGACAATTTGATCGCCCTGGAGGTATTGCTATAGACTCTTCTGGTTTTATTTATGTAAGTGATATAGGTAACAATAGAGTTCAGAAATTTACAGCCGATGGTCAATTCGTAACAAAATGGGGAAGCTCAGGTAGTGGCGATGGACAATTTAACGGTCCCATGGGTTTAACAGTGGATCCTTCTGGGTACGTTTATGTAGTCGACATTGGTAATAAGCGAATCCAAGTTTTCGCTCCATCAAATCAAACTACGGCAAATCCATAAACTCGAAACTTCTGTAGTAAATTAATAATAATTTAGAAATAAACTATGTTCTTTTTACTCGACTTGTACGTTTTCAATCAGTGCGATTGAGATGAGGATTCAGAATTCTTTAAGCAGAAGAAATTAAATAGTCCGCGCTTATCGGTGAGCTACTTTTGAAGCGATTCATGCTTGAGGAATCAGATCAAAAATGAAAAATGGTTTAATAGGCGCGAAGCTGCACTAAAGTCATTTTCTACCTAAATAGATTATTTCTTCCTCACCGTACTTTTTGAAGATCTCATCATATTTTGCAACTCTATCTTGAATAATCTTTCCTTGTTTATCATACATCTTCACAAAATTAGCACGCATAGCCAAATTGCCTTTTGAATCATTGAATCTTATGCTATAACTAATTAAGCCATTCGTTCTTGTTTCGGTTACAAACCTAGCTTCTGCAACTTCCTCTAGATTTAGATGTATATGCCACGATCTGTCTTCGTGTCCGATTGTCGCCCATTGTTCTCGAATACGAAAGGGTAGATTCTTCTCTACCCTCGCCTCACAGATCCCGCTTCCACTATTGATTGAAAGAATAACTTCGTCTTGTGAGAGTATGTCGGAAATCAACTTCTCTGCCATGGCGTTCCTCATTCGCTTTTTTCTTTGGTTGAAGTCGGTAATAAAACAATCGTACTCGAGTTCTAAGTCTTTTGAGGAAGTTCATTTATTTAGCATCCACTGAAAGTTGTTGTCAGCTATCTACTCTTGCACCATTTCTTTTTCAAGTTCCACAAGACCTAATCTCATGGCGGGGCCATAATGATTGGATATTCAATAAACCTAGAACAGATCAGAATCAAACAGGGACAATCTTTTGCAGTAAGATAGAAATCGTGCAGCTATTGGGGCAACGACAACACATTGCTTTTGTTGATCAGATATTGACATTGAAAGTCTTCAAGGAATTATCCGGGGCTAGAGAGGCTTTTGAAATTAATGTTGACTACACCAGAGGTATTAGAGGAGGAACAGCTTCTCATAAACATTAGTATAGGTAAGTGAAACCTACAAATTCACAAATAGATAAATCTTTTAGTAATAGGAAATTACAAAATAGATATGGATTATGCCAAGTTGTGCAGGGAGATCTCTGACTTAGATCCAAAGATCCGATTTGCTGGTGTGTGTGATGACACAGGAGAAATAAAGTATGGAGGTCAGCGAGATGGTGTAAATAATATACTTTCATCTGAAGAGACAAAAAAATCAAACGTTCAGGCATTGGCCAGATGGGGCTTACGTAATTCTTTATCTCCTAAGACAGGCAGAGGAAGATATGCCATGGCCGAATATGAGAAGATAAAACGTATAACAATTCCACTAAGAAATGATCACCTCTTACTCGTCACAACGGAAGTCGAAGCACATCACACAAGGATTATAGAGAATATCCTGAAATTGGTAAACGGATAATACTCGGATAAAAGTCATGCAGACCGCCTACGTTCTAATTAGCTGTGATCCGGAAGATATCGAAGGAATAATTACTATGCTCAATACTATTTCTAACATTTCGGAGGCAAACAGGGTTGAAGGTCCTTATGATATTCTAGTTAAAATAAACGCTGAAAGTCATGAAAAGCTAAAAGAAATCATATCAATTCAATTGCGAAAGATAGAAAGGATCAAGCACACACTTACGTTGACGGCAATTCAGAATTAGTCGTCATGAATGCGTATATTTAGTACTTAAAGTCATAGTCAGACCCATAGACTGCTTGATCCACTTTTCTACTGCTCCTTATTTTAGGATAGTATTTCATGTTATGATAAAACTTAATTGATCTTGTTCGTAGGTTCGAACGAGTCTAACCTCATCGTAATATACAGGATCAGTAGAACGTATGCCATTGTTATTTCCAAGCAATATTGAGTTACCAACTATTTTCGGAAAACTCTTTACCATTGCACCACCTGCAAGTATTAGGGTTCCACCTAACATACCATTACCACCTACAGGTATTAATCCTCCTGTTGCTGTCGAGAGGATAAAGAAATATCATAAGTAAATACCCGGGACAGATTTTGTTTTTATTTTGTATAGTGTTTTGTCCTCTAGCTCAATCGATGTGACGACAGCAGGTATGACGCAGAAAGACACGTCCTATCATCGCACAAATTTCTCTCGGTTTTTATGGTGTGCCTTGAGCCATTATTTTGGAAGATTTGTGATAAATCTTGACAATGTAACGGCATGACATGTGAAATATTAAGTATGAAAACTTTATTACATTCAAAATTCAGTATGTTTTATGAATTATCAAAACATTCATGCGCATATCATGAATCTTGACCAAAAAATTAGACTAGTCACAATTTGCGATTCGAATGGAAAAATTATGTTCTCAGATCATAGACCTGGAGTAATCAATTTGCTAAGTCCAGAAGAAAGTAAAAAGTCTCTAGAGATGGCTGTCAACGCATGGAAGACCCGTACGGAACTTGCAGGCAAGATAGGAAAGGGCAAGTATGTTCTGGCAGAATATGAAAAAATAAAAAGAATTACAATGCCCTTGGGAAATGATCATCTTCTGTACATTACAGCTGAAGTAGGAGCGGACCATTCCAAAGTACTTGATGGCGTTAAGAGACTGGAATCGGAATTGAAATGAACCCAGAGCAGAGCTAGCTTTATTCAAAAAGCCGTTTGATATTTCTAGCAATTCCACACTACTTGTTAGATATAGTATTGCGCAGCCCTGTTATCACTATGTTACCACTAGAGAGAGAAGGGGAAAAATAATGCAGGTCAGGGTACTAACTATAGCTTTTGACTGTAAGCGTTATACTAAAAAATGAATTTGGATTCCAAGGTCAATTTGCTTTATCAAAAAGAAATTCTTATTTAGTGATTCAAGGAATCCGTATTTGAGAATTTTACCATTCTTCTTCAATAACTTATTCAACAAGCAGCCTACTTGAGATGTCCTTCACTACCACAGATTTAATGTTCACAAATTCCTTGATACCAAATTCTGACAATTCTCTCCCTATTCCAGAATTCTTGATACCTCCAAAAGGCATCCTTGGATCGGATCTAACCATTTCATTCACAGAAACAATGCCGCTTTGAATTCTTTTGGCAAGCCTTACTCCCTTCTCGATATTGTTTGTCCATATGCTTGCTCCTAGACCAAATTCAGAGTTATTGGCTTCTGTTATTGCTTCTTCTTCGTTTTCAACAACTAAGATAGGAGCTACAGGTCCAAATACTTCCTCTTTCAGCACTCTCATATCATGATTTACTTTGGAAATCACTGTAGGTTCAAAAAAGAAACCTTTACTTTCGATTCTTCTTCCACCTAACAGAATTTCTGCCCCATGACTTCTTGCCTCCTGTACCTGTTCATCAATGGTAGTCCTTTGATTTTCTCTTACCAGTGGACCCACAGTTGTTCTATAATCCATCGGATCTCCTACTACTTCCGCTTTTGTCTCTTCAACAAAAAGGTCGGTGAATTTCTTGACAACCTCCTTTACAACTATGAATCGTTTCGCAGAAATGCAGCTCTGACCGGTGTTCAGTAGTCTGGACTGAGCTGCCATATGTGCAGTCTGATTTAGATCTGCATCTTCCAGGACAATAAATGGGTCACTGCCTCCAAGCTCCAGAACAAACTTCTTCAGGCCCCTAGTTGCAAGTTCTCCAACCCTTTTCCCTGTGCTTACACTTCCTGTAACAGAAACCGCATCAATGTCAGATTGGACGAGGGATTCTCCGGTTCGATAATCACCCAAAACGACCTGAAAAACATTTTCAGGAAAACCTGCATCCCTGAAAGCTTGTGCTATTTCAAGGGAGCTTCCTAGGCAGACACTGGAGTGTTTCAATATTGCAACGTTACCTGCAGTAACTACAGGGGCTGCAAACCTCATGACCTGCCAAAATGGAAAATTCCATGGCATAATACACGCTATTACTCCAAGAGGTTCAAATGATACAAAGCTCTTACGAAACTCCGTAGGGACCAACTCATCTCTTAGAAAGGGTTCAGCATGTTCTGAATAATAGTCACATACCCAGGCACACTTTTCAATCTCTGCTATTGATTGCCTCAGAGGTTTTCCCATCTCTTCGGTAATTATCTTGGCATATTGTTCCTTATTCTTTCTCATTATCCTTCCAAGACTTCGCATGTATGTTGCTCTCTCAGAAAGATCTATGTTTTTCCATTTACCGAACGCTCCTCTCGCATCTTGTGTTATGCGTTTAATTGCTTCAGTGTCCATAATATCATAAGATCTAATAGTTTCGGCAGTTGCGGGATTAATAGTTTCAATTTGATCTTTCATCTTAATTTTATACTTGAGAATACGAGTTTATTATATATATAAACCACCGTATGAGCAAAATGAGGCCGTATGCATCTAAGTCCAAACATTGGTTCGTAAAATACAGCATTTAAAGTGCTTAACCTCGTAAGCTAATAGTCATTAACGAGAGTAGTAGTGAGAGGGTATCTCTTAAAAAATTCCTTTGGGTAACTTAAGGGGTCTAAATTACTTCACGAGGAGGTACTTAATCCGGGGAATTTGTGAAAGTGCTATATCCTCAGCGATGTTTTGTCTTGGTATAAAGCAGAAGCCTATTTTTATCGTCAGCCTATGATCGGACTTTTATCTACTTTTATTAGTTTCAAGGATCATGATCAAAGATTGGCAATGTAAGTAATTGCACGAAAGTGCAGTTGTATCTATCCTCTTAATCTGTCCTGACTAAACTCCGGACTCCCGTATTCACTTATCTTTGGTTTTCGCCCATGAACCTTTTTATGAATTTGCAAGCGCTTCTCCTCTTCAAATTGCAATCCGTATACTTTACACTTATGGACCAACACATTATATTACGCCATGCTAGCAAAAATGTATATCGTCTCAAGAAACTTAATTTGAGATCTCATGTCAGACGCCATACGTGCATATCCGTAATTCCACCTAATCCCCGGGCAAATATTAGATCTTTAGGATTTTGATCCTCTGCTAACGTACTATTGAATCCACCAGATAGTTTCAGTGAGGTTCTATTTTCATTCAATTCAAAATGATATATTACACCACGATTAAAAGATGAGACAAACAAGTCATTTTCATATTTCTTCCCAAATTTGTCTGAATTTAGAAACCTGACTGCTGTAGGTGCCGCCGTGTTATTCCAGACAAACTCCGGTGCTCTATATTTGCCTCTTCCACCAAAATTGACCAAACCTTGCGGTTGGTCAAGTACAATTTTACCAATATTCGATAAACTGCGACCCTTCCATATTCCCTGAATTACATTCCAGCCGCTATCAAACCCAGGATTTACAAGATTGATTTCATCACCATATTCAGGTCCATTTTCTGTATCCCATAATTTTCCGGAGACGGGATCAAAATCTAAGCCATAGCCATTTCTTATTCCATAGGCATAGTAAAGATTTAGTGGATATTTCTTTCCCAATAAGCCACCTCCAACGGCTTTCCCGTCTTGAGTAAGCCTGAGAATCCCTGCTCTACCATCTGGAAATAGGCCATTTTTATAGTTCTGAGCCAGTGTTGTAGTCTTGTTCTGGTATCCATGGATGTCGCCAATTATAAGGTATAGGTTATTATCAGGACCAATTTCCAGCGCGCCACCTATGTGAGATGCAACGTTTGATTTGGGGGCAGAGAATAAAAGTTTGGGATTTATGAGTTTGTTATTCTTCAATTCATACCTGTATAATTTATTTTGTATAGGTTCTGTGGATTGAGCACAAAATATTGTAGGACAAATATCGCTTCCGTCACCAGTCTTTGATTCAGTTTAATATAAAAAAACATGTACCTTACCCGCATCCCTCCCGACTGCTATTCCCAGAAGTCCGCGTTCCCATGCATTAGCAACGCTAAGGTCAAGTAACGGTTGAGGTAACAAAGTATGATTTACAATTCTTACCACCTTGCCGTCGTTCTTGTTTAACATCAAGATATCATTATATCTTAGGAATGCCATCTTGGTAACTGGAGATAGATGTAGTTTTGATCCAGAATATGTATAATTTGCGGCTGTATAATTTCCTTGATACACGATTTCCAGTTTCAGATTAGGATCACTAACGCTAGGGGTTTTGCATTGATATTTGGTACATATTTGCGTTGCAGCGTAAGTGTTTCCATTTATAGATATTGTAAATAATAATATACTGGTAAAAAATATGAAAAATATGAAATCAAAGACTTGATCGCCTGACGTATCTTCTGGGACCTGATCCTTATGTCCACAAATCGACCTGAACCACAAGTCAGACAATCTCAACCTTGAGACAACAAAAAGAAACTAGTATGGAAGATATATCCCTGAGCCCCCTGCTCCATTGAGAACTCATTCTCTCCCGCTGCGATCGCAATTTAACTACCAGTTGATTGTCTCGCAGCGGTGATTTTAAAACTTAATGTCTAAATTGTTTAAGTGGTAGAATAGGTAACGGTCATGTTATTTCTTGGCTACCGTTGGTAGGTCGGTATTAACTAGTAGATTCCTCTATCTTCAATATCGTGCTTGGAATGGGTCAATCTCAATGAATCCTACTAGTGCCACCTTGATCTTTGTCTTTAGATGTCTCTTCATTTCTTTTCTCTCCTAATTCACCGAAAGTCCTGCTTCTGCACCACTATGT
>JBAWET010000051.1:0-1594 GCA_049591355.1 Nitrososphaeraceae archaeon
GTGTATTATCATACACTGATCGAGTTATTCTAAGGAATGATAGTTACAACATCGCTATTAATTGAGGTAGTCTTTAGAATTTCTGATGCTATGATATTATAAATACCAAATCTGAGCTCAAATCCTATATTGGATTAAATACTCTAGGGTATAGTATCCAACTGAACCTGGACCGACGTTATTTCTTTCCTGTTTTTAAGATCTTTTATGATGATGATTTTCATCCGCAGTTATTCGCCATAAAGCGTATTACCATAGAAGGTATGACTCCCCAAGTGAAACCGAATGGTTCGAATCCCAATCCGAGAAGAGATTCCGAGGATAACAGTAGAACAGAGGGATGAGCGAGATTAAACATCCATCCACAGAATTTACTTAGTAGGATGTATTACTGCCTTGAACCGCACATTCCCATTGGCTACTTTCTCATATGCATTACTAATATCCTCTAAGGCGAATATTTCAGTCATTACTCTTACCTTACCTTTTGCAACATAATCCAATGCTTCATAAAGATACTCTCTATCATTTTGTGAAGAACCTATGATGTGACCATGTTTGAACAAGATTTCTGGAGATATCGCAAGGGGTTCTGTCGTTGAGAATCCCAATAAAATAACACGTCCATCTGGTCTGAGACCTTTAATTGCATCTGTTGTTGCCTTGTAGAAATTACTTGTAGCTAGTATCACATCTGCGCCACCTGCTTTTAGCAACATATCTCCATCTGAGACAACACTATTGGCTCCAAGCTTGTATGCTAATTCTTCCTTATCTTTTGAATGTGTGACAGCAATTGTTTCAAAACCAGCAGCATTAGAGTATTGAATTCCAAGATGACCCAGAGCTCCAATTCCGACTACAGCAACACGTTCGTGAGGTTTTGGATATGCAAATCTCAGTCCGCTGTATACAGTGTATCCAGCGCAGAATATTGGTGCAGCTTGGTCATATGACAATCCATCAGGTAGTAATTGAGTAGCATCAGCATAAGCAACCATATATTCTGCATGACTTCCAGCAATATTTATCCCAGTTGTTACCTGATTTTGACAAAAGAACAATTTACCCCTCTGACACCATTCACATCTGCCACATGTTGATTGTAACCAAGGAACTCCTACTCTATCTCCAACTTTTCTTGTTGTTACACCTTCGCCTAAAGCAACGATTTCTCCCGCAGGCTCGTGGCCTATAGTATAGGGAAATTTTACTCCCAGCCCACCTTTAGTAATATGAACATCTGTATAGCATATGCCACTAGCATGAATTTTTATGAGCACTTGATTGATGCCAGGTTGTGGAGTAGGAACTTCTTTAACCTCCCACTTTGCATTTTCTGATGGAATAACAGAAGACAACTTTTTTGTCACTATTATTACTTCTTCATCAGCACCAGGTCCAAATCTTTAGAATGCTACACCAACGAAATACATTACTATTAATGTACTATAATGGATGTATGTTCAGTAAGTCTGCGTTGACAAATACGGATTGATTTGATTGACCATACAATGTGAGTATTAATTACTATCGAAGAGGAAATAATCAACACAGACAACAGGTCTTAATGACCATTCTTCAGAAATTTCAT
>JBAWET010000052.1:0-10956 GCA_049591355.1 Nitrososphaeraceae archaeon
TTTACGCGTAAGGAGCCTAATATTGCAAGAATGGTGTAGTTTCCTGCACTCACTTGTTTTCCTTTATCATCGAGCTGATCCCAAATGGCATTGGCTGAAGCACCTGAGTCCACAGCGAGTATAGAAGTTTTTCCATGAACCAGAGGATAGCTTTGATTATTGGCCAAATTGATGATCGTCAGGTTATAGTTCAGGCCAGAAACACGGAGTGGTTGATTGCCAACATTTTGTATAATAATTTTTACAGGCTCACCTGGATGATAACTTTCCTTATCTGTAGCGATGGCAACTTCTTGCTTTTCTTGAATATTATTTTCCGTGGGAGAAGATTTCTCAGGCTCCCGTAGACTACAATAAGCCACAGTGTTTGGTCCAGAGGGGGACGGACACACATCAGTAGAGGGGCATTCGGTAGGAGAAGGAACCAAACTGCCATTAGTACATCGTACTTGTCCTTGCTGGGCAGAGGCATACTTCATGGCCACTTGATCAAAACCACTAAGCATACTAAGCATACTGGTTGCAATAATGTTTGTAATTAAAATTGTCAGTACAACTAGGCTAACGAATTTGAGCAATAGATGATATTTCATAGCAATAGATATAAACATGAGGGTGTTGAACTGGTATCGTCGTATGTTTTGAAGTCCATATATCGACGCAGGCTAATGGAGACAGGAAAATTCTTTGAAGAATTTGCTCGCGTGCTGACTACAATGTCGAAGTAAAAGCTGAGAAATCAAAGAATTTACTTCTGCGAAACAAAAAATACAATCTTCCCGGTTGCTGGTAATTATTTCGTAATTGTAAAGCTATCTTTAATGGAACCATCATTTCCATAAAACTTTGCGTCGAGTGTCTTACCATTACTTGATATTGTAATACTGAGGGATCCAAATCTTATGGCATGTTGATTTGCAACGAATGACGATTTTCCTGTTAGTCCATGGAAGTTGATACCACCGGTACCAATCACAACAAAAATTTCTCCCGAGGGGTCGTTATATTTTGAAGTACTTTTGGAAGTTATGGTTGGCTTAGTGGGATTTTTCAAATTATATTCAATTGGATACGTCCTCTGGTAATTGTGAATATGGCCTTGTAGAACTAAATCTACTCCATACTTATCAAATAAAGGATGATACGGGTTAATTAGGGAGGTGCTGCTTTTGCATGAAGCGGATGAGCAGGTATTGGGCGAAGTATATGGAGGTTTGTGTAGATTTACAATTATCCATTTTGTATTTGGATTCTCAGATGCCTTCTTGAGATCACTTTCTACAAATTTGAATTGTTCAGATCCTTTCTTAAATGAAACTTCTGTGGCCATTGTCAATACGTGGATTTTATTTAGATTGAAAGAATAGTATTGTCTTGAGAGACCGAAATGTTTCATGTATTGGCCTAATCCATATTTTGGAGCATTTTCGTGGTTTCCTATATTGATCTTAGTTACTTTATCGATAGGTTTTATTGCATTAAGCCAGCATTTGGCTGTAGGTTGGTAAGAGTAGTCTCCCAAAGCAAGGACCAGGTTAGGTTTCTTTGCAATAATATTATTTACGGTATTTTTCGTATCAGAATTGCAACCCCAATCGCCTGTCGCTACGATATTGGTTCGTTGCTGGGCATCAGCTGGCTGGAGGGAGTTATTTACAATACTCGCAGATAATATGCATATTGTTAACAAGGCAAAGTTTGGAGCACGAAATATTTTGAAAGCATCGGTAATAACGAATCCGTTCGTTGCTACGTCTATTGCGTATTTGTGACAATAATTCAAAAGAAATAGCACTTGTCTTCCAATTCTATCGTATCCCTTTGTACGAGTTATTGTCATGATGGGTCTTGATTTACGAACCTGGGTGCATGGGTAGTATAGGGCAAATGAGGGGCCTTCTTTTGAATATATTTTATTTCTTTTTCCAAGTATGCCGCGTTGTATAATAACAACTGAGCAGCTTCTAGAACTTCATCTCTCGAGAGGTTTTCTGGTTTAACACCACGAATCTCCCATTTAGATTCGAGCTCAAATATTCGTACCTTATCTCCCATCGCTCCTGCGTTGAGGTCCCTTATTTCTTCCCTAAGGCCTTTTATTGTCTCCACAAGAGGTTTGTCACGGGAATAATCATTGATTTCCTTTTCAGTTAGCTCATTTTCATATAGTAATTCTACCTTGGAGGATTTTAAGGACTCTATTGTTTGTTCCAACTCGATCAATTCTACTTGTTTTTCAGCTGTCAATTCAGGCAGCGCATTTATCGGACAATCATACTTTAACAAAGTTTCAGCTACTTCTTGAACTAGTTTAACAAATTGCTCTACTCTTATTTGCTTTTTGAAGCAATGCTCATCTACATTTTCAATTAAACTATCTATTTGGTCATCAGTTATGCCCCTTTCGTTAAGGATTTTTCGATGTCTGATTGCTGAAGAAAAGATATTGATGTCCCAATTATTTCGAGTTATTTTGGTTGCAACTTCACGCAATAAATCGACATCTGGAATATTTTTCTTGGCTTCTTGTACAATAGATGTTACAGTTCCTTCACCTATTCCAACCTTTTCTGCAATCTTTTTTCTGGAATCCCTGATAGCCAGAGCTTTAGGACTTTCTGCTTAGTCTTTACAGGGATATTTCCTCCCATCGTATAATATAACTTATCACGATGATTTATATCATAAGTTTGGTTGTTCGGATTCATCAACACCTGCCGGTAATGGGTAGCCTAATTTGGGTATCCTGATCTGACTGATATCTGACTGGAATTAGTCCGCTATCTGACTGGAATTAGATGCACGTTCTATCTGTAACAAAGAATTGGAATCCAATTCTAGCTTGTAAAAGAACACAATAATATAGCCCAACGGGGGCCTTTCGAAGTCCTTGAACTAGTCTACCTAATGTAATAGATCTAAAGCTAACTTCAATTCCACTATCTCATGTTCGAGTAAGATACGGTCACTTCCATCCTTAGTATATTTTGACAGTCTTTCACAGGCTTCTATCTGTGCCAATATTATATCCCTCTTATCGCTGCAGAGGTTATGGTAAGAATCTATTATGGAATATGTTACTTTTCTGTTTCTGTCCTTGCATCCGCAAGTTTTGGCTATCATTTGACATGCTATTTCACTTTCTGCGATATTCATGAAGGACGACCCCCCTCAACATTGTTCCAAAACTGTAAAACCATACCCAGCCTCTGATCAAAATCGAGTTTGTAACATTCAGACTGTGATATGGGCAACCATTCCATTTTATCGGTGAGGCACTCAGGACATATTGAAAAATATGCCTGATCATCCATCAAACATGATGCACACCAATAGCAAGATTTACACATTAAGAAAAATCTCTTGCCTAGATAGACACTTTCGTTTTCTTTTTCACGGGAATAAGTGTCAATTTTTAGTTCACATTGGGATGCGGTTCTAGGTGTGCTCGGCTGCGGGTTATTTTTTGTCCGCTCGTCTGTCTGTCTTTGGCCCATAAAATACGAATTTACTCCATTAAAGCAGAATACCGACGACATTAAGAAAAGTTCTGTTCTCTACATATTTAAGTTCTGATTAACCAAGTAAAGTGACTCGATTTCAATAGTTGGAGCTTGAGTGAATTAGTTCCACCTCAATTATAGTATTTAAACCATTCTTGTTGCCTAACTTCTGGCTAATTCTAAACGTGAGCATACCAAAAACTTGGAATTAATGTATAACCCATTATAACAATATCGCTTAGTTTTACATATTTCCACAATCATTCGTCAATGTCGTCCATAAGGATCTATAGAGAACCACAATTTTCATAAGCACAACCCTAATAGAGGGAAATCATAGTGTATGAAGGATGTATGACAGAGGATCCTGCAAGGCATGCGGGACTCATTTGACCCCTTCTGCTATTTGCAATATATGCAAAGAATATGTATCATGGGTTTGCGGTAAATGCTACAAAATAGATGACGTTACTCATTCACATAACTACTGTAGAGTATCTTACAAACCTCGGGTTATTGTAAAGACCAATAATAGGCTATATACGGGATTTTGATACCAAATTAGAAGAGAGCGAAACTTATTGAAAGAAGACATAATGGGATTGTTTCAAGAGACGGTTGAAGATACATCGAGTGAAATACCTGCAATTGCGGCACTCTTGCGAATTAATAAATATGACTTGGATCAAACTGTTACTAATGAACTTGATTTCATGTTAGGTGCAGTTTTTTCACAAATTATCAATCGATTCAAGATATATAGCGCTAATCGGAGCATGAAAATTTCTAAATCTGATCTAGATGAGCTTTATCTTCTTCTTTTCTCAAAGGCAGAAGAATTCAAAAACCTTATCCGCAAGTCAACAAATAGTTCTTAGTTCTGACCAATTCTCTTCAAAATTATTTCGTTTTAACAATTCAATAGGCAGGCCGAGGCTAATGATAATATCACGAATCATTATGAAAAATCAGATGCACTCAAGTCGTTCAAGGACGATTACATCTTATCGTTAATCTTTCTAGACCTTGATATCTTTTTGATTTCATTATTGGAGTTTTGTTCTATCCCCAACTTCAATAAAATCCAAATATTACATGAACTTAGCCTGCTTTCTGTAATCATATCTGCGCAATAACCGAAGTCTTTTATTATCCTAGTAATATACCCAAGGCGGGACGAAACCAAAGGAAATGTCTGATAAGCGCGTACAACTATGGACTGATGATACTTATAATGACTTTGCTATCGTTCTAAAGCCATATATCCTGGCGAGAACAGCTGAAAAGACAAAGTATACAAAAATAATTGACGAAAGTGACCAGGGGGACAGATATAGCTATGATTGGAATTACACACTTTCACAATGGGTTAACTATCATTTGTCAAACGGGTCATCATCAGGGGACCATCCTGAATCGGGCAAAGCACCGATAGGATCCCGAGAAAAAGAAACTAGCTCTCACCAAGACCCGCACAAACTGAAATCCTTTGATTCAGCGGCAAAACCAAGATCACAGTCAAATTCCATGATTTTAAGATGTCATTTTTGCACGCTGAAATATTCCATCGAAGCAGAACGCCACGAGCACGAAAGATTTTGGCATAGTGACAAATTCAAGTAAGCGTCCGAGTTGCCAATAGATTTGTAAATAGAACATGCGTTTGCACTAAGATTGCATTGGCAGTGGCTACGACTAATGCGAATGGTTTTCCCTTATCTTAAACGAAGAGAAATGAAATTTTGTTTGATTGTTTGTTTGTTTCATTGTTATCTATTTGGGCCGTTTTATGAATGAAAAATGGTCTTTATCCTTTCCCTCTCTATTTTCATAGAAGGTAGCCGTGAGGTTTTGTCCATTCTGAGTAACGTCTACGTTAAGAAAACCATAGCGTAAAAATTGTGTTATCACATAAGGTGCTTGGCTTGTCAAATTATAGAGATCCTCTCCTGCAGTTCCTACCGTCATGAATATTTGACCTTTAGGATCACTTCTATAATCTCTTGTATGTTTGTCAGTTATAATAGGGGTATATTGTTTAGTCTCGTTATAAGCAAGAGGATATGTTCGTTGATAATTATGATTATGACCCTGTAAGACAATATCCACTCCATTTTCATGAAACAATGGATGATAGATATCCTGCAATTTGTCTAAACCAGGATGTGTTGTATTTGAGGAATAAAATGGTCTAAACGTGTATACAATAATCCAATTAATATTCTTGTTCTTGTGGGCCGCTGTGAGGTCATCCTTCACAAATTCGAACTGCTTTGAAGTACTATTATATGGAACCACTGAGTTCTTTGCCGTGGCCATAGCTAGGAAATGAACATTCTGGTAGTCAAATGAATAATACGGATTTGTGAGATTAAAGTGTTGTAAGTAGTTCTTGTACTTGGTAAGGTTTTCATCAACGTCGTGTTCTCCAATTGCAATCTTGAGTATTCCCTTCGAATCTAGGGGAGCCACGGTATTGTACCAACAACTAGCATCTTTCTGGTATGAAAGGTCTCCTAGTGCTATGACAAGTTCAGGTTTCTTTGCAGCCATGTTGCTCACAGTTTGATTAGCCTTGGGACCACATCCAAAATCTCCAGCAACAGCGAAATTAAAATCAGTTAAATTTCGCACCTTGGTAGTTGACTGCTCTTTGACCGTTTCGATAGCAGAGGCAGAATTTTTTTGTAGATGGAGGTTACTTGATGTTAAAGCGAGCGTCATTAAGACAATGACAAAAATCAAAAAAACACGGTAGAGCGTGAAACATTCTTTTACAGATTTCAATTTTCAGAAAGAAACATGCTATTCACATATGACTGTTTTGTTCTGGGACCGAGTAGTTGTGCCCAAAAACAAAATAATTAGCCACCTGTATCATCCGAAAAAGCATCTCTTAAATACAATTCTTTTAATAAGAATTCATGAGCGAAGATAAGAATGCTTTAGCCAAACAAATTAGAGAAAATATGGAATTAGCCTCAAATCAAATGAAACAAAATTTCGAAATGGCATACAATCAAATGAAACAAAATATAGAGATGGCATCAAACCAAATGAAGCAGAATATAGAAATGACAGCGGCGATGACTAGATATTTCAATTTGATGGGTGGAACACTCAATAATGAAGTAAATGCTGCTATTGAAAACGCAAAGAATGAGATGATGGCCTCAGCAGAAAAAGTGAAGAATGAGATGATGGCTTCGGTAGAAAAAGTGAAGAATGAGATGATGGCTTCGGTAGAAAAAGTTAAAGATAGTTTCTGGAAAAATAAATAGCCCTATTTTTTCCATTTCTTGATAGTGCCATAGGTGGGAGACATACAATTGGCAATAGGTTAATCAAATCCTACTTTGAAAACAGAATTATTCGAATTTCAAAAGTTATTGGGATAAAACATATGATGCGAAATACAACAAAAAGATTTCAAATCCCAGTCTCACTGGTATTAGATTTTAATCGCTGAACACATAATTTTTATTCAGAAAATATTGCTAACCATCATATATGAGAAATTTTTGTTAGGTTCTAGATGAAAGAAGGGGTCGATGAGGCGCGACCAGAGGCAATTCCCAGAAGGGCATGGATTATCCTGGGAATTTTAGGTTCGGTTGGTCTTGTTACCACTTATGGGGAAACAATGATTATACCAGCTATCCCTGATTTAATACATGAGTTTGATATATCATATTCTTTGTCTTCTTGGATACTGACGTCGTACCTTATCGCAGGTGCAGTTATGACGCCGATAGCAGGAAAATTGTCTGACATCTATGGAAGAAAAAAATTATTGCTTATTTTGATGGTAATATACACCATTGGTCTTTCCTTCGGCGGTTTATCTTCCAACTTCACAATTCTCATTTTGGCTCGAATCATACAGGGAATTGGCATATCCATGTTTTCAATAGCGTTTAGCATGATTCTAGATGAATTTCCTAAAAGAAGGCTGGCAACGGCTCAGGGAATCATTGCTGCTGTCTTCTCAGGTGGAGCAGTCATAGGCCTCGCTGTTGGTGGGACTATAATAGAAGCCTTTGATTGGAGAGCTACGTTTCTATCTGTAGTACCCCTTTCCATAATGATAATAATCATCATCAGCAAGCTGATTCATGAAGAAAAAAGTATCCCTGTAGAAGCACCTGCTGTCACCAAGACGGACGGGATCTCCAAATCCTATTCTGCTCTGGATTTGAGAGGCGCATTAGCCCTTACAAGTACCATAACATCGTTTCTGTTAGCTATTACATTTCTAGAATCTATAAAACAAAGTTTGTATTTGATAACATTTCTTTCAATCATTTCTTTGGCCTCCCTTTTCTCTTTCGTATTAATTGAAAGGAAATCAATGTCACCTTTAATTGATCTAAAACTATTAAAAGATAGAATCATTTTGCCCGCAAATATTCTCTTAATGTGTCTTGGCTGCACACTTTTCATGACTTATCAAACAATAGCGATAATGATAAAGAGTCCTACACCATTTGGTTTCGGAGGAAATTCTATAAACATAATTCAAGTTCAACTCCCTTTTATGTTGATCCTATTCTTTGTAGCTATTATTTCAGGATTTTTGATCTCAAAGCTTGGCAATGTAAAACCGACAATTATTGGAAGTGTAATCTCTTCCATAGGTTTCTTCAGTCTGTTCTTATTCCATTTTTCAGAGTTATCGATAACGATTAATCTTATCATTATCGCTATCGGGATATCTTTCACAGAAGTAGGCGCCTTCAATATTTCAACTCTGTTTGTTCCAAAACAATTCAGTGGAATTTCAATTGGAATCACAACTCTTTTGTTTCTCGTCGGAATGTCAATTGGGCCAGCAATTTCAGGAATGTTCATGGAGCAATATCGGTTCAATGTTGACGCTGTGGTTGGCTCATATCCATCTGGAGAAGCATATAATTTGATATTTCTAACCGGTGCCCTAATCTCTATAGTGGCTGTCGCTCTTACATTGGTAGTAACTAGAAGAGTATCGATGACAAGCTCGATATTTGTTGAAAGATGATATTTTTAAATCATATCGGTAAAGTAAATTATGGAGGAACTATGGAGGGTTTATCATTTAGTAAATATTGTGAGTAATCACAGGTTGTTATGAAATTGCCTCTAAACTGATAAGATTTTACTTGAAGGATTTTAGCAGATTGGAAGTGTGCAAGATATACCCAGAGGAGATGATAATGTGCAGGAATTGATTTGGGGCGATAAACAGAAACTTGAGCTTCCCTCTTAACAAAAATTCCTGTCCAAGTTGTACTCCTGATTCTTCAAAAAAAAAAGGGTTCGTATAAGACAAGCTAAGATACAATAATAATTAAATTTGATAACGAATTATTATTAATCGATCATGAGAATCGCGTTGATATCTGATACTCATGACAATATCGACAACATATTGAAAGCTACCAGAGAATTTAATGAAAGAAGGGCAGATATTGTCATTCATGCTGGTGACTACGTAAGTCCAATTTGTGTTGAATCGTTTATGGGTGTCAAACTCATTGGAATATTAGGAAATAATGATACGGACGTTCCAGGACTAACATCAGCCTTTAACAAGATAGGTGGGGAATTGAAAGGTGAAATTTTTGAATCACAATATGATGGTTTGAATTTTGCAGTATATCATGGTACTAATTTCAACAAGAAGGAACTCTTGATCAAATCTGCCAAGTATGATGTTTTTGTTTGCGGACATACTCACAGAACATTAAGTACAACTTTTGGAAAAACCATGGTTATCAATCCAGGCACAGCAAACGGTTGGTTTCTTGGCTATAAGGCTACCGCAGCCATATTTGATACCACTGATAGACATATCGAGTTTATCAATTTATAATCTAAACCTTAAGATGACTTTATCCTAAAGTCGAAGACATGACCACTAGGCCAACAATCTCCTCAAGACGCATGTATGACCTGATTTCAGAGGAAGGTGTAAGCCCATCTTAACGAATATGACCTCAATTTATTTGAATGAGAAGATTTTAACTTCTAGACATTTGGTGACGAGGTAACGCATATTATAAGAATGGTAAGATATGTAGAGTAGAGAGTGATTTGAAGAGCGATGGATTATATCATGATCTATGTTCTCAAGTTCTTTCACTAGACAGGCGGATTAGATTTGCCGGAATACTAGACAGGGAAGGCAAACTCTTGGTTTGCAAATTTAGAGAAAATTTGTTAACACCTTTAGTTAAGTCAAGCTCCCTGGACCATGGTAAACCCAAACAAGTTCCAACGTTTATCGAATCATTCGTAGCAAAAAAGAAATTAGAATTGGTACTGGGTAAACTTAATTACGAGTTCAATTACTTTGAGAGAGTTGGGGTCGGAATATTTAGACTTGTTGGAAAACAAGATATGTATCTATGTGTTTCAATGGAATCAACAGCAGTTTACCCAAATATTCTTTCAAAGATCAAGAATTACATAGCAAAAATATAATTAATATCCAAACCAGGTGCTAACAGACATTCGTTATGTATGCGAGGAAATGACTTACCTCCTTTCAACATCAAATTCGATTTCTATCCCTTTTTCCTTCATACGCAAAGTATACGTTTCATGATCATTAACTGGCATAACTTCAATTGTCTCCTTTCCACACATAGGACATTTCGTAAATCCCTTTGACCCTCTTAAAAGCGAGGCAGACCAAAGACAAATACCGCATATCACAAGGTCTCTGTATTCCTCTCCAGACATCGCCTATTTTCACTGCAGAAATTAGCTATTACAGTGTTTTCATTCTTTGAGCAGGTTGTAAGCAACGAACCAATTCGAACATTAACTAATTTATTCTGTTTGGGCCATTATATGGAAAACAACTAAGAGCATAATTAATTGTAAAGAGTAGATTCTTGTCTAATACATAGCTTGCATATTCCGAACCAATCTGCAATTAAGACCATCATTTTTCTTTCTTCATTGTACCGTCCACATTCAAAGCAAAAGCACTCGAATTTACTTTGCCTTTTGATCCCTGGTTTTTGAATATGTGTAGAGGCTCCAACGAGAGGCACCATCTCAGATCCAGTGGGACATTGCATTTTTTTTTGCATATGCCCTATGTCCATTAATGTCAGAATATCCATGACACCTTCTAACAAAGACCTTCCCTCATAACTTCTAACATAACTGGGGGTATTAGTCATATTATGGATCTACTATTATCATATTATGACATCCTCGTATTAACTAATGATGTCCATAATACCAACTTTACCGGACAAATAACCTGAAAATGTCTTTAAGATCGACAAATAAACCAATACACGAGAAGATTACAACACAAGATCGGTGAAAAGCGGCGAGTACACAATCTACCTTTAGCTCATTTGACAGGATAGTTATCCAAAGAGGTTCTGGTGGATTGTTTGTGTTGGGAATAATATCTGTGGTTATTGGAATCATAATAGGTTCTTCACTAAAC
>JBAWET010000053.1:0-2166 GCA_049591355.1 Nitrososphaeraceae archaeon
GGTCTTGAGGCACAATCAATTGCGTTTTTTAGTACTCCTGGCACTGAATAATTATATTCTGGAGTAGCAATAAGTAAGGCATCAGCACCTCTTATTTTAGACTTGAATTCTTTTACCTTCGAAGGCATATCTTGCTCGTTGTCTTGATTGAATGGAGGAATACCGTCAATATCATAAAATTCTAAAATAACATTTTCTGGCAGTAAATCTTCTGCAGCGCGTAAAAGTGCTTTATTATAGGAACCTGTCCTGAGACTACCTGCAAAACCAAGAACTTTCAATTTGTTGGCTACCAATAGAGTTCACATTGAGGTTGAAGGATTATCGATTTAAGGCTTTGTTAAATTCTCAAGAGGATTTGTTAAATTCGCTAGTAAGTATGACAGGTTCGGGAATGAATTTCACTGATTTGCTAGAGGAATTCTTTTCATTTCTAAGACTGGATTTGTAAGATGCCTGTTTAGGAATAGTTGATTGATGATTATTACCTCCAATCAAATTAAAGGTAGAGTACTAAGGGGTGGTTAACTCGATAGTTCCCTTCATTGTATCGGGATGGTACTCACAATGATAACTGAATAAGCCCGTCCCGTTGGGTCTGAACGATGCTTGACCTGAAGCGCCTGGAGCAATATCGCCACTTGTCGCAACTTCCTTACCTTGTGAATCTATTACCAATTCATGTTTGGTGTTAGTTGGATTTTGGATTTGAATAATATTATTAACATCCGCTTTCAGATTGAGTTCTGGATTTTCAAGACCACTTGTAGCATTTGTCCATTTATAGATTCCTCCTGCATCCTTTACACTTAACGCAATAGAACTATTGTCGCTATTAGTACTATTCATTGTTCCGCCTGAAGTACCTGACGACGTAGACGATGGATTTGAAGTGCTGTCATAAGAGCCAAAAGCATTTTGATTTTGTTGAATTGGAATGTAAAAAATCCCTAACCCCAATGACATGACTGCAACTATCAGTGCGAAGTTAAATCTTAACGCAATGGATTTGTTCATATACTTGAAACAGGTTGGCTCAAATTTAAAGAAGTATACGAATACCATTTTTGGATACCAACTTTGGATACCAACTTTGGAACAGCCTACATAACATCACTAACTTCTGGACCACTATTGGATATCTAAACCAATGATCGTGTAGAAGGATCCTCCTCTGTTTCGCCAAGAAAGAATCCATCAACTGATTCAATTTTTCCTATCCAGAAGGGGACGCTCATTGTAGGAGTATATTTTTGAATCTTCGCTTCGTTTATCGTAACTTCGACGTGAGTCAAGAATATTTTTGCATCCTGCAGGCATATGTAACTAAGAATAAAGTTATCTTTCTCATCTAATATGGGAACCTCTTCTAATGCTTCCAATGCATTCTTTATTGGCTCGTATACTTTAGGGTCATCTTTCTGTTTTAAATCATCCAACAACGTATGAGTCAAGTGCTTATGATAGTTGATCACGGAAACTAATTTTCCAGAAATCAAAGTTCCATGTACATTCAATGTAACAGGTATACTGCTATCAGATTTAGCCTTGGTTACAACCCTTACTAGACATTCTAGGGCAAAGATTGTTTTGTTGTAATGTTCAATAGTTTTTCTTGCTTCCTCATTTGACAAACCGACCATCCTATCGTTTAGATGAGTTTCATTTAAGCATAGCCTCTGCAAAGCAGCATTTATCTATGCTAATTCTCTAGGTATTGGTATCGGCCCATGTCAGACGACAATTTCCAACTATTGTGTGATAATGTATTTTCTCTTAGCACGTCTATCCGGTTTGCCGGTGTAATCAACAAAATGGGCAGATTGATTGCTGGCGGAATGAGGCATGGTCTAGAATCTCTGGAAAACAAAGATGATTCATTAAAACTTTTTGTCCAGTTTGCCTTAAGAAGTCGGTTGAGAACGGACTATGATTACGTTTTTGGCAAATCTATCTATAATTTTACAGAAAGGGAGAAGATTAAACTTGCATCGTTTCCTTTAGATGACAATCTCATATTGAGAATATCTATGGTGAAAGAAGAAAAAAACCATGACCAAATTATTCAAAAAATACTAGAAGCTATTCAAAAGTTTCGGTTGATTCAAAATAAATAACAGAAAGATAACAGTCATCATTCTTACTGAAATATTTATGCCAGTCGAC
>JBAWET010000054.1:0-2175 GCA_049591355.1 Nitrososphaeraceae archaeon
TAATTGCACAGAATTCCGTGAGCCAGATGTTTTGTAAAAAAAAGTTAAACTTATTTCGAGCGGTATTCGAGTAATGTACCAATGAACTTAAATTTGGATCATTCAAATATATACTTGTGCAACTGCAGGATAGAATCCCGAATGTGTCCGATGACAAAATCAAGTTTTTCGGGTTAATCTGTATTATTGTTGTAACTGCAACAATACCACTAATTCTTCCTCATCTTACACACCCGTCAATGGTCTACCATATTTTATTACATATTGCCAGCCTCACAATAGCCATCTTTCTCTGTTCTATAGCAGTTGCCGCATATTTTAGAGGCGGGAGAACGAGATTACTTTTCATGGCACTGGGATTTATTACATTGGCGGCGCTAGAGGTCCTATTGCTACTTTCTGCAACCGGAAATTTACAAGAACCAATAGTTCCCATGATAAATGTAGAGTTACCCCACATGGTACTTTTAGTTATGATAACTCTGTTTGGTGTAGGAATATTGAAGGTGAACTAGTCTTTGCATGAATATTACAGTTCCAGTTCTCTAGCACTTACAACCCCTGTTTACAGCGAAGCCAATTTACACGAATTAGAACAGAGCCTCTTAAAATGCATAGGTCAAAATCCAGGAATTCGATACAGGGAGCTTTTACGTAAGACTGATTCCTCTAATGGAGTATTATCTTATCATCTTGCTCATCTCGAGAGATCAGAGCACATTCGAGTGGATAGAAAGAAGGGTGTTACTCGATATTATCCAATTCATATATCATCACAAGTTTCCAAAATTATTGGACATATTAAACACCCAACTTCAAGACAAGTATTGTCTTTCTTGGTCCAAAATGGCCCATGTAGATTGGATGAATTAGTCCAGCTCACAAATAAGGCACCCTCTACATTATCATGGCATATCAAACTACTCTTGGAATCTGGCGTTATTGAGAGAAAACATTGTGTTTCTAGTACTGATAGTAACCATACATTCAAATCGAAATGTTATGATGTAACGAATAGATCGTTAGTATTAGATGTAATATTGAACTATAAGGAAAACTTCGTAGATCATGTTATCAATAACTACTCTGAAATTGTAGACATGCTATAGTAACAGAAAGAAAATGGGATGTTCATTTTTACAATATGGATCTTGCTCGTAAGGTTAGATTAGAACAAGTCCGGTAAACTTATTTGAATAACTTTTTCGAATTTATGAATTTAGTATGTCTTTCAAGATTAGAAGAGATCCCTGATACCAAAGTAAAAGTGCCTATATGTGTATTGACTGGGGAATGAATCATCAGATACGCGTAAACAACCCATCAAAATTAGATAATGGAATAATAATTAGTTCCAGTTTCTGTTTAATGCTGGCGTTTCTGTTAAGCTCTATCTCAGTTAATCAAAATAAATCTTATGGTGATGGTCTTTCTGAAGAACAGTTACCACCATTCATTATTGACAACAAACGAGTAGTTCTCTATACGAAGGTAAGTCCAAGCATCTTAACTACGCAGAATACACAAAATAGGTTTATTGAAGTAAGACTCATTGACTATGATACGAAAGAGACTGTTCGAAATGTTACTTACTTAATTGTTCTTGCAAAAGATAACCACCAATTGATCAAAGATTTATTCAGTTCAGAATTAGGCCCATTAAGGATAAAAGTAGAACCACACAGCAACTATTCAAAAATAACTAACTTTACATCACATAAAGACGGCATTTGGCATAGTCAATCCGGCAATATTACCATTCAAGGGCCCATTCTGCTAGACCCTGGATTATACCACTTTTCTATAGGGGTAATAGGATTAGAAGGAATCAATCATGTTATTAACAATACCAGTATTCAGACAGTAATTAACGACAAGAATATACCAAAATTTGATACATGGTTAAGCATAGCTGATCAAATCAATAAGCATCTAGTCTATAATGGCACTAACTATAATGTCACTGTGATATCTTACTACGATAAGTTAAAAAATATGAGATTCTTACCAAACGATAGAATTTTTACTTGGGAAATACCATTTGATTGGAATATCTCAAGAATTATTAACCAAAATATTATCGTGCATCAGGAGATAAAGATCCCTCGGTACTTTTCCAGCGAGGGACGGTTCTTCGGATATAATGCAACCGTGAATAATTTACCGCTTGGGGGA
>JBAWET010000055.1:0-2535 GCA_049591355.1 Nitrososphaeraceae archaeon
ATTCCGAGATTATGATTCGCAGATGGAAAGTTTGTGATGATAGTAAAAAGCAAAAGGAAATTGTCTGCCGATTAAATGGATAGTATTATTCCCCTTAGAAATACCGTGTATGGGAACATCCGTATAGCCCGAGAGTTGATTGTTGCGCAATAATCAGGTTTGAATCGCCTCATATGATCAATGGACAGCGTATAGTGTTCCTTCTGCTAATATACCGCATGACCTAAGGTTATGACAGAAAATTGTTTGTTGTCCATTCACAAGACCCGTTGTTTGAATGTGGGGGATACACACGCCTATAGAATACGTTTCAAGTCCAAAATCAACCTCTGCTATACGCGATCGTTAGTGGTTCTCATTTAATCGTGAAAAACCATTATAATACCTTCTCGTTAAAAATTGTCCGCACATGTCTAGCTTCTCTGAACATGATATTCGTCGCGCAGCTGAGATACGGGAATTGCTGATCAAGGAAATCTCTGAGAAGGAAGAGGAGCTTGAAAAACTTCGTAATATGTTATTGCTTGTAGATGCCATCCTGAAAGGTGGCAGTTTCAAACCTGCCTCTACCATTTCACAGGGGGATCGTAGTGCAAAGTTCGAAGTGGAATCTTCAGTCGGATCGGAAGGGACACATACAGATGAAAATCAAGAAAGTATAATTACAGAAAAGCCGGTCCCCGTAGCAAGATCGACAATCAGAAACGATCCATATTACGTTGAAGAGATTGAAAGTAAAGAACTGCGACGGGGTAGAGATAACCTTCTCCTAGCAAATTCCGACATTACTTCAGCGAATATAAAGATCACTCCTGTTGAGAATTTGTCCCTCAATATCAACGTCTCTCCTTTTAGAACATTTTTCTTGAACAGGATTTTAGATGGAATGAAGTCAAAAGACAACGAAAAAATTGAGCGCGGTGAAATCGAGGAATCTTACCGTCTTGATTATCAATTAGATACAGATACTGAGGGAACTATAAGATCTATTACCATATCTAACTACCGAGAAAGAGAGCGACTGCAGGAGATTCTTAGCACAGTTACATGGGTCATGTCCAAGATGGTGGAGAAAGGAAGTCACCAAACAAATGGATAAGATTATGGTATTGGATTTTGGATCGCAGTACAGCCACCTGATATGTAGACGTATAAGGGAAGATAATGTGTTTTGTGAACTATTGCCATATGACTCTCCTGCAAGTGTAATTATGAAACTTAATCCTAAAGGTATTATTCTTTCTGGAGGTCCTTCAAGTGTTTATTCTCCAAATTCACCCAAACCGGATAAGGAAATATTCCACTCAGGAATCCCAATCTTGGGCATTTGCTATGGACATCAACTATTAGTTAACGAGTTTAAAGGAAAAGTGAAACGAACCTCTCAAAAAGAGTATGGATATGCTGATCTGGTCATTGATGATTCTTCTGATCTTTTCAGGGGAGTTGGCAAGAAGATAAAATGTTGGATGAGTCATGCCGATGCAGCTTCTTATATACCATCAGGATTTGAAGTCTTGGGTCACACAAAATCGTCTGCTTCGGCTGCCATTGCAAATAAACAAAAAAAATTTTATGGAATTCAATTCCATCCTGAAGTTGCACACACAGAAAATGGTAGCAAGATTTTAAAGAATTTTTCACGCTACATTAGCAAGGCAAGACCCGAATGGACAATGGAAAATTTTGTTAAGTCTTCTATCGGAGAGATAAGGAGTCTTGTTAAGGACGAAAAAGTATTGTGTGCAGCTAGCGGGGGCATCGATTCGACGACACTTGCTGTTCTACTCCATAGAGCTGTGGGAGAGAATCTAACATGTATCTTCGTTGACAACGGATTGTTAAGGAAGGATGAAGCCAAACTAGTGCCGGAGATATTAAGGGATAAATTGGGACTGAATTTAATCTTTGTTGATTCACACGAACAATTTCTGAGAAGGTTGAGAGGTGTTAAAGATCCCGAAATGAAGAGGAAAATTGTGGGTGAAGAATTTGCAAAAGTATTCATGGAAGTTACTAAAAGACAAGGACCTTTTCAGTGGCTTGCCCAAGGTACTTTGTATCCCGATATCATCGAGAGTGGAGTTTCTAAAGGACCTGCAGCTGTCATAAAAACTCATCACAATGTAGGTGGCCTCCCAAAATGGCTAAATATGAAAGTGTTGGAGCCATTCAAAAATCTCTACAAAGACGAGGTACGAAAGATCGCCGGTCTCCTCAATATCCCAAATCAATTTTTGATGAGACATCCGTTTCCTGGTCCGGGTTTGGCTGTACGAATAATAGGAGAGGTGACCGAGGAGAAGATTAGAATCGCGAGGCATGCAAGCAGTATAGTGGAAGAAGAGCTAAGAAACAAAGGATGGCATGACAAAGTGTGGCAAGCTTACGCCGCAGTTGGCGACGATCATGCAGTAGGCGTATTAGGCGACGAGCGGGTTTACGGATATTTGGTGACAGTAAGAGTCGTAGAATCTTTGGATGCTATGACTGCAGACTGGAGTAGATTGCCATACGAATTGTTGCAATCTATTA
>JBAWET010000056.1:0-27806 GCA_049591355.1 Nitrososphaeraceae archaeon
AATTTGTCAACACAGTTGCGTTCTTGAAATTGCTCATCTTGAATTTCAAATGCGCTCATCAAAATTCTTGTAACCGCTGGGTTAATTGCTTTAATTTTTTCTAACAGTTCTATTCCAGCCATTCCAGCCATTCTATGATCAGTAATAGACAACATCATTTAAAGCGATTATCGACAACAAGTCAAACCATTTCATAAGTCTGACTAAACTATGTTGAGAACTTGCGACCAAGCTTAGAAATATAGCTATCTGATCTTAGAGCGTACGATGCATGAAATTCTGGTCAAAGGAAAATTTCATCGTGAGAATCTGATTATCCATCACAACCAGCAAAGAATACAGCGAGCCCGCAAATGGAACTTCATTGATACTCATCAAATTGTTAGTTAATCGGATGCACTATGATAATAACTTCGATAGTAGCTTTATTTCGAATGGAGACGTATGAGAGTTATCAAAGAGGTAAAGTTAGTTAGTGTCTGTGGACGACTCATAAATGAATAGAAGATCAGCTATTTCAAGCGGCACAATCTCCCTATTGATTGCAAGGATAATCTATGCAATAAATTGGTTCAATATTGGCTCCCTGTTCCCATTTATTTCAAAAGAGTTTAATCAAGATGTTTCCTATCTTGGCCAACTCAGTGGCTTTTTCTTACTTGGCATAGGACTCTTCCAAATTCCAGGTGGTCTTTTTGCTACCAAATTTGGCTCACGAAGAAGTGCGATATTGGGAATTCTCTTGTCTTCCATTGCCGTAATCATATCATCACTCACTACACAAATTGCTGTCTTTATTATTCTAAGATTCATAGTGGGACTAGGTATGGCTTTCTTCTTTAGTGCTGGTGTTACTCTTATTACTACCTATCTTGGAAAGCGGTCAGAAGGTACCGGCATAGGACTTCTAAATTCATTTCAGGCAATTGGAGGAATAATAGGTATTTTTGGCTGGATTCTTGTAGCTGAAGTATTGGGTTGGAGACTCAGTCTAATTATGAGCGGGATATTGGGAGTTGCCATAGGCTTGACAATGATTTTTCTCTTACCTGTTGAAACACAAATCCGGACAACGATTTCGATATCACTGCTCCGTAAGTTACTTTTTTCTCGCTACTTAGTCTCTCTGGGTGTAATATTGACTGCAACTCAATTAGCTTGGGGACTAACCGTTTCATTTTTTGTCTTTTATTTGATTGATAGGATGAAAATAAGCCCCGAATTTGCAGGAATAATAAGCAGCATCCCTCTGATTGTATATGTATTTACATCACCAATAACAGGAAAGATATATGATAAGAGCAATAATTCAAAATGGCTGTTACTAATATTTAGTATTATGCTTGGTATTAGCATAATGATGAATAGCCTTGATAACTTGACTGCGGTAATACTCTCGGCGATATTCGTGGGATTCTTTGCCACTGGAGGTTTTACTATAATATATGCTATAACAAGAAAGATTGAGAGTACCACTCTAACTCAAGGACAGGAATATGCAACATTGAATGTCAGCTGGATAAATGGGATATCGTTAATGGGAATATCATGGGTTCCAGTAGTGTTTTCTCTGATAATAAATCAAGCAGGATATTCAATCGCCTGGTTCATAGGAGGCGCAATAACTTTAATCCTAACTATTCCGGTACTGGCATTAAGCTCGATGGTCTTTGAAAAAACCCGGATTAATTAATATGTGATACGACTTTTAGTAATAGCATACATAAAAAAAATCGAATCAGGTTTGTTTTCAAAGAACATTCAGTAACTTAATATGACAATATTCGAAGATTTGTTATGTTTATATAGCGTGTATAATCAGTAGGCATTCCATTGTGCTTTTGTCTCAAGCATGATCATTTACCATCTATAATTTCATCTGAATACTCATCCAATGTTCAAAAGTTTGTCTCGTTCTTCGCCAATTTGAAATACGGAGTTAGAGAATTGAGGCATGTTTAAGGTAAGTCATCTGCCATCTAATATAAATACAGATAAAGCCGCATTAATAACTGATTAGGAGTGGATAAGAATCAAGATACTTTCGTTACTGATATAACAAACAAGGATGAATTAAACGAAATTGAGAAAATTAAAAATATGCTTAATCCTAATGAAAAAGTATTATTGGTAGCACGACAGTCTAGATTTCTTCCTGGAGGGTCTGCTCTAACGCCCAACGTAGTAATTGCAACGGACCGGCGTATCATAATTAGGGACCCCTATGATTTAGGATTCAGATCTGAAATTGTTGATATTCCTTACGACGTCATAACTAGTGTCAAATTAATGAAGGGTGTTTTGACATCAACTATTTTATTTAAGGCTCCAGCACTGGTCAATAAAAGCAAATTAGGGTTGCTTGATGAAGATATTGCAGGAGAAGATGACCAAGACGGTGCTATCCAAGCGTTACCGAAATGGGACGCAGAAGATTTGTTGGAGATAATTCGACGTGGCATCCAGGGATATAACAAGACAAATGAACCTATGGTCCAGGTGGCCTCGATGTCAATAGCTGATGAGATAAACAAGCTTTCAAAATTAAGAGATCAAGGAATCATAACAGCTACAGAATTCGAAGAAATGAAAAATAGATTGATAAAAAATTTATGATGGACATGATTTTTTCTGACATACCCAAATAAGTTAAATCTTCATCCTTAAAAAAAATCGAATTTTACGAGCAGAATATTTTTGGTTCTACAAATAACATAGCGCAGATACCAGAAAGATATTTTTTAGTAAATTATAGGAGCGAAGAAACAGACAGTCATTGATAATGACTGAAAACTGAAGAAGGCTTATTGTTTGATATATGTTCCTTCAGTTCCGCGTCAAGAAGTTTGGTTCTACAACTGTCATTATCGCATAGATATACCCTAAGATCAAATCGTTCATCTTCCAATTCTTTGGCAGTTGGACGCATGTAGCCTCTTTTGCATTTAGGACACCTCTCAAATTCTCCTAACATTCATTGCTTACTATAGTAGATACTATTAATTAATCTTGACTTTTCATCTGCCAAAGCGTAGTTGTTCACTCTATTACGATATTCTTATCTTTGGATTCTATATTTCCAACATTCACATCTTAATGAAGCCCGCCCGATAAACATTGACAGTATTAAACCAAAAGCATTTGTAGAATATATACCTAAAAAATAAACTTGTATTGGGCATGAACAATGAATGTAAAAAGTGGAAACACGGCTCTGTTTAGTGAGGAAAGGATAATCAATCTTATTAATAATGATGGTGGTAAAGTAAATTATTATGGAAAGATAATGACATCTATTGAAGCCAACCGGTGCTTTGATTTGTTATTTCAGAACATTTTATGGGAAAACGAGGAAGTTGTCATATTTGGTAAGCATATTGCAACGAAAAGAAAAGTTGCGTGGTATGGTGACTCTAGCTACTTGTATACCTATTCGAATACTACAAAACGAGCATTAGCATGGACAAAAGAACTTACACCCCTGAAGCAGAAAGTAGAGGAACTTGCTGGAACAAAATTCAATTCCTGTTTGTTGAATTTGTATCACAACGGACAGGAAGGAATGGGGTGGCATAGCGATGATGAAGATTCGTTGGGAAAGAACAATATAATCGCATCATTGAGTTTAGGTGCAGAACGCAAATTTTCATTTAAGCATAAGCAAACAAAACAAATGGTTTCAATTCTACTTGAGCATGGCAGTTTGCTTGTAATGAAAGATGCTACACAAAGTAATTGGCTACATAGCCTTCCCAAATCTAAAAAAATAGCCCGCCCTAGAATAAACTTAACATTTCGAACTATCAAAGTTACAGAATGAATTGCACTTGCATTCCTACTCGAAAGACGCTAGGTTTCGGTATTTCTTCTTCATTTCTCCTTTCCATATCTTTAGCAAGAATAAAAGTATTGGATTTTATTTTACTATGAATGTTGAACTCCGAACGCTATCTTGACACCGACTCTGTATTCTGTTATCTTGCCACTGCTAGGATCAACTTTTGCTGTAATATCGTTAACCTCTAATCCAGTTATTCCATTAATTGTCTTCTTTGCTTCGTCCAGTGCTTCTTGAGCTGCTTCACTCCAACCTCTTTCCGAGCTCCCAACTATTTCTATTATTTTTGCAACAGTCATAACATATTGAGCGAACTTATGGAATATAACACTTCACAGAATGCTGGTCATGATATCAATAATAGCTAATTTCATGCTCAAAGGTATCCATGGAACTAACATGGTATCAGCTTAATTTGAGTAAATTAGATTATAATAATAGTTAATTCTACACCAGTTCTTCTAAGCCTCATCTAGCGACTAATTCTCAGCTCTTTGTATACTATTTTAGGACCTAGAGAATCTCGTGTGCAATTTCTCGTGCAATCTCAAGACGTAATTATCGGCATTGACAATATTGTTCCTGTCCCTAGAATTGAATAAGATAATTATAAAGCAACTAAAAGAGGTATCAAACTGGTTTGAAACTATAAACGTTCTATAAAATTCAACAGCCAAGTGCATAATCCCAGTACCCGATTAGCCCCTTATCCATATCTTAAAAAGACGTCTTATAGTATCTTAAATAGGAAATGAGAAAAGAGTTTATCGTCACAAAAATTGAAGCAGCACAAGATGGGAGTCCTTATGTTTACATTGGGCTCATCGACCCTAATGATTACAAATCAGGAGAAGCAAAACAGCTAAATCCTTTTGGTCCTCGGATGATGGCATTTAGCTCTCCAGACGATTTGATGAAAAATTTGCCTAAAGCCATGGGAAATATGGCAGGAATGATGGGCGGTAACATTAATGATTCTCCGACGTTCAAGTTTAGCATAAGGGAATATGAAGAGATGGGTCTAAAAGTTGGAGAAAAGGTTTCAATAGAAATTAAGAAATCGGAAAACAGCGGAATTTAATACGAAAATTCCATTTTAATTAATTTCTTGACTTCACAAGCTAATAAATGACAGATATCCATATTAAAACAATAAAATTTCTCTCGTCACGCCTCGAGAGGATCTAAAAAGCTAATTATTTTCTCTTAACTACATTCTATCGTAGCTCGATCTCTGATTATAGCTAGGTCGTCTCTCAGAACGTGCTCCATATCCGTACCTCCTCCTGCTAGTATCAGCGCTAGAAAATCTATTGGATCCTTGCCTGTTTCTGTATCCACCTCCACTTCCATATCTACCACCATAACCTGAATTTCTCCTCCAATTGGTTCTTGGATGACTCTGAATTCTTGGTACCTCGATACCCATTTCATCGTTCAATCTTTTGATTGGAAGCTCAGTATTTTTCAATATCCTGGTAAAATCATCCACTCTATCTTGAGAAACTAAGGAAATTGCCTTGCCGGTCCCACCCGCTCTAGCTGTTCTACCTATTCTATGGAAGTATATCATTGGATCATCAGGAATATCATAGTTGATTACATGTCCAATAGCAGGTACGTCAATTCCTCGTGCAGCTATATCGGTGGCGACAAGGATATCTTCAGTGCCTGTCCTGAATCGGTGCATCGAATCATCTCTTTGCTTCTGTGACAAATCACCATGAATTGTGATTGCTCTGAGGCCCTGTTGTTTCAGTTCAATTGCCAATCGCTGTGTTCTTTGTTTTGTGGCAGCAAAAACAATAGTTTGTTTTTCATCTCTACTTTTTATGAAATTGCAAAGATGTTTGAATTTTTGTCTTTCTTCGACAATCAGGTAGGATTGATCTATAGTATCTAAGCTAATCTCCTCTTCATTGAGCTTCACCTCGTGAGGATTTTTCATATAATCTTGTGCCAGCCTTGATATTTCTGGAGGAATAGTCGCAGAAAATAAACATGTCTGCCTGTCTTCGTCAACGTAAAAAAGTATGAATTTAATGTCATCAATGAAACCCATATCTAGCATTCTATCTGCTTCGTCAAGAACAACAAATTTAGCTGCTTCTAGCTGAATTGTACCTCGCTTTACATGGTCAATTAATCTACCAGGTGTGGCAACTACAATCTGCACTCCTTTTCTTAACTGAGTAATCTGCAATGACATGCTTTGTCCCCCATATACAGCTAAAGTCCTTATCCCTACATATTTGGAAAACTTCCTGATCTCGTTGGTTACCTGCATTGCTAATTCTCTCGTTGGAACCAATATCAACGCTTGTATCGGTCCATTTCTTTTGATGTTATTCAAAATGGGAAGTGAAAACGCAGCGGTCTTTCCTGTCCCTGTATGAGCTTGACCAATTACATCCATGCCCTTTAAAATCAGCGGGATGGATAATTCCTGGATAGGAAAGGGGTCTTTGAATCCATTTTCATCTAGTGCCCTTAGCACTTCTGCACTTAAACCTAATTCTTGAAATGATGTCATTTTATCTTATTCCTTTTTTATTTCTTCAGATTTGTAACAAAAGTTACGGATGACGTGAAAAGCAAATATCATTACTTTACAAATCCGCCGTGCTTCCTTTGTATACTTATAGTGTAATAATAGAGGGATATAAGGTATGCGAATCTAAAAAGGATTAACAGACATTACTGGGTGAGAAGAATGTTTTAAATAACTTCAGAAAATAACAGTAAAAACATGATGAGTGAGGATGGGAATTTACAGGAGAAAAAATTGCGTGGCTCGGGTGGCTTTGTACTCGCTTACGTTAATGATGATGAGCAAAAAAAAGGTAACCTAGGCGGACCAGAGTTGTTCTTAGCTGGTATAGGTAGACTTCCATCAGAAAGATTTGTAAAATATCACTGTAACAAATGTGACAAGGATTTCGAAGGTTCTCCTGCCATCAGATACGATAATCCCAATGAAGATCTCGGGGAAGATGTAATCTTAGTTGAGAAGGGCGAATATAAGTGTCATGCATGTAATACAATAATAGCACAATACAGAAAATTTGACTCGGCTTCTAATCCTTCACAGAACAACTCAAATCCTCAGGTTGAAGAATCGCAATCCGAAGCATCTACGGAGTCAGACGAGGCACCAACAAAAATTCTTGAAGTTGATAACAATTCCCAACCTGTCATGGTATCTGATAATAGCAAAAGCGGATTTGTTTCAATAGAGTCACTTCTTGGAATGCCTGCATATGACTGTGATGCAATGTTGGTAGGCAGCATCAAGGAAATCGGATTACGAAGATCAACTCGTGGTAAGATGGAAATAAATTTCAAAGTTTCTAAGGATCAAAAAACAAACGATAATGAACCTATTGAGGTTTCTTGGAATAGCATTTCAAAAATAGGAGACATAATTCTTCTTGGCGAAACTACAGATGAGATACAATCTCAAGATAATACTGCAGCTCAGAAGGTGCGCGGTAAGTGTCCATCTTGTAGCTATGATAATGAAACAGACGCTGTATACTGTGCTGATTGTGGAAAAAAGATAGACTGAAATTTGTGCACTTAACTTTATTTATTTCCAAGACCTATCCTAACATCCACTGCACAGGCCCCCTTTCCTTCTTCCAATACTAACAAAGGATTCATATCAAATTCTTCAATTTCAGGAAAGTCAGTTACTAGTTGTGAGAGACGCAGCAAGCAGTCTACAAGTGCGTTGGTATCAGATGGTTTTTGTCCTCTAACTCCCTTTAGTAATTTCGCAGTTTTTATTGATTCTATCATGTTAATTGCTTCCCGTTCATCTATAGGAGCTAGCCGGAAAATAACATCCTTAAGTACTTCAACATAAATTCCACCCAGTCCGAACATTATTAATGGACCGAATAGCGGATCATGTTTTGCACCTAATATCGTTTCCCTCGCTGATTCTATCATCTGTTGAACAAGAACGCCTTTTATTTCTGCGTCTTGTTTGTATTTTCTAGCGTTACTCATTATTTCTTCAAAAGATTGTGATACTTCCTCGTCATTTAGGAGTCTAACCTTAACTCCTCCTGCATCTGATTTGTGGATTATGTCTTTTGAAACAATTTTCATAACTACGGGATAACCTACTTCTCGAGCCGCCTTTACACAATCTTCCGCACTTTTGGCCACAAAACTCTTTGGCCTTGGAAATCCATAAGCAGAAAGAATTTCATATCCTTCTTCTTCAAGAAGATTAGTCCTACCAGATTTTCTTACGTTAACGAACACTTGCCTTACTTTTTCCTTGTCAACATTGAATTGCTTCATCCTTATTTCGGGTCTTTCCAGCCAGTCCGAAAATTCGTACATTGCTTTTAGGGTTCTGATGGCAGGCTCTGCGTAAGGAAAGTGAGGAATTCCTCCATCAGAGAGAATTTGCTTGTTTTCTGTACCTTCTGCAAGGCCCATTAATGAAGCTAGTGAGGTTTTACCTGAACCAGCAGTCGTCTTAACTATAGTCCTGGCTAGTTCATTATAATCAAGCGTTGCAGAAGGAGTACACATAGTAACAATTGAGCCAACGTTCGGATTTGAAACTACCTCTTCAAGTACTTTTTCGAACCGATTATAATCTGCATCACCTACGATATCAACAGGATTTCTTGCGGACCCATGTGCAGGAATCACCTTCGCGATTGCCGCTTTAGATGAAGTTATGTCAGCCATTTTCATGCCATATTTTGAACAAGCATCGGTCGATATGATGGCAGGACCACCTGCATTTGATACAATCACCACTCCATTCTTGTTTTTAGGAATAGGCTGTTTTGAAAAAGCCGTAGCAAGATCAAATAATTCTTGCATTGTATCCACTCGAATTACACCAGATTGTGCAAAAAGTGCATCGTACACTTCATCGGCGCCCATTAATGCACCAGTGTGAGACATTGCCGCTCGTGCCCCTTCAGGAGTTCTTCCAGCTTTGAGAACGACAATAGGTTTTTTGTATTGTAGAGTTGCTTTTCTTGCTGTTTCCATAAAGCGCCTTCCATCATGAATATCCTCTAGATACATGATGATCACACGTGTTTCTGGATCTTGGCAGAGAAGATCCAAAATGTCATTCTCGTCGACATCTATTTTGTTACCCATACTTATTACTTTTGAGAATCCTATTCCTTGGGCCATGGCATCCTCGACTGTGGCAGCACATATAGCTCCACTTTGTGATACTAGTGCAATTCCTCCATATTTTGGCGTGATCTTTAGAAACGTGGCATTCATCATATTATTTTTAGATAAACTCATAATTCCGAGACAATTTGGTCCAATCACTCTTGTTCCATATTTTTTGCATATGGCTGCCACCTCTTTTTCAAGCATTGCTCCCTGTTCATCAACTTCCTTAAAACCAGCTGAAACTATGATGGCACCTTTGATTTTTTTCATACCGACTTCCTCCATCACTTTCGGAACTATCTTATTGGGAGTTGCGACTACTGCCAAGTCGATATCATCTGGCACATCAAGGACATTTTTGTACGCCTTGATACCAAAAACAAATTCATTTGATGGAGTTACTGGATATATTTTTCCTCCATAACCGCTCTTTATGTTGGAGAAAATTGCTTTTCCTATACCAGATTTTTCTGATGCCCCTATGATGGCAATGGACTTTGGTGAAAGAAAGACACTATTAGACGCACCATTCGATGCCATATAAAAAATAACATCTCGGTAACATAGTTATAAATGCATATGATAGAAGGCCACAAAAAAGATGCAAGTTATTAGTAGATGGCGATGGATTGTTCCAAATATTAAGCGAACAATCCTAACCCTGATTGAGATGGGATGTATTCTAATTTTACATAATTTTCCAATGAAATCTTGAGGACATGACGTTATCAATATTCTATTTGCGTGGTAACATATCCATCAAAAAATATTGCATCTCAATTATGGCAAAATAAATGGGACTCGCCATACTCACGGCATCAAAAAGCAAGATCTACAAGGACGAGAAAAAACTTAACCAAATATTTCTATTATTATCCACAAATGTGAAATTATGTGTATCTAGTGTTATCCCAATAATTCTTGTTAAGCCGTAGCCAAAATTAATGTTGAATAAAGGCGGTATACCATATTTTATGGGAAATACAATCGATCTGGACGTTTGAAGTTTAGGGCATATTCTTGATCTAAATAAATCATTCACTAGAGATCCATTTTGCTATACACTTAATGGCTCTCGTATACAAAACATTTATGAATTTGGAATATAATACATCTTGTAAATGAATAAAGGTGAAAGTAATAGCAAAAAGAAGGTTTTTGCATTGACAATACTTAGTATATCAATGTCGGTTGCTTTGATAAGTACTCCCATCAGTGTCATTTACTCTGGTAGTGTATATGGGCAGGGGGGTGACAACTGGTACGTTGGAAAAGGGGCGAAGCCAAACATGTATGTGACTTACAAAATCCAAAGTCATGATACAAATCAAGGTCAGCCTTTTACCATGACAATATACTTTAAGGAATTTAATGATACAGGTCATTATTGGGTAGCTCCTGTTTATGTTAATGACCAGGGAAAGATAATAAACGGAACTTTTAATTTGAGTGATCTAGATTTAACGGCGTTAGGCACTTCTCATATACCACCTACCATGTCACCGTATAGAAGCGCTTATACTAGCACATTAGAATGGCTTTCTGCTTTTGTTCCAAAACCTGGTCAGTCGTTAAGTTCGCCAAATTGGGGTAAAATAGCCTCAATAGGAGGTTCTCCCATAGGTCCTGGTGGGCAAGAAAAAATTACGGTGCCTGCTGGAACTTTCGACACTAAAGTAATTTCATGGCATAAGGGAGTCGATAACAAGATTTATTTAAACAAAGATATGCCATATCCAATTAAGGCACAGACCTTTGCTGATACAACAACAACAAATCCTCCACTTCAGTATGCTTTCGAACTCCTAGCAACGGGTCAAGGTCAACCTCCTGTTCCGAAGAGTGTACTAGAAATCCCAAAACCACCATTAACTCTACAGACAGCACGTGGAACGTATTACATAACCTTGCTCTGGACACCAGACCCGATAAAAGTAGGAAATGAAACTGACTTTGGTATCCTGTTTTTGGATAATTCTCAAAATGTCGTACCCAGAGTTAGCTACAGCTTTAATATGACTGATGTGAACGGTACGGTAATAAAGGATGTTCATGGCCAACAAGCACTAGATGGAACAGGGACTCAAAAAGTGAAATTTGAAAAGCCTGGACCCGTATTTGTTACAGTACGCGTAGAGGATGTACAGGGAGAGAATATGGGAGCGTTTGTAGAAAGCGCGGATTTCAATCTCTATGTAAGTAACTAGAAAATTAGTCTCAGGAAAATAGATTTCAGGGATGCAATGGATACAGCACTATACCTGACTATGCTTCTAGGGATATAGCAACTGATATTCATATTGAGAATATGCTCGGTTGTAATCCTGCCATCGCCAATGAATAACTAGTAGGTCTTCTTCCTTTTTGCTATTATGCAATGTACTTTGGTCCCCACCCTCATTCTGTCCTTCCTCGACACCTGTCTTTTTTTATCATCTGGTTCGATCAAATCCAATTATTCAAACTTTGTCTGTAATATTCTAAATCATTTTCTTGCACAGTTCAAGGAGACAGCTTCACAAAACTGATTACTTAGACTTTTGATCTGAAATAGACCAAAGCCTATTTCCTTACAGTCATCTCCTATCGTAATACATATTAAATCTATCAGAGCCTTAGGATTGTCGATGAAGCATATCTTTAACATACCAGTAATTATATTTTTGATCGTAATTCTTTGTGGTAACGTTTTAGCTATCTCGAATGCACAGTTGACTCCCATGAGCAATCAGGAGCCGTTGAATGGTGTAGTTATGAAAGGTATATACGTGAATCTAAAACAGAATACTATCAAAATCCCTTCCGCACCACCCAATTACATTGAGAATAGTTTCAAGATGATTTCTGAAGCAGGATTCAATCACGTCAGATTTTTATTCTACTGGGAGGCATACGAGAGAGATCCTGATTCTTTCATGAAGGAAATAGAGTCAGTTGCTAGCGCTGCAGACAAATGGGGGATTAAAGTAATTTACGACAATCATCAGTGGCACACATCATCGTGGCTTGAGAAACTGGGCACGGGATTCCCATGGTCGCTTTTTGAAAACAATTTGAAGTACATTAAAGATGGTGGAGGTAATACTCAACATCCCATCGCAAAACTGTTCTGGAGTGATTGGTGGAATAGGTCCGTCAAAGATAACCAAGGAAGAGATGGATGGAACCTAATGGCAGATTTTCTTAAGAAGATTGTTAACGTGGTAGATACTCATCCTAGTACGACAGGTTACGAAATCCTCAGTGAACCCCATGTTAGCACTGTAGACGAGTGGTCTAAGATAGGCAAGTTCAATACATTCATGGTTGGAGAACTAAGAAATGCGACTCAAAAAACTATCGCCTATAGTATGAATGTACCAGTTGACCTTAATAGCCCAATAAATATTACACCAGAAAATTTAGCAAAGATGATTCCCTCAGATAAGCAGAATGTTGTATTCAAAATAAGTGTATATGGAGTTCCCAGCAGAGATGCGTACCAGAAAGAAAGATTTGATACCTTTTTGAAAACAAGAAACTTAACTGGCATACCTCTGTACGTCGGAGAATGGAATAATGTAGTGAGAACACCCGGAGAAGGAGGAGTATTCACAATTAATCCTAATGCAAGTCAGCTGACCGAAGATGATGCAGCAAAGATTTTGGACGAATTTAAGCAAGCTAGCGTATGGGGTACTGCTTTCTGGAAGTGGGATTATAAGAGTGTAGATACTGCTAGCTTCAATCTTATAACTGTCAGTAATGAAATGTTGTTACCGACAAAATACTTTGACATACTTAAGAATGCAGTATCAAGTATTTATGGAAGTAATAAAAATAATACGTCCATAACCCGGTAAAAAATTCGTACATACATCTCATTCGTTAGTCCATGCCCAGATCGAAAGGATCTAAGCAATCGAGAGCAGTCTAAGGTCTAATATTGAAGGTATATGTGCAGCTCATTTTAAGCAACATGAACAAGACGATTTCATTTTATGACGTCCATATGTTGTAAATTAACTTGCTCCGTTCATTCATGGGAATATCATTGGACAAATGGTGAGGTAAAATCACTTATCAATGCATAACATGGACCTTATTTTCTTTATGAAATTTTTTTTAAACCTTGTAATTGCTGATGGATTGCTGATTTGTGCTTAAGACTAGTTTCGTAAATGTTATTTCTTTTTTCAGCGTTAGATCTATACTCGTCGTTGCAAATCGCTATTTAAAACGATTGAAGTTACCATGTAAGACCTCCAATAAGGTGAGAATTCTCTAGTTTATTTAGTCGTCTTCTAGCCTCTAATAAATTGGGTTTCCGTTTTCTCTCCTATTTAAGCCGTAATCAAACCTAATATATCCAAATGTCGTATGAGAACTAAGCAAAAAACAATTGAGCGTCCCTTGAACATCCCTCAAGAAAAGGAAGCAGAGTGAAATATACGATGAACTAACCTTACAGTGTTTCATGAGATATTATGGTTTTCAAACTAGGGACGAATTGATGAAATTTTTAAAAAACACATGTTCGGACCTCGGATAAATAAATTAAACTAGATTCAATTTCATTTTGTTTTAACTTATTTTAAAAATCCATACGAGCCTTAGCCCAATGTGGAAACAGAATTCTGTAGCCATAGTAGCCGACGAACTGTTCTTTAGAACTTCAACCAAGGTACTGATCAATGTACACTAACAGTTGGAATCATCACTTGATTTATCAGGGTTACCTGTTTCAAACGCCCACTTCGGGATTTCGTTCTCAACCTATATCCACAACATGGGCACCAAATCCCATCCCATCTTATAAAAATATCACACATTTGACATCGCTTCTGACCATTAGTATACCGCATTTTGTTTGGTAATTTGGTAGCTCTGTGACGAATGCATATTCCCTTACAAGACATATAATATCACGTAATAGTACGCGGCAACAAACCATAAAACGATAGTATAATTCGTGTAGCTGTGGCACATCGCATTTCAAATCTGCCACGTCTATTTCTAATGTATATGCTATATTACCCTGACAAAAACGTAGGACTATGGCGAAGACTTGGTAGGAGAATAATAGACATGTAAAAAGTTCAACTTTCAGTAATGCCTACAAAAACAACTCAAATCTCACATGGCGAGGAATTCTAGTCCCATGATTATATGACGATATTTAGCTTCGAACTATATGAAAAGTTCCCATAGCTTTACAGTGCTGCTACGCCCGTCGAAACCATGAATAACCCTGTTTACTATGGATAAATACGATGTTGTATATTATAAAGTAATGACTGATGAATTCGAAGTAAAATCAAAAACTAAGTATGAAGTAGATACTAAGGGCGATACTGAAAGGGATATAGAGGATGCAGGAGACAAGATTAAGGCCGGGGCAAAAGCAGTAGCCAATAAAATAAAAGATCCAGATAGAGATCTCGGAACAGAATACAATAAAGAAAAAATTAAGGAAAAAGTAGATTAGTATCTCTTTTTTTCTAGCTAACGAGTACAGTTATAATAGTTACCAAATTTAGAAAAGTGGGTTTTTGAAGAATTTACGTATTGTTCATTACGATCCTTTATGAACTACTGCGTACAGATAATGCAGCAAAAATAAATTAAATAGGATGAAACGTACAATATTGTACTCAATATCATATTTGGTAACAACGGCGAGGATCTAGAGAACAGAATTATTATTTGGTGATCAAATGACTTGAGAAATTTATCCCCATCTTAAAAATCCTAAATAACCTGTGGTTGCTCTCCTGATGCATTATCTCGCAATCACCGGACGCAATCAATGCCAAAATATTAAAACTATATGATATCATCAATCCTGTGGTAAGAGACGAAACTAGTAAATTATCTTCCAGACCTAAGCTTGTAGCCATACTGGTTATCTTGATTGTATTATTGCCGTATCTTATTCTATGACGGTATTCAAATAGTAATAAGTTGGTTGAACTACCACAGGCAGAGGATGACCTCAGCGACATAAGATGAGAATCATGAAAGAATGTTAAATTCAATACGGCACTTATAAAAATGAATAAACATAATTATAGGCAAATGAGATATTTTTGTATAAGTTGTTTGAGCATCTGTTATAAACTATATTCCACATTAGATAATCGATGATTCGTAATAAAGGAAGGTCCAAGGCTCAAGTCGAGAAATTATCATTCGATTCAAATTTCCGAAAGAGAACAGATCCAAATAATACACAGTAACCCTGTCCAAACGGATCAGAATGATAAATTTCTTATTTGTAACGACTGCAATCATAATTGTCTCACGTACGAACCCTCAAGAGACGGATTCTGCAACTGTGGTTGTCATTAGTTTTTATAATCTTACATGATTGTATGCTTCTAAAAAAGAGACAAAGCATTCTATGTTCAGAATATATCAACAATACTACTCGAACTTGGTTTATAGAGGGACTAATTAATTCCTGAAGTACTCCGCATTACAAACGGCATCTTCCCCGCCGCGACTTTAATAACTAATCGAGTTTTTTTAACAGTATTCTTTCATTGCATATCTTTTTCCCTGATCAAATGGATATTTTTCAAACCCTCTTTGTAATGGCCGGTTTATCATAAGTCGACGAGAATTTATTTACGACCTTCTCAATGAAAGAGACACCATTATTACGGTAATTAAATTTTAACTGTCCGTCCAAATTCATTACTGTAATGGGTAACTAACACTGAAATAACGAAATTTTCCCTTTAACACTTAAGCCCCATTTCTAGTAGTTTAGAGCTTAGATTATTAATATTAATATGGATGATGAGTAACATAAGGTATATTGAATAAAACCATTGAATTGGGATATGAAAGTAAGCTATACTCACTTCTAGAAAAGAAGAAAATTTCAGAAGAACAATTTGACCATTTTCATAGAAGAGGTATCCAGATCATATCACCCTCTCATGACTTCGGACTAAGTTCATTAGGACAAATATTGCCGGAAATAGTCATTGGAGCATCTCCAACCTATATTAGTACAATGAAGGTTCCATATCAGGCAACAAGTTACCTGGGTGCGGACATAAGAAAGGAAAATAACGGCAATGATCTCCGTTCTTCTTACATTTACAAGCTGCCTGGAAAACCTGCTGGAGGTGTGCCGCTATTAACTAGAGGAAAAAGAAAGATTGGCGATAATGTCTTTGCTTCCACTCACAGAATTTTGATAGGTTTCAAGGCAGTAATTGTTAGTGCACTTAACTTGATGGTAAACAAAGATAAAATATGGAATTGGCATTTCTTTGGTGATCATATCAAAGAATCAAATCCCGACATATATCAAGATCTGATTCAATTAGAAGAACAACTAGGCCAGAAAAATACAATCTGCCAGATCGTTGTATCAAGGTCTGCAGAGACCTTCAAAAAACTTCGGATAGCTGAATATTTTTACAAAAATAAGATAGTGGTTCTTGATCCCAATAATAATACCAAAGTAATTTTCATTACCGACCAAAAAGGATACGATTACGCTTGCCGCAGAATTCCACCTTCGGACCTCATTGACTATGTTGTTACGGGGGTAGAATTTGATATATACCAGGGAATGCTGACCTTACGACGTAAATACAATATTAATATAATGTTGAATGATGGAGGACGGCAATTCTCAAATGGTGTAAGAGATACGGGCCTTCTAGCAGAAGAAAGAGTGACTCTGGAACCATATCCTGGCGAGAATGTAATACCAGACGTTGAGAAAGTTGATCCTGAATCAATAATGGCCATGGATGGAATCGGCCTAGATGGAAGTGAAATTGAAGGAGCAATAATGATTCATTCGACAGATATTCAAAAAGAAAAAGCAAATGTGTATGCCTATCCACTGGACGAAGCGAAGGTCATTTAGATATTCTAGGTAAGAAAAAACAAGGATTGATAAAGAGAATTTTATGACAATGAAGATGTATACGAAATACAAGAACAGTACTGCAAATATAGATCAAAAAGAAATAAACTTCGAATATGCTGATAGCTCATTTCAGAAAATAATAGAATGAGATTTGATACACATTCAAGGTTGATTGCGGATAGCGTTGTACTTGTAGTAGTTGTTACATTTGCAGTTTTTCTTAACCTGCGGTACCAGTAACATTTACACTAAACCATTTCGTCAGGTTGCTAGGACTATTGATACACGACAATTTAGCCGTTATCTTATTCTGTCCTTCCTTAATAGTCGTGTAGTTAGACATCAGGTTGAAAATCCAATTGGAATAATCGCCATTGCCACCACTACCTGCTGCGACTGCATTCTGATATGGCTTTACGTTGTTTACTATAACTGCCACATGACAATCGGCAGTTGGGTTGTCAGTAGAACTGCCATTAATTGGAATTGCTTCGCCAATCTTTATTTTTTGTCCATCAGATGGTGACGTTATCTTTACTCCAATTTCAGGCTGCTTTATTTGTGGTTGAGAAGGTGTAAAAGGAGAGCTCTGTGCAAAAATAACATTCCCAACAATGCTTACAACTACTAATCCAAAAACCATAGGAAATAGGCTTGTATAATTCATACCAAACAACCAAATTTAGAACTTCATTGGCTATATAGATATCTATTGCCTTCTAATACGTCGCTACATATTTGTAGAGAATGAAGTCGGCTCAGATGATTATTTAATCAATAAGAGGCATCATGTATATTTCTATAGAGCACCGCAAAAAGAATCCATTAGAACAGGATCAGGCACTTAACGACGCCACTGGTGGACAGTTTGAAGAACCTTCATCTCTCCCTCAATCTGACACGCTAGATATTGAGAATGGATCACGCAAAAAAGTCACACGAGAACTATCAAGAAATATCGATTAGTTATCATCAATTGTTGGGGCTCTAAAGCAGAAGCAAGGCATTTCAGATAGAATTCTGTCCGCCAAGTATCACCCGTAATTGTTACTAATAATTATACAAATCTGATCTTGAACTCAATCGACTCCTAAAGAATCATTATTACCGTTATTGTAGAAATTACAACCAAATTTTAGGAAAACAATTGCAGAATCTATAATATGTTGCTGGCTATCACGAATTTCAAAACGGTTCTGTATGAACAACTACTCTCGCAGCTCCGATTTCTTTCATAATACTATCTTGAACAGATGTTGAGATTTTGTGAGCCTCCTCAACCGAAGTAACAGTTTTTTCTGTCGCGGCTTTAATGATTATGGTAAGCGTGACATGTTGTTCTCCATTGACGTCGACAATTCCGATATCTTGACAATCCATCACACCCTCTGTCTTAAGACATAATTTACGAATATTTTCTGTGGTGTATGGACTTGGTTCCTTTTCAACCCCCATCACCTCTGTGTCATCCGTACTTTCAGTTTCTATATGAGTTGTTATGTCTTTTACCTGCGGAATTTCGGTTTTAATTCTTGCTTCGAAGGATTCCACAATATTGTGCGCGGCTTTCAAGTCTAGACGTCTGTCCACTTGCACATCAAGATAAAGATGAAGAGGCTGCCATATTTCGCTCATATCCGAATCATGATTTCTTGAATCGGAAGAGACATCATGATCATCTTTGGTTTTTGGTTTTTGGTTTTTTCCCAAAAAAGGGGGAGAAGCCGACGACACGATTCTAGAGAGATATAGAGAGTGAATGTTCCTTATTCCATCTGTTTCTGCTGCAATAAGCCTAATTCTATCGGTAAGCGTCTCTGTGGATGATTCAATCGCATCTACGTGCACCAATACATCACAATTCGGCATGATTTCCCTTATCCTATTTTCGACAGTAGTGGCAATTCTATGAGCTTTATCATGAGTACATGTACGTGGAACCTCTATATGCAAATCAACAGACATCGAGGTTCCCATGTTCCTAATGCGGATATCATGTGCTTTGGTAACCCCATCTAATCCTGATATCGATTCTAACAGAAGATGATACATTCCTTTTGGTGCTTTGTCCAATAAAACATCTAGAGTTCTCCTTCCAAGACCTAAAGATGTATAAATGATCATCCCGGCTATTACGAGGGCAGCGTAAGCATCAGCATTTGGAATATGAAATATTGAAACGGAGATTAATCCGATGATAACTATCGATGATGAAAGCATGTCTGCTCTAAAGTGAAGAGCATCTGCTTCCAATGCTTGGCTGCCGTATTTCCTCGCAGTCCTGTAGAGTGCCTTTGAACGCCCTAGGTCGACAACAACAGAAAGGAACATAATAACAAATGAAAAAATTGTAATTTCCGGATGAATATTCTTGAACAATATCCTATCTATACCTTCATAAAAAATCCATCCAGCAACTGCGAAAAGGAGAATTATCGCCACAAAACTTGAAAGACTTTCAAATTTCGCATACCCAAACGTATATCTCGCGTCTGGGGGTCTTATTACAATTTGTATTGCATACAGTGTCATAAATGCCGCTATGACATCAAGTCCAGAGTGCATTCCTTCAGATAGTATTCCGAGACTGTTCGTAGAATATCCAATCATAAGTTTAATTGAGGCTAGACCTACAGAAGCTATTACTGAGGTTATTGCAACTTTGCGCTTATCCTTATACGCATTAATACCCTGTAAATTATTTAAAAATCCTTTCCTGTTATCTTCATCATTGTACTTCCTACGAACCTCTTTGTTATGATCTTTTACCACAATTAAATAGGAAATGTATTGACTATGTTATATAGATTAATTATAAGAAAACTAATAACTAATAACTTAGATTTTCATATAAGAACGCTTCCCAATCTGAAAATATTGTAAAGTTAGCTGTTACGATAGAGACTGTTGGAGGAGCTACCAGAACTAGAATCAAACCAGTGTTGTGCTAAATATTCGTTGTGCTTCATCGATATCAGCTCTCACGGGTGAAATTGTTTATTCTCAAGGGATTCCAAACAATGAGGACAAATGTAAGATATCGGAAGCATTCATTGTAGGTTGTAATAAGGAATATGTCCTTTGGTATACAGCTACTGACAGCAGCCGCTATTCCAATACATAGATTCTGTTTAGCAAATTGTTCAGTTTTACAAACTAGAAAGGTGTTGATTAAGGTTTCACTATAACACACACTTTATCTGTATGTAAGGATCGAACCCTAATCACAACAGATTAGATCAGTCCTCACAGTTGATATTCCTCCCTCTATCGGTTAACCGTATCCTATTCTCGTCAATGCGACCAACAAACTCTAGCTGCGGTTCTTCTTCCATTGAATATCCCCTTACATGTGATATTACATCATCTAAGGTAAAATTATTTGTAGATTTTCTCCATATTTGTTCGATTGTAAAAACATTAGGTCTACCATCCTCGTTAACCTCTCTATCTTTCTTACATAATTCTTTAAAGAAATTTCGTCTCATAATACGTCCATCATTATCAGGATCGTCTACTGCGGGTGCATGACTCATACGTTTTATTACTTACTATCAGATTAATAAAACAGTGGGAAACATTCATTTGGGAAAGTTAATTCAAGAGTGGGTAAGTATTATCAACGACCAAAATATTTGACTCCACGACACCTGCGACCTGCAACACATTAGTCATTCCAGTTAGTTTAGTTACTCACCAGTGATTCAATGAATACTGATAACAGCTATACAACCCAATTTCATATGTTATTGCTCAAGAGCTGCGGTGTGCCAGCTTTACTATTTCATAGACTCTACAAGGAGCTACAAGAGCAATAAAATTAGTTATTAAATAGTTATTAAATGGAATAAGGATAGTATACTATTTTGTTCCCTTTATTTCGACGCTAGCCTTTAATGCCTCAAGAAGATCTTTGCTAACAGCTTTCTCCTTGGGAGCTGTTGAGACAAATGTCTTGCCCTTAATTTTTGCATCAATGAGTTTTTCGAGCTCTTTCACGTAGTTATCAGAATAATCACCTATGTCAAATTGTTTCTTACTATATTTCTGTACTAGAAGTTGACCCAAAGATATTTCTTGAGGGTCAAGCTTTGATTGTTTTGATTGGGCAATTTCTGGGATTTCATCAACAGGTCTGATTTCGTCTAGGTATTTTAACATGTGCATAACTATGCCTCTCTGATATGGTCGTAATGCAACCAAATTTTCCCTATCTTTTAGAACTACTTTACCAATAGCTATTTTCTTACTGTCCTTTAGAATTTTTACTAGTAGGGAATAGGCCTTATCATTTGCACTTTTGGGATCGGGGGCAACATAATAGCTCTTGTCAACAAAAATTGGATCCAATTCTTTGTTGTCAACAAATTCTTTAATGTCGATACTCTTCGTAGTCTTTATTTTTATTTTATCTAAATCTTCCTTTTCGATTATAACATAATTATCCTTTTCTACCTCATAGCCTTTCTTTATTTCGGTATACGGAACTTCTCTATCTTCAACTGGACACCATTTTTTATATTTGATTCTGTGTCCGTTTGCACAAAGTTGGTTAAAGGAATATTCGTTTTCTTCAGTAGCAGGATAAAGACTCACAGGTATATTAACAAGCCCAAACGATATATTGCCTTTCCACATTGACCTCGCCATAAAGTTCTAAGTACTTATGTATTTCATCTCATATAATCTATAGAGTAAAGTGTTATGTTACAACGTTCTGGCCAACATGTTTTCAATTTGGATGAAACAACAAGGATTGTAAAGGTCGACCTAGAAGCCAAATATTTTGGAAGAATCAAAAGTGAGTTAAGATTACAATCCCATCTTATATACATCTGAAAATATAAGACATATGTGCAGAAGGCACTTCTAGATACTCAGTCAAAGATAAAAATTGAAAGGGCTACAGAAGGGTTAAAGAGGTGGTTTATTACTAGACTTGAAAAACTTGAACATAAGAACAATGCTCTTACTATAGCCAATTTTTTAAATGCTGCAGAAATCGAGTCCAATATCGCGATCAGTTACAAAGAAGATTTAATTTTCACTCTATGTAAGCTTTCTAATTATGTAGAAACAACAATTTTACCAGAGAAGACATACTTTCTTATCTGGACTCATACAGAAAGACGGTAGCAATAGATCCTTTGCATAGTTGGATAGGATCGTATAACCTTCATAGAGTGTTTATTATGAAGTTCTTTAGATGGTTCTATTCACCAGACATAGAACCAAAGGACAGAGCCAAACCATCCTGTATAGAAAATATACCGCAGTTGAAAAGAAAAGAAAAGAGTGTTTACAAACCTACTGATTTATGGACGCCAGAAGATGATTTGCTATTTCTAAAATACTGCCCATCAAAAAGAGACCGATGTTATCACGCCGTTTCCAGAGATTTATCTTGCAGGCCCCATGAGTTATTAAAACTTAGAATAAAAGATGTTGTCTTTAAGATGGCAGGAGATCGTCAATACGCGGAGATATTGATTAGCGGTAAAACAGGACAGAGACACATACCGTTGATAAACTCAATACCCTATCTCAAGGATTGGTTAGATGATCATCCAGTAAGTGGGAATCCCACTTCTCCACTGATTTGCGGATTCGAAAAAAGTCTTGGAAGAGCGATCAGTCCCATCGCTTTGCATGGAATATACGAAATCTACAAAACAAAATTATTCCCCAAGTTATTAGAAGACCCATCAATTGCTCCCGAAGATAAGAACAAGATCAGAGAGTTGTTGAAGAAACCATGGAATCCTTACATAAGAAGACATTCTGCATTGACTGACAAGTCAAAAATCCTGAGAGAACACGTACTAAGACAACATGCTGGATGGTCTGCTGGTTCCAACATGCATCTAAAATACCTTCACTATTTTGGTAATGAATCATCCGAATCTATCCTAGAAGCATATGGCCTGAAACCGAAAGCCGAAGAGATTGACAAGATGAAGCCAAAGCAATGTCCAAACTGTGCAGAGCCTAACAAGACAGATTCTAAATTCTGTGCTAAATGTAGAATGGTCTTGTCATACGACGCTTATACAGAAACAATAGAAGAAAAAGATCAGAAGGAATCAGAAGTAAAAACATTGGCAGAAAAATATGACAAAGACATGAAGGAAATGCGCGAACAGATGAACCATATAGTTTCACTGATTCAAGAGAATCCAAAACTGGCAAAGGTAAAGACCGAGGTATTAAGTGAGATTTGAAGGTAGTTGTAGAAATCTATCATCATAATCTTTAATTACTTTTCTTAAATTACGAAGTGCTTTGAAACCTATGACGTTTTTCAACGCCTCAACTTCAGATGCTTTAAGGTTTGATTTCGTAAATACCAATTTCTGTTCATATTGATGTACACACCATTCCCAGTCTAAATTATGCAAGTAACCGCTCAATAATTCATGAGACTTTTTGACGTCAAACCCCACAGTTACTTTTTGTATTAGGCTGATAGTTCGAGAGTAAAGAATTTGAGAATCAACTTCGGACTTTATCATCTTGCCAATCCGAAGCAACAAATCTTGAAGCATGGTATAAAGAGATTCTATGTAAGTCGCCTCGTAGTAAAAATGATAAGTCTTAAGTGGATGGCCTCCGTCGTCGGTTGTCCTGCTGTACTCATGTATCTGTTGTCTTTGTTCGGTCAAGACGTCGTTACATGCATTTATTTCAGTTAATTTGTCGTAGATTGCATTGAATTTATTTCTCAAATTAATGAACAAGTGGTGAACTTGACTATTTGATTTATCCCTTTGTGAAATTATCTTCTTTTCCTTTATCAGCGCTTTAAGAATTTTGTGTGTCGTCATTGGAGAAGCGCCCCTTTTATCCATGTAATTAATTACGTCGGTCTTTGTACAATTTCTATTTTTTTTAATAAATTGCAAAATCTTCTCTTCCCTTGTGATATTTGTATCAATTTGTGAGGACATTGTTACTCATAGGCATGATATAGGGTCTTATATATCTACTATAGGTTCCTATACTTTTACTATGTCTAACAAGACGACTATGGAACTTGAGAAATCCACTCTTCAGAATGTCAAAAGCGCAGGAAGAAAATCGCAGACTTATGACGCTTTGTTAAACCAACGAATTACCTGTAACGCCGCGGGATGTCAGAAAATCGGAAGTATTGAAATCCACGTCAAGGCCGGAAAATTCGGGACTGTAACCTTATTCGTATGTGCAAACTGCGTAGGAAAATTTACGGATTGATAAGTAGAGTATTAGGCGCTGGAGTTAACTCCCCAGCTACCACATCAGAGAGTGGATCACAAGGTTCACCAAACCACGCAATCAAGGATATCAATAGATAATCAACATTATAAGTTCTCCGCAAATTATCAAGGGAAGAACCTTTGTCGCAAGTACAATGCAAGGGGTATCAACGAATGACTTCCGAAGAACTTGTAAAGGAAATGTCTGCGACAAGGAAGGCCATCGCCTATTATCTCGGAAGGTTGAGCGTCGTTGAAGAAAAGGTGGATAGGATACTCAAAGAAGGTAACAAGCCTAAACCTTATGTTGAGAGGGGATACAGGGCATGACCGAAGACGATCAGAATAACGGTAAACATAAGGCTACACTGATACTGTTAGAAATTCCGGATACACTTAGGTCAAAAGGTATCAAGGGGATTGTCTACGGTGGCACATTCATGTCTGTTGATTACAAAGATCAATTATTTCCCTTCACCGTCTACAAAGGAGACATAACTAAAACACTTGGCACGTTTGATAAAATGATTGATTCTCAGATGGACCAGCAGACAAAATTGGATGTTATGGGACTCATCGCTTCAAACTGGACTCGATACGTCTACACACCGGAAGTAATGGAGAGGGAAGCACTGGGTGGGGATGGCAAGTCAGATATGGTCTTAGAGGTAGCAGAACAGAACTGTAAGGAGATTTTCATGGACGAGTATAAAGTTGCACATGCAGCTGTGATGATAAACGATAGGTTGGAAGTGCTTCTTTAGCAGAAGAACGATTCAAAAATTGGATAAGAAAGATTGTAATGCGAGAATACAAGATGATAGCAGGTACGTCCATGGTGGATGAAGTTGTAAACACACTTACTGCGGATGCTTACTTCGATGGACATACAATACAACTAGGTCTAAGATTCACAACTGATGCAAAAGACGAACAAAAGTGGTATTATGATCTCACCAATGATAACTGGGAATTTATCGAGATAACCAGCGAGGGTTGGAAAATTGTGAGGAACATGATAATATTCCGTCGGTATGATCACCAATTACCGCAAGTATCTCCGGAGACAAATTACTCACCGGAAATATTCGACCAGTTCATGAATCTCTTGAACGTGAAGAAAGAAGATAGGTTACTTTTAAAATGTTATACGATAGCCACTTTCATTCCTAATCTTCTAAAGGCCGTATTAATGGTCCACGGTGAGCAGGGAACAGCGAAGTCTATGTTGGAAGAATTACTAATATCGCTCATCGATCCGACTCGAACAAGAACCCTTACTATTCCTAGAAGCACAGAAGAATTAATCCGAGAACTATCACACCACGCAGTTGCCTATTATGATAATTTGTCGATAATACCTGGATGGGTTTCTGATCTGTTGTGTAGAGCCGTTACTGGTAGTGGGTTCTCCAAACGAAAGTTGTATACCGATAACGGTGACATAATCTACGTTTTGCAGCGAGTCATTGGTTTCAATGGAATAAACCTTGCTGCTACGAGAGCCGATTTGCTGAGTAGGGGTTTGATTATCCAGACAGAGTCGATATCAAAGGGAAATAGGCGGAGAATGAGGGATATCTGGAAGGAATTCGATCAGTTGAAGTCCAAACTTCTCGGATACATTCTTGATATTCTCGTTAAGGTTTTGAAGTGGAAAAAGGACAATCCGGAGGTAGAGTTGGTAAAGGATTATCCCAGGATGGCTGACTGGGCCGAATGGTGTGAAATAATAGCGCATTGTATGGGTGAGAAAGAAGGCGTATTTATGGAAGCATATTCTGGTAACATAAACCTGCAGACGCAAGAAGTGATCGAAGGAAGTGATGTGGCAATAGCTCTCCAAATATTTATTGATCTTTTCCCTGATTGGGCTGGCTCTGCAACTGATTTGTTAGAGAAACTCCAAGGAGTCGCAATTAGCAATAACATTGACATTAAGAATAGGTACTGGCCAAAAACTGCTAATAGATTGAGCCGTTCATTAAAGATTCTCCAACAAACACTAAGAGAAGTAGACATAGAAATTACCTGGGATCATGAACCAAACAGAAAGAGAGCGCGTATACTGAAAATCAAAAAGTTATCGTCTGCAACGTCCAATCGTCCGCAATCCTCAGATCTCGCTCAAAATGTGGTTCAAACGTCGGACGATACAGACTGTGCAGACTGTAGAAAGGATAATGAAAACAATATACCGTCTGCAGAAAACTACGAAAATCAGGCTCAAAATGAGTCTGCAGACGATACGGACGATACGGACGATACATTGAAAGAATTGGTACAGAGCGAACCGCCTAAACGACCACCAGGATATCAGAATTAACTGCCTTGCTGCGGATAATATGTTAGAGTCATCATATAATGAAGTATTCGGTCTTTTCTCTTACCATGGAAGAGGTCGAATACGGACATACGATAATAGGGACAATTTGGAGCGGCTAGAATTCCTTGTTTGGGATGAAGGAAAAGCACAATTTGAAGATTAAATCAAGATAATGTCTTATGTTCAATAGAAACTTTTAGGAGGGAGAGCCTTGGAGATCAAAATAAATAATAGAACTTATGATCCACGACTTACCGCACTGAACAACATAGGGGAGGGAGGCAGAGAATTTCTTTCTCTCTTTCTTATGCTATGGCGATGTTCTTTTTAATGAATCAATTAAGAAATTCTTGTAATTTAATTACAAATCTGGAACCCAGTCGCCATATGCGGCCTTTAATTTCCTGAATACGTTAAGGGCAGTACAATCCATCGAATAAACTGCTTTCATACTTCAAGGCCCTCTGGTCATCGGGAATCTCCTTCCTACAACAAGTGCAAAACATTCTCGATTTCATATTATATAAGTGGATTTTATTGCTTAAAATGAATGTCGTTGCAAAGTACTGCTATGTGTTATGATGTACACAGCGCGGGTCTATTTCTGAAGGTTTACGTATTTTCCTATAATTGTTAAGTAAAGTAAAGTCCAAGTGTACTCTATGGCAACGCCAATACCCCTAACAGTACGGGTATTACAATGCCACTATTGTAAAAAATATATAAGCATAACGACTGTTCCCGACTTCTGTAATACCAGTTGTGCTGAGAACTGGAAAAAAAGAAAAAATCAAGCACTGATTGAAAACTAAAAATAATATGATTAATGATAATGAAATAAAAAGGAAAAAGTAGTCAGTTACTATCCTGGGCACTTAACACGTCTCCATTTGGATATAATACAGTTACGATTTTAACTTCAACCAGTGTGTTGTCACCGGAACCACTACTCATGAAAGTGCCATGTATTATTTGTGTTAATGTTGTATCGCCATTTTGATTGAGAACTGTCGTATAATGATCATTCTCGTGAACAGTGTATTGTGTTCCTGTTGAACGCCTACTCCCTTTACGTTCTGATAATTAACATGCACGGTTTGACGCCCATTTACATCTTGAAAGACAAAATGCTGAGTTCCGCTGAATGCCACTTCTTCGGTCGTGCAACCAGGAGTCCCGCTGCTTTCAAAGTCTACATTAAACTGTGTTGCCCAGCGTAAACTGATGGTATAGCAAAACCGCCCAAACAAAACTATCGCTGTAGCTGCCATCGCTATTACTATTGCCGTTCTCGTTTCCAATCTTTTAGAGTCCATAGACATAGCCACTTCGATTGTATTTAGTATATGAGAATTGAGGGAAAAT
>JBAWET010000057.1:0-2362 GCA_049591355.1 Nitrososphaeraceae archaeon
GATGAACTCTTTGGTGGATATTCTTGGTACCCTAGGATTGTGGAACGTGAAGGATATCGTATATTAGGTAAACATATGGCAGATGATCTAAGTTTACTCTACAAGGAAACACTAGAAAGGGAAGACAAGATTGCAATGTATCACAGCGTAGAAATTAGAGAACCTTATCTTGACAATGAAGTAGTACGAGTAGCATTACGTACAAACCTTGAACTTAACGTTACAGGGAAAAATGACGCCTATGGCAAGCGTGTACATAGAGATCTTGCGATTAAATTGGGCATACCTGCAGATATCGCTTATCGAAAGAAGGAAGCCGCACAGCATGGTTCCGGTATTCACGATGCTTTAGACATTATTGCTAGAAATAATGGTTATGATCCATCAACGATTCCAGAATATTATTTGAAGGAACTAGTGAGTCGAGAAAAGATTGGAAGCTCGCAAAGGTACGGATACAATTACGGTGATCTTTCCCTGTGGGCAGTACCTGCACACATTCAGCTCTATCTGGACAACCTTGGGTATTCGAGGAGACCGGCAATTGAGATCCGTAGGTCCAAAGTCGCCGATCATAATTGATTAAACTCACTGACTTGCTCATATTTCATTCAATCACAATGTTTAGCATTCTGCGAAGTGCAATAGTCTTCTAGCAATATTCTGCTATCGAAGGAACATTAGTATATCTATGTACCATGAGAAAAAAGAATGAGCAGGACGAGAATCAAGCTATATAAGATAGTTTATTCTGACTTTCCCTTATCATCCTCATCCTATCTTCAACTACTTGGGCTTCTACCATTAACGCTCCAATATCACAATAAACGCTTGGAATCAATTTACTCACTGCTGTAGACACCAGAGCAGCGGCACGAAAGTCAGGCGCATCTCTTATCGTATTAACTATAAAGACTATTACATCCAATCCTATCAGAGATCCTTCATTAAGCAGAGTACCTGGAATTCCCGCCACTGTACCACTTTTTAATTGCTGAAATCCCTGGTCTTTAATTATTTTTGAACCAGACTCTGTGCTTGAGACTGCAAGAACTTGGGCAAGCGAATGTTCATCATCATTTATGGTAGTAACGTGATCAGCATTGGTAGCATCACTAGATAGATTACTATCATTACTATTATTAGGGATGCCAGCAGCACTTATGATCATTCTACATTTATTCTCTATTGTCCATTCTAAAACTGTTTTTGCAACAATCTTTTGCAATGCTGGGTGAATATTAAGTTCGGAAATGAAAAAAGAAATCTTCAAACCTTCATTAACATATAACCTTGCCGGAAACTGTGGAATATGATTATTAATTAAGGATACAGGCGGAAATTCAGGCGAATCCAGAACAGCAACTAGCTCTGTTCCTACTGAGCGTATCAAACATTCAGATGCAATGGCGTTAACTAGCCCGGTACTCGGAAAACCATCTAACACTACGCCACCTTCTATGTTTATCTCCTTGTCTTTATTGAGCTTTTTGACTTCTATGGACATAGGATTATTCTCCTAATTACATTGCTCGATCTTAGCATATAAACAGTTTTAACCAGACAAACACAAAAGCTAATTGATTAAGAACCTAGAAATATTTCCTGCATGTTTCACTCTAGCAATTGAGCGTCTAATTTTATTTATCTCAATATGGATCACCTAATACATCGTAATGAATTAGAATTCTTCCCAAATGATTGATGATGTTGTCTTGGTTGCATTGGAAAATGATTTATGGGTCGATAAATCATGATATCAAGGTCTATTGATTGTTTCAATTGTTGAATACGTCCAATATTTAACGAGTTTGACCTTTTTAATCAAAGAAGCTGATTTTAATACTATTTTTTATCAATAATCTTTGATATGTGGACAGGTTTCTTTTATTTTAGACTGTCTCATACTAATGTGTAGAGGTTGCGTAATAAATGACTTGCAAGGGTATATGTATACGCCATAAAGCACAAAAGCCAGTGGGGACTGGTCGCTACGTCAGCGGACAGAAGCGTTGCCAAATATGTGAGATATTCATAAAATGGGATGGATTATGGTGTCCATGCTGTGGTTACAGACTGCGAACGAGACCACGTAACTTGAAATATAAAGCCAAACTTAGAGCAAGAAACAAAGAACAAGTTACACCCATTATATCAACATGACGAATGTCTATTCATGGTGGGATAGTGCATTTGGGGACCACATCTGAACACATTGGGATTTAACTTTCGATAATTACAAATTTGTAATCGGGTAAACAAATACCTTTTGGGCAATCAAATGATAGACAGAGAAAAATATATCGTACTGTATACACTCGGGAACTGGACAAGGACTCATCAGTCGTTTATAGACCTGATG
>JBAWET010000058.1:0-3270 GCA_049591355.1 Nitrososphaeraceae archaeon
GATATTATCATGTCTCAATGATGAATTTACCCGCATTCCAAGTCCTGCTTTATCGCACCCGCGCAAGATGATCTATACATTTTCTAGAGAAGTCTCCTGCCTTAGAGAATATTAACTAGTGAGAAAGACGGCTTGTTTGGGAAACTGATCCGGTCATGAGAAGTTGGTTTTCATCCAGTCCTCAAATTTGCCACGACCCTGAGCCAGGCATCAATAACTTCTTAAATGTAGTTCATACGTTACTATTACAGCAATTCAATGGAGGGTAACAAGTTGGTGGATTACAATGATTACTTTGCTGCCTTATCAAAATACAAGAAAGTGGAAGTAAGCGAACAAGAGAAGGCTTTATTATTTAGAATTATGAACGATTTGGACATTACGGGTCAATTGGGTTCATACCTAAAATTTAGGGATAAGGATCATTCTGTCGAAATACAATCTGTGGCTTTGAGATTGATCGCTCAAGGTTTACTCGAAGAAAAGAAAAGCAGATTATTAAGAGGCTTGAGAAGATATAAACTAACTTCTCTTGGCATATTCTACGTACTGTCTGAGACTCGTAGTTATTCCCCAATTTTGTTAAAAAAGTATAAAGAAGATCCAGTATTGTTAACCCTTCTATACCCATACTTTGAATATGACACAATAAATTCAACAAGCGCAAGATTGTATTCTGTTATAACGCAATATTTGCGACTATGTTGCAAAACAACTTCTTACTGGTTAGAAGATGTAGGGAGCAGGAATGATGCAGATTACATTAATGAGGTGACAAGAGGTCTTGCTCTTGAATTAGAATGGAACGCTAAAGCTCTTGGGTTTAAAATAGCCATTATGTACATCGAATCTAACATTCTTTCACTAAATCCCAAGTCTGAAAGTGGTGATGCCAGTGTTGCATATTATGAATTAGAGCGCAACGTGAAGGAGACACTTTCTAAGGACAAGAAATTCATGTCCCTCTTAAACAATGTGAACAAAGAGTTCGGTGAGGGTTATAGTGAACTCGCTGATATGGGATAGTGCGACTGGCTATTGCACTGGGCTGCTTGGCTTGGACGCTAAGGTCACTGTTATTTCTTTTGGTTGGCCGTCTCTCAGGACGTCAAGAGTTACCTTGTCTCCTACTTTCTTGTTCTCTGACAAGTAGTTTGTAAGCTGAGAAAGATTCTCCATTGTTTGATTATCGGCACCCATTATCACATCCCCTCCCAATTCTATTTGCGTTCCATTGATGTCCCGAATTATATATCCGCCTTTAATCCCCGCCCTATCTGCCGGACTGTCTGCAACGACACCGACGACCAGAATGCCCTTCGATTGATTCAACTTCAATGCCGACGCGATTTCAGGAGTTACATCAGTCCCTGAGATCCCAATCCACAGAGGCTGATTTTGTGAACTTGTCGGTCTTTCGCCCAGGGTCAATTTAATGTCTTGCGGTTTGGCATCTCTCAGAACAGAAATATTTACAGTATCATTCACATTCTTATGTTCTTCAAGATATACCAGGATGTCGTCAATTTTAGATACTTTCTGACTGTCTACAGCTGTTATTATATCTCCACCGAGTTTAATCTTCCTGCCATTAATATCCATCTCCCTGTCTCCACCGCGCAGACCTGCCTTTGCTGCAGGACTGGCTGGGGTGACATCGATAACTAGGAAGCCAGTTGTTTGATTCAACTTCAATGCCGACACGATTTCAGGAGTCAAATCGGTCCCTGAGATCCCAATCCATGGGTGTTTGTAGGAATGTTGAGCAATTAGGGCCGGTACTATTTTTTTGATCGTATTGGAGGGAACGGCGAATCCAATCCCCGAGTAAACTCCGGTAGTCGAGAAAATGGCGGTGTTCATGCCCACAACTTCACCTCGCAAATCCAACAACGGACCTCCAGAGTTGCCAGGATTAATTGCAGCATCAGTCTGAATTATTTCAGGAATTGAAAAAGATGATTGTGGAATAGGTACAATTTGTTGATTCGGGTTTAAATCTGGAAATTCTGGAGTTTGTGATGATGCAGGGATGAGTCGACCTAATCCACTAATTATTCCTTCGGTCATGGATCCCGACAGACCAAATGGATTGCCGATGGCCACTACATGATTACCAATTCGCAAGTTAGACGAATTGCCAAACTTTAATGGTACCAGGCTTTCATTATTTATTTTTTGGAGCTGCAGAACTGCAATGTCAGAAAAAGGGTCGGTTCCCACAACTTTAGCCTGATATATCTTACCATTTAGAAAAGTGACACTAACATTACCACTCGAGACATTATTAGTGTTACCGCCAGCAGTAACCACATGATTGTTGGTTATAATATGTCCGATATTATCATATACAAAGCCAGAACCAAGACCTGATGCTAGTACATCCTTACTGGTAACGGTTATCTGAACAACAGAACCCTTGACCTTGTCAAAGAGATCTGGCAATGAAAAGTCCGCCAAAGTCACTATGGTCTTGTTTTGATTCAAATTATCCTGCGCTGTTGCAGATGTCGAGAAAGAAGACAATAAGAAGAGGAAAGAGACTAATGTAAATACCGAGAAAATAATAAGCGAGCGACTCTTTGTTATAGTCAATGCTTTACAATCTATTTGAGCTGAGAACATATCAAATATTGCTATTGATGTAAATTTATACCTATTGTTCATATTGGTTTGTTTTCAACATTTCAGCATACAAGCATGACTATCATCGCGTGCGAAAACGACGGTTTCTGAACAATAAGATGCTAATTCCACTAAAACATCAAGGATCATACATGTCAAATAAAATTGACAAACATTAAAAGAATCTCGAAATATTAATCAGTGATCGTCGCATTGTGAGCTTCTCATCCACTCGCAAAATAAAACCTAATGATCGGTTTGCAAATCATAATATTGAAGGGTAAAAAGTATTGCGACTTTGTAAGTGAACTGGTATTACTAGAATATTTAGTTATAAATCGTCGTTACTAAATGATAGTAATAACTAAATACGAATCTAGGTTAATAGTATCGGGTTGATGGAAACAGTAGAAGAGAGGTTAGTAAAAATGTTGGTAGAGGAAAAGACCCTATTGAAGATCCTTAGAACTATAGATGGTCAGTTTGATAAAGAAGGTTTAAATGAATGGAGCAATAGGCGCCATATCTGCTCAATTATAAAAGACAATCCAATTTGGGTAAATTAGGAAAATACAGATAAACAATTTCAAAAAGACTGACAACTTGAGGTTTAGGCAATCTAACTAATTGTGTGTTAAATCAAGA
>JBAWET010000059.1:0-2307 GCA_049591355.1 Nitrososphaeraceae archaeon
TGGATGAATCATTCTTCTTCTTTGACAGCCTTGTTAGAAAAGTGTGGATCTATAAAGATTCCAGACCTGTGGTTACAATAACAGGCTCACACAGGAATTTCTGTATATTTGGTGCTATTAGTCTTGAAGGAAAGCAGCTATTCAGACAATTTGAAAGGTTTAATGAGGATACATTCTATGAATTCCTAAAGCATGTACATTATAAATTCCCAAAGTGTTACTTATTCTTGGATAAGGCACCTCAACATCATAAATCCCGCAAAGTAAAGAAGTACTTTGAAGAACACAGAGATACTCTAAAACCAATCTATCTTCCAACAGCATCACCAGAATTCATGGTACTGGAAGAATGCTGGAATATATCTAAAAATGATCTGTTAGTATTAACATTTTATCGATCATTTATAGAATTTAGAATAAGGCTAGGACAGTACTTTAGAACTAAACATTTCAATCTGAATATGAGAAATTATCTAACTGGGAATGTGTCAGAGAACTTATATTAATTGGTGTAGTCTCATAATGTTTTTTATGTCCTGATGCTGTTGCGTCAGATATTAGAGCAACATCATATCCTATGTTAAATCCATCTCTTAAGGATGTCTCTACACAAATTGAAGTATCAATTCCAGTAAAAACTAACAGGTTAATGCCTTCGCTCTGAAGCCAGACGCGTAGTTCTGTGTCTTGAAAAGCAGAATCTCTCCGTTTGATAACTACCGGATCTCTCTCTTTAGGTTTTAGTTCATCGATTGTTACTCCATCCCAAGTACCTCTAATACAAATGGGTACTTTCAATCTCTCCTGTCTTGATCTCGGTAAAATGTTATGGACATTTGTCAGAATATCAATACCACTACTCTCCTTCACTGCCTCGGTGTAAAATACAGGAATACCCATAGTCCTGCAGAATTCAATTAAATCTTTAAGCTTTGGAATAATCTCCCTGTAAAGGGCGGTGTTCATCCCTATTTTATCATAGGATCCTCCCTTAGCCACAAAACCGTTCTGCATATCTACAACAATTAGCGCAGGTGTGACGGTACGACCTGAAGGAAAAGTGACCTTGAACATATTTTGAACAAATTAACTATTCGCTTAAAGATAAATGTTTAGACATAGACATGATAGAATAAAGCTTGATATGTTCATAAAAGAAAGTTGTGCAATTATTTTAGAACAATAATAAACATCATTGTCGTTGTAGTCGTGTAAACATCATTGTAGTCGTGCTTATTTGATTTACAAATATTTATCAATTATTTTCAAGAAAGTAGGGAATGAAGAAGTAAATAAGAATTTGAAGGATAAGGTACTGGAAAGGAATTCTACGCTTTTCAATATAACAATACCCCCAAAATTATAAATTTGAAGTTGATCCTGGGGTATATCCTGCGGCAGTGGATGGTTATTAATCTTAAACCCGCTATCCCCTGGTGAACATACATTAACTTACAAGTTCACGCAGCAACAAAAAAATTCCAGGAGCTGACCTTTCATATGTCAATGGAGATGCCAAGTATTTACTCATAGTAAGTTGAATGCAGCTTCGAATTTTAAAAATTATCGACATGGTTTTTTTGGTAAAGAATCCCAGGAGATTTAAGAAGCCTATACCAATCGCTGGCAAGTTACGCTTTTTTGACGTAGATCTTTAAGTCAACTCATGTTAGCAATAGTAGGTCTGAATACCGTAAACGCACAAAACATGAGTACTCCAGAGACTAACATGACAAGCATGTCCAATGCAACTATGGGCGGCAATATGACAGGTTCTGAAAACATGACAAATTCATCAAGTCCGATGATGAATAGCACGCAGTAAGATTTACTTCCTTTTTCTCTTTTTTTGTTATCTATTATCAGCTACAAATAACAAAGTTAAGTATTAAAACTTCGATTCTAGAACTTAGATTTACCCTTTGTTCATGGGGTAATACGGATTGGAGGATTTGTCAATTTTCCTCCTTTCCGTTATCTTAATCCTAATCAATGTCAAAATTATGAGGTGAGCGCGATAGCAGCTAGAGTTGATGGACATAAGAAAATATAGGGTACAGTCGCCGCTGTTTGCAGAGGGATACGGGTGTCCCAACCTAACTTGATGGAAATGAAATAAGGGATTACATTCAAGCCGTAATTAAAGAGAAGAAACAATCGAAATAGTTTGTCTAGCTGCTAATAAAGACTGTGAGTCTCAAATAACCTTTGTTTGATTTGAACCACGCTTTGGTTCTCCTAATCGTGCGTAGTAGACAAATGATAGAGCGTCGGTGAAGTGATAAGACATGAGAATCCGTGTCATGT
>JBAWET010000060.1:0-3084 GCA_049591355.1 Nitrososphaeraceae archaeon
AACTTGGCCTAAGGGCATTCCTGATCTTCGGCCTACCCAAAGCTAAAGACAGCGATGGTAATTCAGCTTTTCATAGTGATGGGGTTGTACAACGGTCAGTTGAATTGCTCCGAGAACATTTTTCTGATAAAATAGTTCTAATTAGTGATGTTTGTCTTTGCCAATATACTACTAGCGGGCAATGTGGCATTATACACAATGGCCTGGTTGATAATGATAAGAGTTTGAAGATACTGGGAAAAATAGCGGTAAGTCATGCTAATTCAGGTGTTGATTTTGTTGCCCCCTCGGCAATGATGGATGGGCAAGTACGAGCCATCCGTCAATCACTTGATGCCGCGAACTTCATGGATGTTGGAATAATGGGATACTCAGCAAAGCTCTCTTACAATCTTTATGCTCCATTTAGGGATGCAGCGCATTCCTTGCCCTCTCAGGGAGATAGAAAATCCTATCAAATGGCATACACTAATTCAAAAGAGGCTATGCAAGAAATTAGCCTAGATTCACAGGAGGGGGCTGATATAATAATGATTAAACCTGCTCTGCCTTATCTAGATTTGATATATAGGGCAAAAATGTCAACTCTATTGCCGGTATGTGCGTACAGCGTTTCAGGAGAATATGCTATGGTAAAGGCCGCCGCTTCGGAGGGTTTTATTGATGAGAATGAAGTTGTAAGTGAATTTACTACATGTATTAAAAGAGCGGGAGCCGATATAATCATAACTTATCATGCAAAAAAATTGGCTGAATTGCTGTTAGAGTAGCACTTCTCTTACCTCGATACGATTATAACAGTTTGGAGAATTAACATGAAGTAAGTATGTCAGAACCCTTATTCGAACGAGCAAAACTAAGAATTCCAGGAGGGGTTAATAGTCCAGTTCGTTCTTACGATCCCTATCCTTTATTCGTTTCCTCGGGCAAAGGATCCAAAATAGTAACATGTGATCATGATACGTTACTGGATTATTGCATGGGTTATGGTGCGGTAATATTAGGTCATGCTTATACTGAAATTATTGATTCGATCAAACTTCAATTGGATAAAGGCACTCTTTATTGTATGCCTACAGAACAAGAAGTAGAGTTAGCAGAATTGTTATGTAAAATGATCCCAAACACGGAAATGGTCAGAATAATGACCACGGGCTCAGAAGCAACAATGCATGCAATTAGATTGGCTAAATCATTTACTTCAAAGAAGAAGATTGTTAAATTTGATGGGGGCTATCATGGATCTTATGATGATGTTCTCGTAAATGCAGGATCAGGCGCGGCAGAATCCTCGCCAGTAGAAGATATTCTGTTCGAATCTACCAAAAATACCTTAGTAATTCCATATAATGATTTAACCGCGTTAGAAGAGCTGGTGAAGATTCATTCAGACATCGCTTGTTTGATAGTTGAGCCGATTCTTGCGAATATGGGTCTCATTATTCCAAAACAAGATTTTCTTAACAGGATACGAAGAATCACTGAAGAAAACGGTATTCTCTTAATATTTGATGAAATAGTAACAGGATTCAGATTAAGCATTGGGGGAGCATCAGAGTACTTTGGAATCAGGCCTGACATTTCTACCTTTGGCAAAGCACTTGGAAATGGATTTCCACTTTCTGCAGTTTCGGGAAGAAAGGCCATATTAGAACAGTTCTATCCCAAAGGATTAGTATATCAGGGAAGTACTTACGCTGGGAATCCTATTTCTGTTACCGCTGGCATAGCTACAATTCAAAAATTATCTAAGGCAAAAAATGATATTTATCCAAGGATAACCAGACTTTGTGATTCTTTGGTAAATGGGATTAGAGATCAGCTTGAAGATTCTGGTCTCAATTATCAGCTTAACAATATTGGGTCTATGTTTCAGATTTTCTTTACCGATAGGAAAGTTGAAAATGCGGCTGACGCAAGAAGGAGCAACAGAGGACTTTACAAAAAGGTCTTCGATCAACTAGTGAGATTGGGGGTCTTCGTTCCACCTTCACAATATGAGACTTGTTTTATGTCATATGGCCATAATGAAGAAGATATTGATTTGACAATTGATGCGTATTCGAGGGCATCGCTTTATGTGAAAGAAAGTTGAAGATGAAATATAAGGTAGCATCACGAAAAAGTAAACTTGCCATCAAACAGACAGAAATTGTATTACATGAATTAACAAGATTATGTGGAGTTGATAATTTTGAAATCACTTCTATCAGAACAAAAGGTGATGTCAACCAACGTCCACTGTTTTCCATGGATAGGAAGGGATTGTTCGAAAGGGAGGTCAATAATGCAGTTCTGAACGGGCAAGCAGATTTCGCTGTTCACAGTCTTAAAGATATTCCAACAGATTTTAACACGAAACTGATAATTGCCGCGATACCAAAAAGAGCTAATCCTCGAGATGTAATGATAGCTGTGAAAAAGATAAATCTCAAAGATCTGCAGACCGGATCTAAGATTGGAACAAGTAGCCTACGAAGAGCAATTCAGATTTTGCTAATCAACCCTGATATAAACGTGGTACCAATACGAGGCAACATAGAGACTAGAATCCAGAAAGTTTTTTCCGGACAATACGATGCCATATTATTGGCGGAGGCTGGTCTTATGAGACTTGGGATGAAAAATGTAATAGTAGAAACATTTGATGCGGAGGACTTTTGTCCAGCCCCGGGACAAGGAGCCATGGCGGTGGTATGCAGAAAAGATAACAAGGGGCTTATTTCTATATTAAAAAAAATCGAGCATCGGCCTTCACGAATATCCATTGATGCAGAACGTACTCTGATGACTGATATCAAGGCTGGCTGTCGATTCCCCGTGGGTGCGCTAGCCATTTGTGATACTGAAAATAATACCGTTAGATTACGTGTTAAGGCATTTTCTGCTGATGGAAAAAAATCACTAAAGCTGGAAAAAATTGGTGCAGCGAATCAGGCAATAGCAATTGGTAAAGAAATGGCGCGGTCGCTAATTCAAAACGGGATCGAAGATATGGCGAATGGATGGAGAGAGGCGTTAGATTCATGGAACAGTCTGTGAAATCAAAAGGGAAAGTCTTCATATGTGGTGCCGGCCCAGGCG
>JBAWET010000061.1:0-5137 GCA_049591355.1 Nitrososphaeraceae archaeon
ACAGTAGATAATAAATAATTAATGCTACCCGTTGATATATAGCAGTTTCTTCTTTTCTTTCTTGAATTTCAATGTCTACTATTTAGTTAAAAAGTTGTGAATTACTGTTTACTCCAGTTTAAATGTAATAAAATAATAGTTTGCAACTAGTAATCTATTACGGTCGCATTACTTAGTAAATTTGATATTATTTCGGGTTTTCCTATAATCGCTCCATCAATTATGTCGCTATTATTGTAGCCAGCTATTCTAAGACATACTTCACAAATTATGACATTTCCACCATCTGCAATAAAGTTCGTTACGTTTCCAGTTAGCGAATTGAGTCCAAGATAATGATGAGGATGCATGACTCCAATTTGTACTCCTTCTACGCTTAGTAATAGTGTTACATTGTGTCCTAATTTCAATAATGTAGTGGCGTCTGAGATTGCTACTGTCGCTCTCCAAGGTTCATCGCTGCTAAGGTGGTAAACTAGTGGATTAACATTTTTTTGTGCTGATACATAAGATGATGAAAAATAGAATGGGTATAAACCAACAATGCCTATCACAACTGACGATAAAATGAACACTAATTTCAAATTTCTTGCACAATCAAGGTGATTCATCAATCTCAAACATACATTGATTTTTTAAAATAGCTAGTAAAGAAGTGTTTGGTATATAGTGAAATTATGAATTATGAATTACGTGACGGCTTGAGTTTCCGTAGTGTATTTGACTATTAAACAAATTTTGCTAACAAATACATGACAGGGAAGATTTCGAATTGAATGATGTATGGGTTCCGAATTAAACCACCATGAATGCTGGAAGTTTTTAGCACAGATAATTTTTGAGACAAAATCCACACAGAATATAACTGGAAATAAACCCAATTTTCATGATCATATTGAATTTCAAAAGGAGGATGAAAAAACAAGAAAATACTGCAGTAGTTACTGGGAGTTCAACTGGAATAGGATTAGAGACATCATTGCTTCTCGCAAGAAGTGGATTTTATACATATGCTACAATGCGAGATACTAATAAGAGACAGATAATTGAAAAAATCGCGAATAAAGAAAATCTTCCATTAGAAGTTTTATGCTTGAATGTTGACCATTGTCAATCGGTAAAAAAAACAATACAAAAAATCCTAGATAAAAGTAAACAAATTGACATTTTGGTAAATAATGCAGGTTATGGTTTGTTTGGTGCTTTAGAAGATATTTCCATAGGAGCAATAAAGAAACAATTTGAAACAAATCTATTCGGAGCAGTAAGAACAATTAAAGAAATATTACCGATAATGAGAAAGCAGAGGAATGGAATTATAATAAATGTTAGTTCAATTTCTGGCATCGTTGGTTTTCCCGCACAATCTGTTTATGTCAGTACTAAATTTGCATTAGAAGGGTTAAGCGAATCTATATCTTACGAACTTGAGCAATATATGGAATTAAGGTAATTCTTATTGAACCTGGTGTGGTCAATACTAATTTCGCACCAAATATTAAACTTCCAAATCCAATTAACAATAAATCGCAACAAACTATGTTGAAAGAACAAAAACCAGCAATTGTTTATTCTAATAATGATACTAAGAAAGGAAATTTTTCACACTACTCGAGTACTGTGGATACATTTCTATCTCATTATTATCCGGCTATGAAAAATGCTCCGTTACCACAAGAAGTTGCGGCAGTAATACTTGAATCAATTATAAATTCAACAAATTCTTCAGAATGTTTATTCAGGTACACCGTAGGAGAAGATGCAAAGACTTTCTCAGAATCAAAAAAGAATATGTCTGATTCACAATTACACAAATTTATTTCAAAGAGACTATTAAGCTAGTGTATTGCTATAGTAATAAAATTAAATTCCTGCACTGCTGTCTGACTGATCAAAGCTAAAACTGAGACACTAACCAGTTGAAAACTTTTGCAAAAAACTTTATTATAAATTCATTCTGCATATACTTACGCCTATGTAATAGCAAAAGAAAACCTATCAAAGCTGGCGAGGGGATTTTGTACTTGGCACCATTTCACCGTTTTGATAATAGAATTTCCCCAAATGTGAAAACAAAAATGTCATTTGTCTGAAGATATGATAAATAAAAAAAAGTTGTTCGGGGAATATATAATGTGTCTTGACACATGGGATTTATTAAATTAGTGATGCCATTAGGCTTTGCGTAAGGCTGATTCGATTAAACTAATCTAACTATTAGAAAATCATACCAAAATTTCCAATTATATCAGAAATTTCAGTGTGGATACACAAACTACAATTCAAAAATATGACATTCGACTACAATTACAAATAGATGCTTTTATGAACACATATGGTATTGACAAGACCTGAAATTAGGATTATTGTTGATTCTATTGTATAAAATCTACCATTCTATTTAATTCACATGTGCCTAAAGTATTTATAATCTTCAATCTATAATCTGAAAAATGAAAAAATGCCTGTAAAAGATCTCAATAAGACATTAGAGTTCTTTACCAAACTTGGTTTTACATTTAATCCTCAATTTACCGATGAAAATGCAACATGCATGATTGTTGGCAAAGATATATTTGTAATGCTATTGGTAGAAAAGTTTTTTAAAACTTTTACTAAGAAGGAAATTTCTGATACCACAAAAAATACGGAGGCGATAGTGGCACTATCCGCACAAAGTAGAGAAGAAGTAGATCAGATGATGGAGAAGGTTTTAGGTGCTGGAGGCAGGGAAGCTAGAGATCCACAGGATCATGGATGGATGTATGGACGTAGTTTTGAAGATATTAATGGACATCTTTGGGAAATATTTTACATGGATGAAAGTGCCATGAAAAAAGAATGAAATGGTTTACCAAACTAATATTCTACTTTTGACAAACTAGACATTATTTCATGCGAAACGAGTTGTCAATAAATAGCTTATTTACCCTAAAGTAAGGATTGAAGATGATGACTATGTCAATATCAAAGACCATCAGTGTCTCTATAAGACGCGATCCGAAGGTAGTTTACGAATTCATCATGAACTTACAGATTTCCCTAGATGGGCACGGTCGACTTTCCAATCTATCGATCAACAGAATTGAAAGTGGGTTGCAGAGACTGCCCAAGGTTCGGTAACAATTGATCTTACTGAAAGAAATAATTTCGGAATTTTAGACCATTTTGTGAAGTTATCTTCTGGTGCAGTAATTCGTACCTGTGGATGTAATAAAGAACGGTGAAGGAAGTGAGGCGATATTTACTTTGTTTGAAACAGCAGATATGCCAGATGACAAATTTGCTGAAGATGCTAAATCGGTTAAACACGATCTGAAAATCCTAAAAAACTTAGTGGAAGAGGCATAATAATCCATTATCAAGTGATGGAATACTGACTTCCTTAAAATCTAAAATTCGTTTGCATGCGGGACAAATAAATCGACGCAAACTGTCAGTCAAGGTAGTTCCTTTTGTAAGCCACTATCGCTTCCCACATTTGTAGCGCTCTAGGTTCTAGCTTTGGACAGAATTTGTCATTAGGAAGGTCTGATTTATAATTTGTGCAATTTACCATCTCAACACTATTACTAATACCTTGCTCTGACTAATCTTTTACTTTAGTTCCCAAATCTTGGTAACTGCATTGCCTTTTTGATTTATTTGGTCTGCGAACACACCCACAGTCTTTGACAGTGAAGCAAAGTCCCCACCTGAGGAGGCGTTAAAGAATACTGTACCATGATTTCGAAGATATCCATCTTTCCCCATAGTGCCTATTGCTTGAACTGTGTATGTAGCCACTTCTCCTTTTTCGTTCATAATCAATCCTTGACCATGACTTCTGGAAACCCCATCGGTACCGAATTCTACCCCAACTGTACCAAAATCTGAAACATTTGTAGTTCCCCTGAAACAGCCTCCTCCTACCCATGACACTTCCATAAGTGGTTTACCAGGCTCAGGTATTCTTAAACCCGCACTTGAACCGAAAGTAGTTAAAATAAGGTCACCTATTGAAGCAGTTACGTTTTCGGGACTGAGAGTTGAATCAGGCATCATGGACATAGACATGGAATTTGTTGAGCTGTCCTGGGCTTGTGCCAAAGATTGTTGATAAGGGACAAAATTTGAAGTAATCACTCCTACCACTAAAGTTGCTATGAATAAAGTTATTTTTGAACCTGAGAGTTTGTAAGACCACAATTTTCTGTGTCGAAATAAGTACGTAGCACTTATATTATTTTAGGATTATCATCAAATTACAGAAAACTAACGTAAAGAGAAGCTATCTCGACATAACGGAAACTAGTCTGAAATTTATTCTTGGGGAAGTAAGGACAGTAATCTAGTTAAAAGGATAATCAGGTGCACTAACTGATAACTGATAACAAACATTTAATATTTTGACTTAATAAGATATGTGACAGATGAGTTATACTAAAACGTATAAAGAGTTAATGAACAGGTACTTTTAATTATGACTGGTAATCCTACTCTTAAAGTTCTCGAAGCTTATACTAGAGATGTCGGCCGTGGAGTAGCTCGTATTGACTATGAGTCTATGGATTCTTTAAGTGCATCTACTGGGGATGTTATAGAGATTAAAGGAGGCAAACGTAGAACGGTTGCAAAGTGTTTACCTCTTTATCCTTCAGACGAGGGAAAAGGTATTATCAGAATTGATGGCCTTTCAAGGAATAACGCTGGTGTAGCCATTGGAGACACTATCGTAATAACAAAAGTCAAGGCATTACCAGCTGAGAAGATAACAGTTGCTCCATTGGAAGCGATACCACCTGTTGATGAAAGATATCTAGCTGATGCCTTGGAAAGCATGCCCCTTATAAAAGGGGATAACGTCATGGTCCCCTATTTTGGTGGAAGGCTTACGTTCGAAGTTATTGACGTAACTCCTGCTAGTACAGTGCTAGTTACTCAAAAGACAGTGTTTAGTATTGGAGTAAAGAGTGAAACAGTAAGAGGACTGACACATGTTGCATACGAAGACATTGGTGGACTAAAAGGAGAGATTCAAAAAGTTAGGGAGATGATTGAACTTCCATTAAGACATCCTGAAATTTTTGAAAAGCTTGGAATTGAAGCACCAAAAGGTATTCTTCTTCATGGGCCTCCTGGAACTGGTAAGACATTG
>JBAWET010000062.1:0-4998 GCA_049591355.1 Nitrososphaeraceae archaeon
ATAGAAATAGTGATATCACATTCTCTGATCGCAGCCGTAAAGATGAGGAAGTATTGTTGCTAGTATCTGACTATGTAAACTTGGTGCGAGATCTAATACGGACGGCCAAAGAAAATGGAGTTAAGGAGGATATCATAAATGAGATATTAAATCGACAAACAGATTATCATGGTCAACTATTGAAGCCGAGGCAGTACAAAGAAATTGTTGAAGGTAGGTTTGACATTGCCGAGATCATAAGAGTCGAAAGAAATAATGACGAAAACACAATCTCAGATAAGACTTTTGATTTCTCAATTGGAACCATTACTCAACTTCTTAAAGATGGTTACGAGGATACAATGTATTTTATCAACGAGTGGAAGATTAAGAATATCAGCCAAGAAGGATCATCTTCTGAAAAATAAGTGGGATACTTGTGATTCTTTTGTTAATGAGAAATATTAATTGCGAATCCTCCTTTGCAATTTCGAAAATGATTGAAAAGATGGTAAGTCCTTTAATCAGTTGAGTCTGGAACCGAGTAAAATCACTTTTAGGTATTAGTAGTTCTCCGGCCTGAATCGCAATAACTGTAAGAACAATTATGGTTTTGTTTTATTTTAATATATCAAAAATTCATACGAATGTACAAATATACAAATACTGTTAGGTGTTATTGTTAGTTTAGGTTAGATTTGATTGGTTTCCTCTTTTGGTTTTTCATTATTTTTGCAGTTAATAATACACTTCATTTCTATCATTCGCAGGAAGATCCAAGGAAAATGACATTGAGACTACAGATGCAAGCGTGACAGTGTGATCCATACACAAAATAAACAAGTTCATATTAACAAATTTCTAAAATGGGTGAACTCTTAAGTTTACCACTGCAGAACGAATTTTAGTAAGTATTACCGCTGCTCTATCCATAAAAAAAGTATCTATTGTCGAGATGGTAAAAGCATCATAAGAGATCTTCATCTTTGTGTACTCTGTATTTGATCCACGTTGTTCATGTCGTATGTCTTAACCACAGCACAATATGATTATCAAAGACTTTGTCTATCGAACTCGGAGGAAATACATGAAAGATGACTTTACCATGTTCTCATATTGTAATTTCCTGCATCCCTTTTCTTGCTCCTGCCGCTCTGATGACTCGATAAGCCGAACGCATCATATTGCATAATCCTAATCAAGTGATATCCTTACATCAGTACCGCGATAAGGTATGTGAAAATCCACCAATATCGAACATGAGCTTGGGTACAAGCGTAGCATTTTAGCCTGAATGATTGAGCCCTCTAATCAAACGGATCAGCTCCTCTAACTCATTGCTAGCTAGGCTTTCTACGACATCTATCTTGTCTTTTATCATATCCTTTGTATCCTGAATTATGCCAGTGCTTGACTGCTTTAACTTTCTTTCCACTAATTTGGCCGTAATCAACGCCACCACTGTCCAAAGTATGCCAATAGCAGCAAACATGAGGACTCCAGCAATGATCCTGCCTAGGAAGGTAACAGGATAATATTCCCCATAGGCAACTGTTGTTATAGTCTCCACAGCCCACCAGAATGCATCGTATAGATTATGAATACTCGCATTAGGGTTTGGGGATTCAGCGACATAAATGCCGAAAGCCCCAAAAACAACTGTTACTATCGCCACCGCAGATAGCATAATTATTTCGCTGCCTTTTATCATTAATGCCAGGTTGTATAGTCTTACTAGCCTGAAGAGGGCAAGGTATCTCAAGGTCCCGATTGTGCCCTGAATAACTGCCGTACTGTCTGTCGTCGCATAAACGACTAGCGGTATCATTGCCGGAAACTCGTACCAATGGGCAATGATGAATTTGAGTCTTCTATTCGATGATTTCAATCTGTATGCAAAGTCTCCAGCCAAGATGATAGTGACAATCAGATCAAAACCATACATTGCCCATATCTGTTCGACATTTAGTGGTAATAGGTATTCAGAAAAAACAATAATTATAGAGGCGATCGTCAGCACCGCAATAGTGATATTTATTATGGTCTTTCTCCGAGTGGCTGAGAATTTCATAACCTGTTACTAAGATCCAACCATAATAATAAACTTAAAGACCCAATTGATTTGATTTCTGCATAATGCAGTATTTACTTGAGATGCACTAGGATCATTGAAAACATACTTGAGTTGATATATTGCTCCATCTTGAAGCCGTCCATGGGTTAGTCTAGGATCGCAAATTATTGACAATATTAGCAAGCTTCTTTGTAACTTGGTTAGGTGCGTAGGCTATAGTAAGTGCTTTTTTCACCTTTACTTTCCATATCTACCTGCATCACATAGCCATTGATTTACAACCACAATAAGGCACTAATTTAATTCCACTTTAATGTCAGATGAGTCAATCAGTAATTCAAAGCATTTCTCAATTATGCGGGCTTTACTGGCTGGATGTTATATCTAACGAAATGATGGTAACCTGTGAACCACCTCATGCCGCGATTACAGGTGTTTAGAGATACTAAAGATTTAATAAAACAATAGTAACAGGGAATCGATTTGAACTTGCTATCAAATTGGTTCATGTTAATTTATTAATGAGATGTGGAAAAAGCTAGTAAAGGTGAAATTATGACAAACGTTTGCGAAATTTGTGGATGTGAAAACCCTGCAACACGCATGTATGAAAAGGAGGGCGAAGTATTTCGTATGATCTGCGATTTTCATGACAAGCAGGTAAATGAAAATAAAATAGACCCAGAGTTCAAATGTTGAGAAAGAAAGGGATGATGTTTAAGTCCTTATCAAAGCCCTTATAGAAGAGGTTTTTCAAAGTCAAGTACTATCCAAAGGTAAGGTAAATGAATGTAGGGGAAGGTAAAGGGATCAATTCTAAAGCAGGTTTTTTAAAGTATTCCCTGACTGGCTCGCCATAGTGAAGCACGCGGTCGTTGTAGACGGCCTTGTACAACTTTTCTTCAAGGTGAATAAGAGTAGCCTGAGAGAATTACAAGGAATGGCACACCAACTAGCATATAAATAAAATCTAGATCTGTTGAAATATGCAGAATAGAGTATGGCTATTTCGAGTGGGCGCAGCTTTCAACAAGCGTATCAGGATGATAACAAACAGTTTGCTGCCATTCAATTGCTTAATATCGGCCTTATTGGAATCAATTAATGACGTCTGACTTACATTCATTCAGATATAGAAAATAAAGAGCGGTATTTATTCAAACAATCATCCATGGGGGGTGCTGAATTATTTTTTTCTTCGATGATTTCTTTGCCTTGACTAATTAGGATGAATCGTTTGAGTAATCTTCTATTCAGACCTATAAGAAGCCCTAACCCAAAGATCATGAAAATATCGGCCACTATTATTGCAAAAGTCACAACTTCACTTTTACTATCAAGTTGCCCAGACGCTTCTATCTGATATTGAAATGATGGAGATCCAATGTAAGCAAGAGATATTGCAAAACGTAAGACAACTGATACTATGTATACAACGTGGATAAGCAGTCCATCCATCGAATAAATGGAACCATCAGATGTTTTCCAGAATGATAGCGAACGGTCAGCGTAATGATATGAAACAAACTGAGAGATTATGAATACTGCGAGATATCCAATAAGGTATAGAAATGGAATGCCGATGAGGAAAGAAGTTACTGCAAAAAAACACGTAAGCGCAAGATAGATCACTGTGATCACAAAAATTGGTTTGCGTTTGACTTTCCAACCTCTAAATGTTTTTCTTAATTTGGAAAGAGCAATTACTGCGACAATTACTATCGCAACAGAACACTAACACTAGTTGAAGAGGACACTTTTAGTCAAACATTAGCTAGAGGGGGTAAATAATCATTTCATATAAGATCATCCATTCCTTACTATCGCAGCATATACAGATTTGATGCCATTTGATTAATTCTGCTAACTCATGACTTGTTACCCAATAAAATCATCTTAATGCCATTATCATTTACAATATTGTTTATGAGCTCTTTCCTATGGCGGTCATTAATTTCCTTTGTTGCCAAGATAGAGTCTACTGCCTTTAATGTGTAATATTCTTTGAAGGCAGCATCTATCTTTAACTTGCTACGATAAATAACTTTACCAAATGAAGTTAGCGAGAAGATCCCATGTTTTCTTTTGACAAGTCCACACTCTATAAGTTGTTGTGTCCTTGAATAGTGTTGTTTCTTACTAAATCCAGTCGTGGACTGCAAGGTATGACTGGCCACATTTCCATCATTCGCTATGACGGTTAAAATTTTTAAACAATGTTTATCTGCTAATATCCTCAACATACTCAGCCTGTCTGCTTGCATGATAATAATACCATGAATTTAATAATAATTTTCTATTTATGGTTTGTAGCACGATGTTTAACAAAGCTTAAAAGGAACGATTAGCAATTAGATTCCCCGTCACAATAATGCCTTTGTATGTAAGTGGCAATTGAGTCGCATCATCCTAAAGAAAGATCGTAAGACAAAATAAGGCAAAACCACTAGAAAGAGTCTTTTAGCATCCATTAATATTTAGATCGTGATTATTTCTTTAACACATTGGTAAAAAATCAAATGCCGCAATTGTTTCCATTATTGATGCTGTTCTCTCTTTCCTTTCCGTCAGAGATGTCAATTTAGCATTCAAAATGAATTTGGATTAATCTGTGGATACTAGCAGAAAATAATACGACAGGAGCTAAATCGGAGAGATGTCATTAATGAGGATTGAACCAAGTAACAAAGTTACCTGATCATTTAAAAGTGATCAATGGTTCAGTCATAACATGTCATCGACTAACAAAGGTTATTTGGTTGTAGTCATTGCTGCATTAGCTTCACTAGTATTAGTGGCAACTGCAACAACACAATCATATGCACAGAATGAAAAATATAGAGCAAAACTGGATGGAAATAATGAAGTTCCGGCAGTAAACACAACAGCTGAAGGTGTAATAAATTTCAAGACAAAAAATGATATGTTGACTTGGAAAATGAACG
>JBAWET010000063.1:0-3137 GCA_049591355.1 Nitrososphaeraceae archaeon
TAATAGAGGTTAGGTAGATCTCGAAGGGATAGTCAACGACTTTCTACTCATTCATAAGTCCACTAATATTTTATGACCAAAAATAGGAATAACAAAATATGTTTTATCGACTGGTTATATCATAATGATCTTCAAACATGCGTTATTGAAATGACTGCTTCATCATATTAAAAAATTCCGTATCAGACATTTTCTTCTTCTGGTCTACCCACTGTTCAACATCTTTTCCAGCCAAATATCTAAGATTAGGATTCTCACTTTTAACTGCTTGAACCACCACATCTGCTACTAAAGATGGTGGAGAACTATTGCGAATTAATTGCCTAAATACGGTATCCATTTTTTGCGTCATATTAAAGTAAGGCGACGAAGCATCTTGAGACTTTTTTGCAACGACCATTCTACTGTCAAAGTTAGTCTTAATCACACCAGGTTCTATGAGTATAACTTTAATTCCAAATTGGTCCAATTCATACGCAATAGACTCGCTAAGGCCTTCTAATGCAAATTTGGTACTAACATATGCCGAACCGCTAGGATACCCGAATCTACCGGCACCTGAACTTATATTTACAATTATTCCAAATTTCTGTTTCCTCATTACGGGAAGTACAGATTGCATAACTCTAATGACTCCAAAAAAGTTAGTCTCAAATTGACGCCTTATTTCATCCATCGATAGGTCTTCAAATGCTCCTACCAGTCCATAGCCAGCATTATTAACCAAGACATCTATCCTTCCGGATTCGGATATTATAGTCTGTATTGCTTTATTAACTGAAGTATCATCGGTTACATCTAGCTGCTGAGTCTTTAATGGAAGCATTTCCTTATCTCTAATTGATTCAAGATTTGTTGCCTTTTGTAAATTCCTCATAGTTGCATATGTAAAAATGCCGCTTCTTGCGAGAGCAATGGCAGTCTCATAACCTATCCCGCTTGAGCTGCCAGTTATAACCGCAACCTTCCTGTCTTGACTCATGCGACTATTGAGAGAGATTAATCCTATTTAAAATCACTGATATACAGAACTATATCAACCACTCAGCCTATGCCCTCTCCGTATTCCCTTATCCATTATAAGATTACTAGAATTGAACAAACCTTCGAACACGGATTTATAATCTTTGCAAAGAATATTCTATGCTGGAATCATTGTAATAAGTATCATTTGACAGCTAGTAATCCGGACAGGTATCCTCCATTATAACCTGATAGCGATTTTCTAGTTTGTCAGCAAAATTATAAACTTGATCTAGTGTGTATTTTTCCTTGGGAAAGTACCATCTTATTGGTACGACATGTCCTCGACCGTTGGCATCATAAAATCTTCCCTTATCTGCTTTAATTCCGGCATTTTCGTCGATACTACTTTCTAATACTGGAAGGCCTCTTTTGGTCTTATCCTCTACTACAAAGTTTTGAGGATCATCGTCATAAATAAAATAAAATCTTCCCCTTTTTAACAGATTTTTCTCTTCAGACATGGCTTTTTTTATGATCACTTACAGGAAATTGGCATTTTCAGTTTCGGGTTCCATTCAATATTAACGTTGTCTTCTAGAAGAATTTACGAGGATGAAACCAATCCTATTGTAGGGATAAAATATCACTTAGAAGATCGCGTTTAAAGTTCGACCTAGAAAGAGAAGCTGCAACATCAATAAATATTACTGGGAAAAGATCATACGGCGTAATAAATACAGCTGTGTTTTCATCAGTGGGCATATAATGAAAAAGAAACTTCTAGCCCTCTGACTTGTACAGAGAATTTGTTTCATTCATAGTTGCATATAGGAGTAGGATGGAATTTAATCAACTTCAAACTTCTTTACTTGTATACTGCCCGTTATAACAGTAAATTCAAAGTCATCTTTAGGTCAGCAATATCCGTTTCAATCGTCTTCCTATCAATCTTTTCTCTTAGATGCTTACTCAATCGCTCTTGTATCGGTCTCTGTCAAAATGATGTCTTTCTTTTTATCAAGACATAGACTATGATTACAGTTAACGACCACCGGTTATCTTTCTTGGTTCAAATTGCCTCCTCAAGTTTTTATTATGATTGGATGGGGTGTTTCCGAACCTAGGATGTTTATTTTCCACTTTCTCTTATTTTTTCATTCGGAATTCCAATGAAAAGCCGGCTTTCAGGGTATGGCTTATCTTGAACTGTTCATTATTCAAAATGGGAATGGATTCCAAACGTGCATTGCAAATAGGACATGCCTCGAACATTTTGTTTTTTTCTCCAAAGAAGCACGCACTCCAGAAACAACCGTTACACATTAAGAATTCGGTAGCAAATTCTGTCTCATGATTTTCAAGGAATCCTGTCAGTGGAGAGGAAAAGGCTACAATATTAGGTCATCTTCCGGATACAGTTTACACCAATGAATAACATGCATATTAGCTAACGATCGTGGATAAAAGGCTTTAGTATACCTATATACACAACTTTGATGTGTATTCGAATACACTCATTACAGTTGTACAATTGAGATTATTCTCGTAATAATGGGAATAGTCTTGATCCCAAAAGTGAGCACTCTTCGAGATCACGCCAATCGATTGGAATGAATTGGTTATGGTTCGCTAGGTTTTCGTCTTTTTGATCGTACGTTGTCCTTTTTCCGATCGTCCTGTTCAACTTCATGCGTGCATTTGAGAATGACTGCAATTGTTGACAGCTGCTGAATGCTGTCCAAAATAGCGGCTTTTTCATCTCCTAATCCGATTTTCGTTAATTACCAAGAGCAAATAATTTTGTAGTTTTGAACTTCAAAAATGGCTATGACTGCAAAATTACCAATCCGACCGATCTTCTTTGTAATCTGAAAAATATCTGAAGATCTTTTTTTTGTCTAAATGGATCATTTCTTCAAAAGGTAAATCTGAATAGCTTGTGCGTCATCCATTAGGGACTTGATGAACGAACAGACTAGACTAATAGACACCTTCAAACTGTTGATAATCTCGCGAGGAACTTGCTAGTTTATCGTATCAAAATATTCAGTAATTCGTTTTGCTCAAGATTATCATAGTAAACAATACTGGCACTATTTGCTCTGATGGGCCTGTCGCTCAATCTTACAAGCGTGGCCCACCATTCATCGCAATAATGAGTCGTGTCTCTC
>JBAWET010000064.1:0-8791 GCA_049591355.1 Nitrososphaeraceae archaeon
CCCTTTGCCCTTTGACAGCGCCTTCATTGTTCTAAAAGCTGCCATAGTTGGTAGAACAGATAAACCTGCTGCGACTATAGCAGCAATATTTATGGTCCAGTTTTCATAAAAAATACCGGTATCCGAACCTGGTCCGGGAACAACAATGAGTAATGCTGTGATAGCTATTGCTGTCACAATAAAAGATAGCAGGAGTGCTGAACTATACCTCGAAGCAAAACTCAGATTTTTTAACTGCAACTTACGCCAGCACTAATAGAATATCGTTTCTTTTGAATATATCGCTCTTAGTCACGTTATATGACCTCATTGTTGAGAAAGAAAAGAAAGAAAAAGAAAAAGATTCAGGGTCTAAACGTACAAGCTAGTGAACATTATTGGGTACATTGACGAGGAATTTACTATACCAAAGTAGCGCAGCTGCTAAGGACAAATATCCTGCATTGAAAAATGTGTCCCATATCCATTCTTCCTTATTTGCTGTTTCTGCACCCAGTGCATTACTATATCCAAAACCAATATCCCCAATAGTGGACAAAATGATAAATGATGAAATAAGGATCCAATGCGTGAACTGTCTCTCTCCTTTTCTTAAACTCCAAAGTATGGATATGGCAGGTACGATTATAATTGCATCCAGAATGGGATAAGCGAGAAGAACGATATTTCCTAGAGCTTCCGTGTTTTGGAAAATAATTAACGATCTCAAATCAAGAAATCCATATGCAAGAGCAAGTGTATACCCAAAGCGATTTTACAGTAGTTGAATTAGTATTGTTGTTCTTTAATATACCTAGAATCTTGTATAAATGTAGTATAAGAAATGCATAACCCAACAGCCAGAAAAAATCGGCCAACGACGGAAATGGTACTTCTATCCCAAGGCCTAATTGGTAATATGTCCAGAGTATTTCTGCTGTAAACCAAAGAGCTATTGCTATTGATAGAAACAAGAATGCTCTATTTGTGGATAATATTGATGATGATAATGTAGATAACGAGGAATGTTTCAATTTCCATCTTTGTTTAACCTGTTTGTAAATTAAGAAAACAGCAGAGAACAACGCTACTCCCGCAGTAATATCTGCAGTAGCATTGGTGTAAAATACTCTCTCTTTATCTTTTCCGGAAAATAGTACTAGAGAATTTACGATGTTGATAGATAATACTAAGGTACAAAACCAAAAGAATTCGTCTCTTTTAAACCGATCGAAGACATGCATAGTAACATTTACCACAATAAAGAACGACATCCAAGCAATTACTGAACTTAATATGGATGCTTGGAATGGTACCAAATCAGTTTGTTGAAGCAATTGATATTGTGCAGCGATCCTTACAACAATGTACATTACGTCGCTAATTGAGAAAACTGCAAACAGTTTTTTTATATCACTTTTAATTTTAGATGTATCCCTTTTTCCAGTTACACTATCCACGTACAGATGTCTATTATTTCTATAATAGAGAAAAGCAAAGATTGGTGTATCAATGCTATATTCTACTACCAAAGTGAGTATCGAATTAGTGAGGTTTTTAGATTCATTATCTTGCAATTCCGACGTGAGATTGAAATAAAATTCAGAAAACAAAGATGACAATATTGCCGAGCATATCGCAGCAATGACAAGATTCCGGTTAAATAGAATCGAAGTTTTATGATTCCTATAAAATGAGGATAAAACGGAGTTAAATTGCAATAAATAGTCGATTAGAAAGATAGTTTATAAATATTAAAATAATGATCTGAATTTGTATACAGACTGAATGAGAAGAACGAGACGTTGAACAGGTTTGATACTCCCAATTTCTATTGGACTTGGCGATGCATCACATAGTAGAATATTTGCAATCCTGGAATCGATAGTCGATGACAATGTGATTCATCGCATCAAGTATTAACTCTTGCAAACTCTGAAGTCTCAATAAATCATCTTCTGTTCTTTCTAAACCATATCAATTTTAGAGATTGCTGTTATTCAGAAGCCCTGAAAAACATTTTAGAATGGATTTCAGTTCGATGTTGTTTATGAATTCATAAAAAGGTTAAAATCTTTTATTGATCAAAGTTGTACTGAATGTCTGCCCCGCCGCTAGAGTCCAAACACGATAAAGTTACTGAGGTCGAGGATGTAAACGAATCTCGAGACATTCAAATCTTGACGAATACAGTTGAAATCCGTCAGCAGTACATTAATCTTATAAATTCTGCTAAATTCGAGATATCATTAATCATAGCAACCCCAAATGCGTTGCGAAGAAATCTCAATGGTGGAATCATAAACATGCTAAGAGATGCTGCCGAGAAAAAAAATGTCAAGATAAATCTAATTATTCCGGCTTACGAGGATCAAATACACAAAGCTGCAGATGCTTTTCAAAGTATTGGGCTTATGCCCACTATTCAGAATTTTCAAATCAGAACAATTCTACCAATGACTCAGCAAATACACAGGATAAAATCTACTTTCCTAATAGTGGACAGACAATTCTCATTCATAATAGACATAAAGGACGATACTAAGGAAAATCTAATTGATGCAGCAAGTTCTGCCAGTTATTACAGTAGTAAATCTCGTACAGAATCCTACAGTTACATATTTGAAACTATTTGGAGACAGGCTGATCTGTATGTTTCACTGGCACAAGCAAATAAAAGTCTCAAAGACGCATATGAAAAGCTCAAATTTCATGACGCCATGGAACAGGAATTTATCAATCTTGCTGCTCATGAGCTAAGGACACCGGCCCAAGCCATAGTTGGATATTCAGAAATGCTCAAGGTATGTCCTGATAAAAGGGAACAATATGACGAAGCTATTTCACGAAACGCAGCAAGGCTGTACTCACTTGTTACAGATATGCTAGATGTTGCCAGAATAGAATCTCAAACACTGAAACTTGATATGACCCGTTTTGATCTAAATCAGAAAATTGAAAATGTGATTGAAGAGATTAAACAACAAATGGGTGCAGATACCAACAAGAAAGTCAGAATCGAATTTGAACCGAAGGACTTGATTACAGTTACTGGTGATAAAACAAGAATCTTTCAAGTATTTTCGAATTTGCTAAATAATGCACTAAAGTTCACAGATGATGGAACAATAATTGTAAATGCACAAAAAAACCACGAGACGCACGAAGCAATAATTACAATAAAAGATAACGGAACAGGTATTGACCCCGAAATTATTCCAAATATGTTTTCAAAGTTTATAACAAAATCTAAAAGGGGAGTAGGACTTGGCTTGTACATAGCAAAAAATATTGTTGAAGCTCATGGTGGCAAAATAGATGCGTACAACAATGTAAATGAAAAGGGTGCTACGTTTATTGTTACCCTTCCTTTTGACAGTTAGTTTCATTGCTATGCTGAATTTTTAATCGCACAATGCATAATACATAATACATAATACACAATACAATTTATCACGCGTAATATTCGATTCAGTCGATATGCAAATCAAAGTTAAGTTTGAATATTATACTATTTCTATTCTTGCCTGTGAAATATTAATGGCTGTATTCATACTCAACTCAAATGGGAAGTTGACAAAGCAACAGGGATAACTCCCCAAAGTCAGACATTGTGAATCTCAAGAAAGGATCAGTAGTAGGACCACAATTGAACATGCCACCAACGGGCTAAAAGTAATCTGGAATAATTTTTTGAAGCTCCTTTGATCTCTTATATTGGTGGGCCTTTATCAAATGGCTCAACTTCAGTCCAACTTTTCTTATGGGCGGCTTATCGTCTAGATAGGAAAATCGATCTGCCAGTGTTTCTATTACAGAGGATATAGATTCTCGAGTTGTTTGAAAATTTTCGTAAGATGTCTCCCTAGTTTCAATTGTAAAGTCTGCTCTTACAAGTTTAACGCCTATAGTTCGAAACAAATAGTCACTACGAATGGCTCGCTCAAATATCTCATCAACTAGGTCATAGAGTATTTCGACTACCTTGGCTTTATTGCTAGTATGTCTATCTAACGTGGTCTCCGTACTAATGGAAATGTGATCACCCCTTGGAATCACAAGTTCCTCATCTCTGCCGTTGGCTACATCCCACATCCACTGCCCGTTCACGCCAAATTTTTCTACCAGTTTCTTGACATCAGCTTTGGCAAGTTGGCCAAGGGTGTCTATTCCCATCTCTTTCAGACGTTCGTGGGTTTTGGGCCCTATCCCTGCGACTTTGTTTACCTCTAATGGCTCCAAAAACTTGGCCAAGTTATATGGGTATACTACAGTTAGACCATCAGGCTTTTTGTAATCTGACGCTATCTTTGCGGAAGATTTGGTAGATGTCACTCCGATAGAACATAGCAGGCCGCACTTGTCTTTTATTCTGTCTTTTATTTTCATAGCCAAGTCTTCAGGTGCGCCATGTCCATTTCTCAAGGTACAGTCTAAAAAGGCTTCATCTATACTTGATTGTTCTAAGACATCGGCAAATTCAGCAAGAATCTTCATAACTCCTTTGGATACCTCACTATAGTAACGAATGTTAACAGGTCGTAGAATCAAGTCGGGGCACAATAATTTAGCCTTAGAAAATGGCATTGCGGAATTGACACCATATCTTCTTGCGCCATAAGAACAAGAAGATACTACCCCCTTGGTAATTTCTTTGTCTTTTTGGTCCGTCATTATCACAGCATGTGGCTTTCCCTTCAAGTTGGGGTCGCGTAACTCTTCACACGAGGGATAAAAGGCATTTAGGTCAACACACATGATAACTTTCCCAATCCATGAATCTGCTTCTTGATTGATTTTGATTCGTTGGGACAATCTCATTATTGTATAGTCTTTTCATTATTTTTGTTTTTAGGCTCCGTAGATTGATATGGCCTAGCTCATATACGTTACGGTACTGAGATAGTACCTCATTTATCTACTGGGCTTCTAAAACACTATTCATCACTATTTTGCCAAATTCTTCATCAGATGTATTCTTTCTTATGTCCATGAGCTTGGATGCATCTTGACCAACTATGTACCTAAATTTAGGTTTATCAGATGTGACTGCTTCTAGAATTGTGTGTGCTACTTCTTTAGGGGAAGATCCTTTTTCAAACCTGGGTTTAAATGCAGAGATTCTCTTCTGGGTTATCCATGCGTATGGTAAATCAGCGCTACTTGTATTAACATCACCATTTTCGGATGTAATAACCTGTTTACCTATCTTTAGGTTCTTTATAAAATTGGTTTTTATTACTCCAGGCTCTATTAGTATGACATATATTCCAAAGTCTTGTACTTCATATTTCAAAGATTGACTTAGACCTTCTAAGGCAAATTTAGAACTAACATAGGCTGAGGCAATAGGAAGGCCAATTCTACCAGCGAGTGAACTTACATTTATAATTCTTCCACTTTGCTGTTTTCTCATTTGAGGTAATACCTTCTGTATGAGTTTTATTATTCCAAAAAAATTAGTTTCAAATTCCTCTTTAATTTCATCCATAGAAATCTGCTCTAATGCTCCTACCAACGAATACCGTGCATTATTAACTAGGATATCAATTCTGTTCTGTTCATGCATTATCATATCAATAGCTTTTTGAGTTGACTTCTCATCAGTTACATCTAAGGTTAAGACTTTCAACGGTAGACATTCTTTTTTTGCAATATCAAGTATTTCTTGTGAATTACTAACATTACGCATTGTAGCATACGTGTAAATTCCGTTCCTAGCCAGCAGAAGAGAAGTCTCAAATCCTATACCAGATGAGCTTCCAGTTATTAATGCAATCTGTCGCCGTTTAGTTCTGCCATCGCTATTATCATTTTCCATTTCTTCTTAGACTCAGTTACTGCCAATAATATACATATTTTACGTTATGATGACTTGGGAATTCCACTCACAACTGGTCTAGCAGCAGGATTTGGCATAGGCCTGATTAAAGAATAACTGAGCTCTTTTGAATATTTTGGTTTATTTAGTTCGTCAGAGTACTATGATTTTGTCATTTTGTAAAATTAAATTCCGAGTTAAATGACATCACATTACCTGAATTCAAAGTTTCTTCATTTAGTACTTTGCAGCACTGCTTCCACTTCAATGAATATCCTCAATACCATGATAAGTGGTATAGTTTTCTCAACCACTCTGAGTGAGCGCGGGCAGCTTGAATATTTTTACATAACTAAATAAGAAACGAGGCTAGAGATAGCGCTTGAATACCGCCGTTATCAGTCTATATTGCCGTTTCCAATCATTGATATAGTACGACGTGTATATATAAGATATCGGAAGAAGATGACTCTTGGCTGTAGAAATAGGAAATAAGTCGCGTCTATTCGGACTACTTGTCAACCTTGAACGTCATACTTCGACCCTTATAGGAATGAGATAGTGGATTTGAAATCATTAACAACAAAACTGGAAAGAAATGGTCAAATGTTAGTATCCGAATCGCAGATTAGAAATGAGGTTATTCAGGAGAAGCCAGTTAGAGAAGACATAGAAAATGAAATCGAATGTCCAAGATGCTATGATATGATGACGTTATGCTCAGACTTTGATAATCTATACTATCTATGTGAGAATTGCGAATTCTGTCTGTATACAATCAAGAGGTAAATCTATTGACGCAGTATTACAGGCTGTATGTTAGTAAGTTAGTAGTAGTTAGTAGTTTAAAATGGATCTTTTCATCTCAAGACAGTAATCCAGAGTAAGAAAGTGTAGTTTAAAACATAGAAGACCTTAAAAATACATTACCTCTATCGAAGACTAGAATATGGAATCGGGCAAGGACGGAAAGACAGTGGAGCGATGGGATGAAAATTTGTTAATTCAAAGGCTTTGCGAAGCCTTTAAGAAAGCAAAAGATGGAGGACAGAAGCATGTCACTGTGAGTGACTTCCATAAACATATGAAAGGCCTCAAATTAGGTGCCTTGTTAGAAATCCTGAAAAATCAAGGGGTACAAAAAGGTATAATTGAAATAGATACCAATGTAATTAGACCAACACCTCATGGGATTGAAAAATTCAAAGAAATAGACAGCTCGTTTCAATGGTAGAAGACGATCAGCAGTTTCATCGCTAGGAGCATTAGCTACACTGGTCTTAAGATTTGTACTCTCCAAGTTCTGTTAAGACTTGTATTACAATGGGAATATCCAAGTCAAGTTGCATAGCAATAAATTCTTCACCTATTCCAGAAAGATAGAGATTCTTAATGACTTCTTTCTTTTCTTCTAAAGTATTTTTCATATCTGACTACTATATCCAATATGATGCAAACTTAGTATATAGGCCTGCCTGATCAAAGTTACACATATTCCTGATTTTATTCAGCAATCCGGTGACGAAACTGACTTTCAATATTCCATTACGTTTGAGTCCAGAATTCTAAAATCATACCTCGAACGTCATCGTAGTCAAATCTATAACATTCAGAGTCTGAGATGGGTAACCATTCCATATCGTTGAAACCGCATACAGGACATATGGAAATGTATCCATCATCATTTGTCAAGCATGATGCACACCAATAGCAAGACTTGCACACTAAGAAATGTCTCTTATTATGGAGTCGCCCTTGTTTTGATAACAAAGTTGTTCTATTACAGAGATATTTACAATGGCATACCAACTTCTGGTTTTTTCCTACGGAGGATAATAACTGACATTGATCCTACTGAAAGTAATGGGATTTAAGCCTGCCTACTATCCGATACAGTCGTAAGGCGGCTGCATTATGTTATATGACAATATGCAGCCCGCTTTCGCATAAATTCTGTTGGTATCATGTAAGATTTAGGGTTAAACAGCAATATTTTGGAACATTACTTAATTGGACATAACTTACTTGATTTATACCCAAAACAAGTTTCATAAATCCTATTTATTTGCACTTTCTGCATACTCTTTCAATAAAGTAACTGATAGATAGGAACAAAAGTAAATGTGTTCCGTGGTTTTCCTAGGCCTTGCAGTCTAAGATGGATCATTGGTATTTATCTCAATAGTCCTCAACAGAACACACATTATATGTGCAATTCAAATATATAAGGGTATGTGAATGCTGGGATTGAGTATTTTACTGAAATACGATAACATTTTTGCATATGTCACATGAAATCAGGTCGAATACTAATTATTTGAATTATAATCAATTCAATGATTTAATCAAGAAATTGGTTATTGCGTTCTCCTCATTGGTGAAGTTCAGACTGACTACAATGGCAGAGCCGGATCAGTGGTACAGCATACAGCCACGCTCTTCTATAATACCCCAATTAGTATCAGAAATCTACATCATCCGGTGATCAGCAAGTGATTAAATTCGTGGACAACCTATTTCAGATATTCATAACTCAGATAAATCTAGACTGGCAGAAAGATGTCATTTTGCAACTACTGTTTATGGATTGAATTCATGGACCTATGCGATACCCACTGGGGGTCTGCTCTGGTTACTATGCTCCAACAGGTTGTGATAACTGCATATATACCAGCTATCGAATATTTTCTTGCATATATGACATTCCCATTTCTTCTCAGTTCTCTCTACGGATGCCGTGAACTGATCTTCTTCTAGGACAGACATAAGGGATCATTATACGAGTTCATAATAGTTAAGTTTTTCAATTGTTATTGGCTATACTACTTTTCTAGCTATCAGTATTGTTTTATTGTACGTTGCTAAGAGTATTATTATTCGCGATATTTAATGACTTGTAAGGGAATATGTAATATCATAAGGCAAAAAAAGAATCGATAAGAGGATACTAGGTTAGAGGTCAGAAGCGCTGTCAAGCCTGTGAAATATTCA
>JBAWET010000065.1:0-5846 GCA_049591355.1 Nitrososphaeraceae archaeon
CACTACATACAATGAGGTCAATTCAGCCTCATGTTTTTCGGCAAGATGAATAGCATATTCTGCGGCATCCAAAGAAGGTTTAGAGCCATCCACTGCAACTAGGATCTTCTTGATGGTTACACTACGACCCGACAATAGTTTTCATTACAATTATTATTATATAGACCTTTAGCACAAGTAATTGTGACTGATATCCATCCTACGCAAAAAATAGGATTGACAAAAGGTACATTTTCATTCATCTCTGTCATTTGGTTTTGGTTTGTCATAAAATGAATGAATAGTACTTGGGACCACACTCTAATGAGTGTTGATATTGAGTATAGAGATTAGCAGATACACAATGGTTGAACGGTAGGATATGAATGAGCAATTTTTATTTTATGTAACAGATAAAAACATTTCATCCCGACGATCATCTATTGTATTATTGCTAATTAATACTTCATAACTCACTTTACTACTAATACAGGACAATGTGCATAAGTGACAATGCCAGAAGCTACACTTCCGAGTAACAGCTTCTTAAAACCTGACTTCCCCCTTGTTCCCACCACTATTATATCAACACCTCGATTTTCACAGTAACTGACGATTGAGCTTGCTACCGGTAATGGACCGCCCAAAATTTCTAGCTCTGTTATAACGCCTCTTTTCTCACAGCTCATCTTTATTTCATCCAACCACTTGAGAGCTTCTTTTTTATGTTGTTCATGTTCTTCCAAACCGTAGGTTGGTGCAGCAATAAACGAAGACGCTGACTGTTTTGCCATATCTATGTTGAGTATATCCAGAAGAATTAGAAGTGAATTTTCCTCATGTTTGGCTAATTCAACTGCATAATCTACTGCCCCCATCGACACTTCTGAACCATCTACTGCTACAACGATCGAGTAGTTTTTTGTCAGCATATCAATAGATTACATGAATCTGGTCAATAAAAACCTAAATCAGGAATTCCAAATAGGTTACTGTCTAATCGATACAAATTATGACCACAGGACAGAATACACCCATTTAACAATAGAATTATTTCGCCATGTAAAGGATCAGGTTTTAGAGCTCGTAAACCACTAGGATCCAGAAATCTATAAAAAAGAAACTGCCCCTGTAGACTTAAAAGATATAAAAACCAAAAATTTTAAGGATTCAAAGTAATACTTCAAATCTAAAATAGCCGATTGCTACAGCTCAGCTGGGTTTTTGATTTAATACTCCAGTTCCCAACTTGTCTAGAGATTCTATCTGTTCAGGTGATAATATACCAACATATCCGAAAATTACAATAAGAAGTACGATAGTAGCGAGTCCAACTATTATCAGACATAAGACTTGAAACATTTTGAGAAGTAAAGGTTTTCCCATTATCACCACAAACTTGCTTCGCTGTACGTTAAATCTTGATCTATGCATTGACTTTATATCGCTAGTGATACGGTGAGCAAAATCAATTCATGTTTGGTGGAGAATTGGTGTGACTAAATACTCTCGTGACCTTATGACGTAACTCCCGTCATACGCCATTATATGACAAGTTGGAAAGAGCCACCAACTTTTCAACTATAAATCCAAGTTTACATAAAATGGAATTATGGGCGCGCTTCCGAGGTGGCCGACTGCACGACCCAAAATTAGCTTGATTTTCTCAGAGCCTTCCTACATGTTGACTACGATCAATAATAATTGAGATTACATGCAAAGTTTGGTCTTCATAAAGGCCCGAAGAAATGAAAAAGATGGAAAAATGTTCCTTCTAGATATAAGCAGAAGGGTATTCATATATAGCTTAGATAGAGTGCTCTGCAGTTTCACTTCGGAGAGGGAATTCTCAACTTATAATTCTCCAAAATTGAGTGTGATACATTTTTATTCTGCCAACTAAATCTCATGAAATTTTTTTTAGCTTCCTATTTGAGAAGTTTAACACTGGACTGTAAGTAGTCATCTTCTATTCATCTCATATAACATGTCAGCAATAATGTCTGTTCAGCAAACAACTGCATCTGCAACAAGCTCTACTTTTACCATTGGACAAAGTTGGGGTGCATTGCGTAAGGCGTGGAAAGGATATCGAATCGCGAAGGTCCAAGCAAACAATCCCAAGATGGTAGAATATGCCACCAAAATAAGAAAGATACAAGGTGAACTTGGAATCAGCGTGGCCTCGTTTCCGAACCTAGGAATAACCTAAGCGTTTTTCCAATACTTTTTTTTATAAAGCTCATTTTTGATTAGTTCGGTGCAATAAATTATCCTATTTCCAGAGCTTCTGATTTTCTATTTGAAAGTGAAGCTTAAAGTGTCAACGCGTTAAAACATTTGCAATTCTAATTTACAGTATGGATCCTATCGTTTGAGCGATGATTCACGATTTAAGAGCACTGAATTGATGAACGTTGAAGAATATCATATTAAACGCTTCCCCAATGGTAACTCTCCCACTAGATCTATTTGAATGATATTACTTGAATCTAACTGTTACCAATAATTGTTCGATTTCATATTGATAACTACCGCAATAGCAGCGGCCTTGGGCCCGATAAATGATTAACTCGCTCCTCAAACTTAATTCAAGGATCCTTTCTCCGTCCATATTTCATTTGTACATCTACTAGCCAGTCTACATCAGATAGCGATCTCGTCAGCTTTGCAATCTTTATCACGTCTCTGATATCTTTAGATTTCATTTTATTCCACACAGAATATCCTATTCTTTCAGTTATAATTCGCTCCAAATGGTATCTCTTCTTGAGCAGTCTACTGGTAATCTCTATGAATTCATCAAAACTGTATTCTTCTAAATGTAACTCCATGAATCTTGATCTTAGTGGTGGAATTAACCTAGTAACTTCGTTACTTGCAGCAAATATCCACAATTTCATCTTCTTTTGTCTAGTTTTTCCCTTTAACTTTGTCTCCGAAAGAATTCCCGTCTCCATAACATTGAGCAGAGCCGCTTGGTCATTCTTTTTCATCTTGTCAATTTCATCAACTAATAGGTATTTGGTATCATTTTCAAATAGGTGTCCAACCATCCCAGGCCCAGAAGCACCCACAGAATCTAGGTAATAGGCATCATTTAGTTCTTCAGCCATTTCTAACAAGAAGACCGTCTTCGAAGAGGCGGGGGGACCTGTCAACAGTATATGTACAGGTTCCTTTGAAACTATTGATTTCATAAACAGTTTCTTTATGTCAGAATAGCCAACTATATCAAAAAAGAATTTTTCTTCAGGTCCAATGTCTGATTCTTCTTGAATGCCAAATACGCTGTCTATCTTCTTAAATAAATTCTTGAACATTTTAATTCACGTTCTTTTGAATTTATATTGAGACAGCATATTAAAGGATCTGGATTCATTTTCTAGTAAGAATTCATAGTGAGTGCTTTGTTATGTATGTAAAGAATGGTGTACAAATGTCAGCCAAGCATTATTTCCAATCAATATTTTTAATGTTTGGTATTTTATACAAAGTTAATTTGATATCTCTAACGATATCAAATCCTTCTGTAAATATCAGAGTTCTAGAACTAAGATTTGTTCTTAGTACGGATCTTGTTAGTCTAAAAATGGATCGTACCAATAGTGTCAACAAAGAAAAGTATCTAAAATTGGAAAAGACCACTAAGCAATTTCCGTAAACCTACGTCACCGTTAAAAGTTTCCGTTTCGAGAAAATTCTTGTTTATGGACAGGATGCCTTCATCAGCTTTAAGAGTGATTGCAGATCAAGAGTCATTGCAACTATTCTTTGCTATTGCCACAAAAAATGGAATTGGTAGTAAGAATCTAAGAAGATTAGGCAGTCTTACGAAGAAAGAATACTACTCTAGGACAAGTCTAATGCTAGAAACAGGGCTGATCAAGAGAACCAAAGGGGTCTTCAGGCTGACGGCGTTCGGGCAGGTGATGTATCAGGCTTGTCTTCAAATAGACGAAGCAGTTCAACACTTTTCAGTGCTAAAGGTAATAGACGTTATTGATGAAAATACTGCGATTGAAGATGAAGAACGTCAGAAATTAGTGACTTTACTCATGGAAAAAGATACTAATACAGTTTCAAATAAGAAATAAATTCTAGTTTTCAGTAAGCATATCGATCGGAATTAAAGGAAAATAAAAACCCGTCACACTAAACATACGTAGTTATTCCTTATATAGGAACATTTGAAAAGATTTAGATGAATCACGAAAATCAGGGATACCTGTTACAAGCTTCTGGAGGTAAAAGATTTTGCATGTCCCCAGTTTTTGATTATCCGTCTTGAATACAGTCCTCGTCAATTCTTCAGGTAAGAGTATTCCAAAATCAATTACAACAGAGCAGTTTAGCTATTCTTGTTCGACACAGGGTCAAGAAAGTAAAATTAGATTAAAGGATCTTAATCTATTTACATCAGCCGTCGGGAACTTAAATTCTACTTCAATGAATTTCATGGCTACAACTTGTATCAAGGATCCATTAGTTGCAGAAATAATATCCTGCAATGTCTCATCCACAGGATAACGTCATATCATGAACATAATTTATTATTTTGTAAATACTTATCCCGAATGATCGGGGTGTATGCGGGGCTCGATAACTAGTCAAAATTAAGGGCAAAGTAAATGGTTATTGGGCCTACCTTTATCTGTTACCAAAGAAATATCACATCAGAAAAATACCAAACTGTATTTGTTGGTGAGTTTATCTCAGTCCGAACCGTTCTCGAAAGGAGACTACAAGACTACATACATTATCTAGGATGTGCCTTCAAGCAACACGTTCGATATCATCAAAGAAATAAGTATAGAGTTATATTTTCGTCATTCAGCTCCCTAATCGAGGATATGAATAAATATCAATCAGCCGATTTCGACCTAGTGGCCTGTGAGCAAGATTAATCTCATCTTCTACTTTGGTTGGACGCGAAAAATCAAAGTACGGCTAATTTCTCTATCAGGTATTTTATTAAGTTGAGCATGATTTTGTGCCTTAGTGAACTATCAGTAGGTTATCCATACACATTCTGATAAGCTTTTTTCATTATCTCGAAATATTTAGTAGGCTGGATATCCCCTTCTCCACTTACTTTGTCGTACGTAATGTTAACTAGATTAAAGTTCTTGATCTCGTTAGGGACAAAGCTCCAATCCCAAAAAGCCATTCCCCATATGTTAAGCCCCTTGAATTTCTCAACGATCATGTTTGCGTCTGTCTGGCTTATGTCACTGAGATTAGCACTTATCTTCCAGATTAGTTTACCTTCCTCATTAACAGTGCTAATTCGCTTTACATTATTCCATTCTCCAATGTATAGTGGAACACTAGCGATTTGGCTTGCATTCAAGATCAATTGAAGTTTCTCAGTCTGATATTTACCTGAAGGAATTCCATACATGCTCATCTTGAATATAACATTTTCTTTGTTTTTTGGAACCATTTTAGCCATATTCTGGGAATTAACTTCTATTAGATTTTTTTGATCTAAAGGAACATTCATGCTGTATATTAAAGCCTTGTTTGTGACTTTTCGGAGTTCATCTGTCATGAAAGTGTTGAATTTACCTATTTTTTCCCATTGATCTTTACTGTGCACTTGTGGTTCACTTAGAATTTCATAACCTAAAGTGCTAGGATGCTTATCAACAGTACTTACTATCTTCTTTAAAAATTCAGATTGAAGTGTCCACGCATCTGTACCATTCGTACTCTTAATTGTCCTGTCCCACCAATTAGTCCACCATTTCTCTGCAGCAGAGTACTTGGATGCCCCTCCACTGGCCTGCTTGTATAATAGCGGGTCGTTGAAGAGATATGCTGGAAACCCAGTCCCACGTCCAGCACTCAGCCAAGAAGAGGTG
>JBAWET010000066.1:0-2336 GCA_049591355.1 Nitrososphaeraceae archaeon
GACTATACTGTTCTGTTTCTAATTTTCTTAAATCGATAGTGGAGTGAAAAAGTATGACAAAAAAACGTTAAAAGGCCTATATATTCTATAAACCATATATACTCCACAGATTATCCCCGAGAAGGAGAAGGAGATAGCAGATTCAGAACTGTTCAACCTAATTGAAGCAGTCAAGGTGCATGCAAATGAGCTAACCTTTTTTTAGCGGCCATCTTGTGTATCGGATTCTCGCTTGTTATTTGTCGGGGTATAAATCGTATATGATAAATCATAAGGAATTTTTATTATTGTTTTAATAGAAATGTCCTCCAATAATATCATGAAAAAAGTTACCAATCTTTCTGAACCATTGTACGGCATTTCAGTCCCGTACTCTAGGATATCTATTAATGCCATTATCGATTCTAATAACAAGGATGAAGATGAATGAAGAAAGCAGAATTAAGCTCAGTGTCACGACCGAAAATTCTAGACTCAATTAAGGATGATAAATCATTAAGATTATTAAATTCCATAGCGAAAGGTGAAGAATCAGATACCGAAGATTTTTCGGTTCTACTTAAGATCTCACGAAAGGAGTATTATTTAAGAATGTCAAAATTTGTGAAGACAGGCATCGTTACGCGCAGGCAAGGAAAATACGTGCTTACGTCTTTCGGAAAAGTCATCTATGAATTGCAATTAATACTTGGAGAAGCAATTGATACGAAGAACGTTTGATTCATTCATCTCCGATCGGTTCGGAATTGAACAAAATATCAATCACGAAAGATCCTAAGTTTACCCGAAAGATTTGTCGCACAGAGAGATTGATAAACTAAAAACTTTTGTCTTGCAAAAGGATATTCCTTTCTGTCGAGCCCTGCGACGAAAACTATCTAAAACTTATCCCTTTCTTGATCATATACACATAGAATTATCCTTCGACACACTTAAATTCTTAGGAGTATCAATAAATGGACATTTATGGAAAGTTTTGAGGCTTGCACAACTGTCAAACTTGTTTTCCTATCAATAATAACTAGTGCAGGCATCTTATTACTTCTGCTTCCAATTACTGTATCAATCTCTACGGGAGCTTGTATTAGCTATAGTTCATCTACTCAAATAATTACGATAAGTTGCGCTGCTGGGACGCGGCTTACTGATGTCAATAATGTTATACATGATCCTACCATCTTGAAGAAAGAATCTAACGGAGTATGGACCCTTACTACAAACCTGGTAGTGGCCAAGAATGCTAACTTTGTCATTGATTCAATAGATACTAGTTGGTTAAAGATTATTTCGAGCAGTACTGAGGCATTTGGTTTACAAAATTATGGAACACTCAAAATTGATTCTGTTAAGATAACCTCGTGGGATGCGGCCATGAATAGTTATGCTTCAACCAGTACTGATGGAAAGACTCAACGTGCATACATTGTATCAAAGAGCGGAGCAACTGGAAAGATGGATATTCTAAATTCTGAAATTGCTTATTTGGGACGAGATGTTACTGGAGAACACGGTCTAGATTACTATGGTAGTGATGGTAGTCTAATACAAAATAATAATATTCACCATAATTGGAGAGCTTTCTATTCTGCAGGCGTGGGTGGCATAACATTCACGAAAAATGTGATTCACGATAATCTGCAGTATGGAGTTGACCCACATTCCGGAACTCACGACATGTATATTACTTACAACAAGGTATACAATAACAATCACGGGATTATCTGCTCTGTCATGTGTTATAATATGCACATAGAGAACAACGAATTGTACAACAATCAAAAGGATGGCATTTTCCTGGATGCCGGATCCCATCACTCCACAATCGCAAATAATAAAATATATAACGAAGACGAAGGAATTCAGCTTCCATCGCTTTCATACTCCGAGGTCTTTAGTAACACAATCACCAACTCAAATTACGGCATAGTGATTTATACTCAGATAGGAAGTATTTTCGACCGAGATGACAGGTGCGGAAGTATTGGCTGTGTTTCCATAAAGAATAACATACATGATAATACCATTAAGGTATCAACAGCAGGAATAGTCATTAAAGGTGGTGCCTCTGGTAATACTATAAGCTCCAATTTTATGAGTGGCAATAGTCAATATGGTATAATGATAGATGGTTCAACGACTAGCGCAAATGCCTTTAGGTACAACCACATATCAAATTCAAAGTACGGAATAGCACTGAACAGCAACAAAGAGTCAGTATTCAAGAGGAATTATTTTGACACAGCGATATCTTCTGGCGAGTATACTCTCAGGAGTACTTCCTCCATTAGACTAGAGGATACCAAATTTTACAATGATATTATAAAGGCCTTGGATAG
>JBAWET010000067.1:0-12461 GCA_049591355.1 Nitrososphaeraceae archaeon
CGGGAGAGTTAAAGCTCCTGCGACCAAGATCACAGCTACGGCTGTTGCAAGGACAAATTTTGCATTTGAATTCAACGTAAGATAGTTAGTATGGCGACGTTTATTTAAGTCTCACAGAAAAATGTAATATAATATGACAGTGAGTTTTTTATCATTCAGGCTTCAAGACCCATCCCAACTACTAGTTTGATACATCTTCAAATCAATCAACTTCATTGTTAAAATCGCTTCATCTGCCGCAATTAACTTATAGATTATCTGGAGGAGGTTATTTGAAAAGGGAGGACGTATTCTTAATTTCATCCATAAACACTAGACTTACCTTGATAGCGAAAAAAATTAATCAAGTTTCTCTAACAGCAGTCCAGCAACGCCGCCAATACTACTACTACTGCTGTCGATTCCACATAATTAAAAGCCGAGTCATTTATGGACGAGAATGCCGATAATATTTGCGTCATAAAGTGTCGTGTTTCCTGCCATTTTTACCTGAACGTTTCTTGGCGATTTCCAATCAGCGCCCACTGTTTTGGTTCCGTTACTTTCAGAAAAACTTGAAGTCAGCTGGTCCAATCTATCAAGCACCAATGACGTAGCGTTTGTGGAACCTGTTGTAAGCGATTGGTTGGAATTAGAAACACCAGAACTGGCATTTAGAATATTGAGTTCATTTGTAATATCGTCGGCTAGTTTAGAATCTATATTTATAGCAGAAACATCAACTTTAACAGCAGGTGCATTTCCAGTTCCAGAATGCCTCAACTCAACACCTAGCTGACGAGGGGAGAGAATATCAAATTTAGTAACAGTAACATTTTCTACCAAACTCACAATGTCTGTACTACTGCTGGCATTAGAATTTCCCAACTGGCTTTGCACGTCTGAAATTGTGGTCCCCTGTGCAAATGAATTAGAAACAACTATTGATGTAACAGATGCGAATAACGGTAAGGAATATACAAACCAATTTTTCATCATTTTCTTATTTCGTTCACTTTATATGACTAGAAATATTTAAAATTGCCTGCGAAAAAAATAAAAAACGAGTAGCCATTAGTCATTACCAAATCTCATTTACTATGGTTTTACTTGCAGCTAGTCAAGATTCTAAGGAACAACAACGGATGGATTTTTTGCAGAGGCTTCTTGAGGAACGTTAAACTCTTTTGAATAAAGAGGGGTATTTTTTTAGAACATTCATGAAATCCTCAAGCCTCTTGATAGTTTCAGGATGTAAATGATGCTCTATACCTTCCGCGTCACTATTAGCTGATTCTTCGTCAACTCCTATCATTTTGAAAAATTCAGCGAGGAGACCGTGTCTATTGCGAATATTTTGAGCAATACGAACTCCTTCGTCAGTTAACCTGATGCCTCTGTACTTTTCATATTTTAGATATCCAGTTTCGTCAAGTCTCTGCGTCATTTTCGTTACGCTGGGCGAACTCACGTTTAGATAAATTGAAATATCCACAGTTGTGGCATACCCTTTCTGTTCTACTAGTTCATAAATAACTTCGAGATAATCTTCCATTCTGTCCGTTCGATCCTCCTTCTTTGCGCTGTTTGCATCACGAATAGCTTCGAGCCTATTGTTCTTGGCTTTCTCCAGTGGTGTCATTCCGTTGAGTTTATTTGTCAGCGATATTCCGCCTCCTCCTATTCAGTCTCTCTCTTAATAAATTTATAATATACATAGGTCATACTCCACTAGATTAAGAGTCCTGTTAGATACATTATCAACATTCCAGCTGCAAAGCCTGATATAATTGCGGCATTGGTCATTAATCCTCTTCCTCCAGTGGTATGATGCATCCAAGAGCCGACTGAGTAAACCACTTGGAAAATTGCACCTGCCCCTATTGACAGAAAAATTATAGTTGCAATTGGAGAGTACAGGAATCCGCCTATCCATGCCCCTACAATTGTAGGAAATCCGGCTATCAGTCCCATTATCAATAACTTTGTTATTGGAATTCTCTTACTCTTAGCCATAGGGGCAACAATAGCCAATCCCTCTGTTGTATTGTGCAATGTGAATCCTAAAATGAGGAATGAGCTTAAAGCTACTTCTCCTAGTAAGACTGCCGCTCCTATTGCAAGACCTTCTCCGAAATTATGTAAGCCGATCCCAATTGAAATCATCATAGATATCGCGATTGGTCTTATCAGTAATTGTTGTCGTGATGATCCAAGAGAAGGCTTAGAAGAATGGATATCTATTGTATGTTCAGAATCTGGTGCAGGATGGCTGACAATTTCAGTTTCATATTCAGTATCTGTCTTGGATTTTCTTGAGGCACGTTCAACCAGTTTCTTCGAAACATAGAGCAGCGATATAAAAGTAAGAATAGCAATCAGTATAATCAAAATCTGTGCATTAAAGGCAGGCGCAAGGGCTGCTGCAATCTGGTTACTCTCAAGTAGAGCATCTATCCCGAGAAAAACTAACAATCCAACAGTTAGGCTAAGAAAAAAGTTGTACTTGTTGGCACTTAACCTTCTAATGAAGGGATACCATAAAAGACCCATCATCACAGGAATAACACCTACGTATATACCAATGAGTGCAAATGTTGATGCCTGTCCAACTGTTGGCCGCGGCGCAGGAGCTGCAGAAGCAACGCTTTTGCTAAATCTAGTTCCATCACCCGTAGTTATTCCAATAACGTACGGCTCGCCGGCATTCCAGATGAAAGGTATTGTTACCCTAGCATCTGCAAGTCTAGATAACGTCCGACCAGGTTCTATTGCTGCAGGATATATCCTATCATTTACATCAGCTTGTGCAATGGTAATCTCTGAAGGTCCGGTGTTCCTTATATAAGCAACAATGCTGTTATCTAAAAACTCTACTTTTTCGATCGAAACCTGAGGAAGTGGTTTGATGGAGCTCTGAAATAGCATCCCTGGAGAGTACGCTAATATCATTACCATCACCCCAAGTATGACGAACGGAACAACTCCAAACAGTATTGTCTTCTTGGTTATTCGGTAGCTACTGCCTACACTGCCATCCTCTCTTTCCATTAATTCAAACCTCCCGTCTTCACAAAACTAGTTGTACCATTACCTGTATTGCTAAATTCAGATGTAGTATAACTTGCATTACGTTCTATTGAGGTGAAGTTCGAATTTCCAGTGGTAGACTCAGCTGTGCTGTCTTTTACGAGAAACAATCCCACCCATCCTTTTTCAGCGAACTCTGTCTTGTGTGCATGAAACATGTATTTCCCAGGATACTTGTAACTAAATTCCAATATTCCCCTTTCTCCCTGGCTCATGGTAACAATGTCTGTATATTCATCGGGAATTAATTTGGTTCCTGTCCTGTAGAGATCAAACATATTGGCATGTAAATGAAAGTTGTTTATTGGATCAAACTCAAGAATATTGAGCAGGTAAATTCGAATCAATCTATTCTTGTCAATTTGAATCGGGTGGTGCATATAGTAATAGGGAATTCCATTGACTGTGTAAAAGTTGTTTTCAGCATCAAAGTCAGTATCATATCCATTCATGACCATAACCATTTCATCGGCGTCGGCTCGCGGTTTCTTGGGATCAATTATGAATACCCCATAGAGGCCGTGGGTGATGTGTTCTTCGAGAGGCTCCATATGACAGTGATAGGGAAAGACACCGAATGGTTCAGCTGTAAACTCATAGGTAAATTTACCTCCAGGTGCAATTCCTTCAAATACGCCATCCATCTCAGACTTGTGGATACCGTGAAAGTGTATTGAATGAAATTTAGTTCCATTATTAATTAAAGTGACTCTAATCAAATCGCCTTCCGTGGCTCGTAAAGTCGGGCCGGGTATAGTGCCGTTAAACGTCCATACGTTATAGAATACACCTGGAGACACCTCTTTAGTTTGTTGATCTGATGCAATTAACGTGTATTCTCTTAGTGATGTTCCATTTGAAAGCGCTGAGGTTCTACCGTAATTAAATTCCCTGAGATATTTCATCGGATCTATTACTGCGGTTTTTGGGTCGATGTTAAGGGAAGTCGGATCCAAAACGTCGCCTGTTGTTCCAAGTATAGGGTATCCCGGACTATGACCTCCAAAGTTCTCCCTCTTGGAGGGATCTTGGGCATTGAGAGGACCCCGGTTCAATCCTGTAGAAAAGGTGACGACAACGGCTATAGATACTGCAACACCAACTAGTGCTATGAGTAGATTACTCCTCAAACTTGATTAACTATATACAAATTGTTTGGATACGCTAATAAATGTTGCCCTTGGTTAACATTATATCATTAGCACTCAAATGTCTGACGAATATGGCTGGCCAAAGCAAAAAATAGAAATTTCATGAAAAAGTATTTCAGACGATTTAGACTATGAAGTACAATCCAATGGTTGACATGTATGTTTTGATAGTCAGTGATCTTGGACGCACAGAAGAAATTGCTTCAGACCTTCAAGAGATTGATAAGGTTAAAGAAGTTTACACTATTAGCGGGGCTTATGACATAATTGTAAAGATGTCAGGACCATCACCAAAAGATCTGGAACATGTATATTCAAAAATTAGGAATGTCAGTGGGATTAAGACTACCATTACGCTAGTAGGATATACCAAAAATGGCTACTAAAGAGGAGTAACAGAATAATTAATTAACAAGATCCCACCTTTATACAAAAATATGTAAATGCCTTCAGGGCTTATACCAATCAGAGCGTTCGTCATCCTGATGTCTTCTTTTGTAACTGATCTGTTTTAAGAAATATTTAATGAATTCATAGTATTTTGCCAGAAAACCAAGAGTGATGGAAACTATTCCACCTATTAGAAACCTTATGCCAATTATCTTAAACCCTTCGCCTTCTTCCTTAAGTGAAATGACGCTGGTCCCTATCCAAATGCAGAATATACCAAACGCTACAAGTATCATTCCTGCAGCAAAAAGTGGTTTAAATAGCCTGATTGATTCACCGGCTGATTTTGACATTCCGCGGGTACAATGAACGATTGCCGTTATATTGTATTTACATATGTAATCTCTAATTGTGTGATAATGCAGAGATCTACTTCAGTCCACAATATTTGACTAGTAGATTACTACTAATGCATCTGAAATGAACTTGACCAAACGAATGAATGATCGGTGAGCTATATGGCTGTGAGATTCATATAGTATGTGGACACCTTATTGTCGTGGGCAATCACAAAGTACCGTCGATTATCTTACTTCTCGACCATGAGGATGCAAATACTGTGGTCTCTGGCGTATTGGACTTCAAAGGTTGCAAGGTTTACAAATCACGAACAGTTGATGATTGCTTGTCTACATTAAATCGACTTGAAAAGGGGATAGATGTGGTCTTAGTCAAGAAAGAACTCGCTATTGACAAGAATTTCATGTTATTAAGTAATATCAGAAAAATCAGTCCAGGAACCATGATCATAATTATGGCAGACTCTATAAACGAAAATGAAAAGTTCATAGTGAATGGAGTAGATGAAGTCGTTTTAACTCCAATGAGTGCTGAAAATTTGGGGGATAAAATACTAATGCTGATAGCAAAGAAGGAATTAAAGGAAATTAAAGAAAAAATGGCTAAAACCTTTTAATTGCTGTAATTTGGTTAAATCTATAGATGGAATTAAGGAAGCCTGTACTAATTCTTGCTCTAGATCACGAAGACTCTGCTTCCATGATGGCTGGCGTGCTCTGGATGAAGGGTTGTGAGGTTTACAAGGCTAAAACAGCAAGTGATTGTTTGGCCCAACTAGAACGATTAGACTCAAAAGTTGATGTTGTAGTAGTAAGCGCAAAGATAGCTCTTGATAGAAATGCGATGTTGATTGTAAGCATTAAACGACTTGATATGAACATAAAAATACTGGCTATAGGAGACGAAAGCAATGATAAGACAAGAATTATAGATTATGGAGCAGATGAATTTGCGCTAAAACCATTGAGTCCCGAGAATGTTGCAGATAAGATTTTAATGCTATTAGCTCGTGAAACAGTAGCTGAAAATAGGTCGTCAGAATAATCAATTTATTATCAACACCGACATCAGATAAACTCACGTGCTATTTTTTTCCTCGGTTGATTGGGAGGATATGTTAATTTTGGTCCCCAATTTCAGAATATATGGTGTAATGAATGTAGTAATTATTGTAACAACACCTAGAATGGGAAGTATGTATGAAGAAATCGCTCCTACATCCTGACCGCCTTTTCCAACTATAAGTGACATTTCTCCACGCGCTGAAGATAAGCCAAGTCCAGTTCTGACTGCAGTAGTGCTACTATATCCCGCCCGAATCAAGACAGGCGTGACAATCACCATTTTAGACGCGAAGGATGTTATGATAAGGATCAGTGCTGGAATAATAAATATGGGTATTTTTGAAATATCCATAAGTGCTCCTACTGACACAAAGAATAATGCTGCAAATATATCTCGAACCGAAGAACAGAATGCTTCCTATGAAAGCGGCTACTATTCCTATGGACAATGATACCTGTAAGAATGATACTTCTGCTGTGATCGCTAGTGATTGTAGCACACCTAATGCGGTAATAACTATGATGTCTTCTACAATCAATATACCCATTATCAACAAACTCGATTTATCCTTGATCATGTTCAGTTCTTCAAGTATCTTTACTGTAACTATAGTACTGGTAACTGACATTGCAAGTGCCAGAAACATAGAATCAAATTGTGAAAACCCCAGTGTTTTTGCCACAAAGAATGTAATAAGCATCGTTCCTAATGATTCGACAAGAGCGACAATGATCGAAATCCTTCCTACAGACCTCAACTTGGCTATAGGGAATTCTGTTCCGATTACAAACAAGAGTATAATTATTCCAAGTTCGGCCAAAAGGTTAAGAGTATTGACCTCATGTATTAGTGTAAAAGGCGGGGTATAGGGTCCTATGACCATTCCAGCCAGTATATATCCTACTACTGTCGGTTGTTTTAACTTGAATGTAATAAATCCCATCACAGCGGCTACAATTATAACCACTGCAAAATCTTGAATCAGAAGGTTCGTATCTAATTGATTTAGGAGGAGAAAAAATTTCATAATAAGTTTGATCTAGTTTTCATTGTTTATTGCTCCTGATACAACTAGTGTTCTACTTCAGAATCGTCATTTTTCAATCCGTGAGTTTTAATGAAACGTAAAAGCTCGTCATGATTCTCAATTTTGTAATACCGCTTCATTTCCTCGAGTGTGTCATCATCATAAAGTACCCGCTTCTTCACTCTTGCCTTCTCCACAATATAGTAGATTAATTCATTGCACTTAAATTTTTCAAAAAAAATAATGCAAAAATGAATCCCAGTGCCAGAAAGTCTGTGGCACTTCGACATACTTTGATTGTTTATGATTTAACTGTTGATATCTTTCACTGTTTCTTCCTTACCATCATGTCAATGACCTACAATTTGTTCTACACATATGGTAAAGCCAACATATGTATAGGAATTGATTAGAATATCGTATGCCTTTAGTTACCCACTATCCATTTGTGCTAGCAGGAAAGGACTGTATTAGATGTTACGAACATCGTACGCCGATTTATAATCCTGGAACATGGTCTGTTTGATATTGTTAACCAGATTTTCCATTTCAAAATTATCATTTAATTCGTTTATTCGCTTTGGCCTCAGGGCTAGTGATTCTAATTCTGATATATGTGAGCGCTGATTTTCTTCGGCTCGTGGCACTTTTAGTTTTAGGCATGTATTATGATATACGAAATGGTATATATCCAATGCAATTGATCAAGAAATGACAAAGCATTTTGACAGCGGATAGCTGATACTTCAAGTATTCAAATTGAGACATTACGAATTTGACCGCTTCGTCAGCGTAGGAACTATTCTTACTGTTTACCTAGTTTGTCATTATCCAATCTGCTGTTGACAACGGCCGTATGCAAGTGTTCATATATTGTGACTATTTTTTCAAGAATATCTTCTCCTATCAGACTTCTATCCCGGAGATCCTTGAAGTATAGCATGAGGGAGGCGAGGTCGGATAAAATATGATCTATTTTTCCACGTTCAAATGTAAAAGTTTCGCTCATAACCTCATCTCCTTATGATCCCGCTTTCCCTGCCTTGTCTCGAAAATGTTGCGAGTATTGTCACTGACTACAAGGCAAAATGGAATGCAATATATTGTTATTTCCAAACTGGAACTGAACTAAAGTAGCGGGCTTATTTAAATTGTCTATGAATTTTGAACCGTAACCAAAGTTGTAGATGGAGATACTTTAGATATCAATAATGTAAGAATTCGTCTAGCATTGGTGAATACTCCTGAAACTAATCAAGATGGTTATTTACAGGCGAAGCAATTTGTAGCAACAAATTGTGGAATTGGAACTCGTGCCATGGTTGATGAGGATGATGGTCAGAAGGCTGGGAGTTATGGCAGAATGATTGGATCATTATTCTGTGAAAGATTCTTCTTTGAACAAGGCGATTTTGACCTCTGGCAACGCTGAAGTATTAGAACAATTTTGTGGTTCCAGTGAATTTTCAACTAAGGATTGGGCCCAGCAATATGGTAGCTAAAATAGAATGGATATCGGTTTACATCTCCGGGCGCACCAAAAAATGGACATATTAAAAAGTAAGTTTTTGACATTCAAGTCGTAACAATTGGTCCTTAACTTTGCTTCATCCATTTTGTTTATTTTTTTTAGTCTAGTCGTATGTCTAATATTAATGAGTGGAGTTGGGCATGCCGCAGATAAAGCAGGTCTGAAGAAGTATGAAATACCCGCGACTAATGATCCTAATCTGAAACTAGAGATAGTATATCAGGGAAATTATACTCCTGGATTACGAGAATTAAATCAATTCACTCCAGTCACTCAGTTTGCATTTTTAGGGAACAATGATATTTTGATGTTAAGTAAGAATGATGGCAAAGTGCTGAGAGTCCTTAATCATAAACTAATATCCGAACCATTGCTGGACGTTAATGTCACCAACCAGTGGGAAAGTGGTCTTCTGGGTATTGCGATCTCAAAGGATGCAGACAAGGTATACGTATTTCTTTATTATACGGAATCAAAAAGTGGGGACGGAACTAATACATCATCGACTGATCCTACATACAATAAGCTATACAGATACGAATTAATATATAACAAACTTAGAAATCTTAAACTCTTATTCACTGCACCCACACCAAATCGTTATTCTCACATTGGAGGCTACAAATTGGTCCTGACAATAATTTGTACCTTACAGTTGGCGACATGCATGGAGACCAAAACAAGAGTACAACGACGATGGCCCAGAACTTCAACGATGGTGTAATTCCAGATGGGAGAGCTGGTATGCTAAGATTTACCCAAGATGGAGAACCAGTTGGAAGTGGCATATTAGGAAAAGAATATCCTCTAAATCTTTACTATGCTTACGGAATAAGAAATAGCTATGGCTTAGACTTTGATCCAGTATTGGGAAAAATAAGGGATACCGAAAATGGACCACAATCTGGTGATGAAATCAATCTTGTAGAACCTGGATTTAATAGTGGTTGGAACAAGATTCAAGGACTAGGTGGCCTACAACAGAATTTATCGAGCTTAGAAAAAGTTGTACTCGATCATCCTGACGGATTAGTAGATTTCGGTGGAAAAGGCAAATACAGAGCCCCAGAGTTCGTGTGGAAACAAAGGGTAGCAGCTACTGCTCTTAAATTTCTGAATTCAGAACAATTGGGAAAAAGATACCAAAATGACTTATTTGTAGCATCTTTTAATTTGGGCGAAATTTACGATTTTGACTTAAATGAGAACAGAACTAAACTTGAAATTACTAACACGACGGCCAACGATACACTAGCAAAAAAACTGGATGTTAGAAATGTGCTCTTTGCTCATGGCTTGGGCAAGATTACTGACATGGATGTAGGTCAGGATGGTAATTTGTATGTCCTTTCTAAATATCTCGAGACACCAACAATTTTCAAAATATCCTCTGTGAATAAGACTGAATGACACCGGGAGCCCCGAAATAACGAACTGGATATAATCAACAATAATTAGTATAAAACCAATTGTCAATTATTATTGCTTCTAAATAATCTGTGTTCGTTTTCTGTAAATGACATTTAAGCCTCAAAAATGCGCAGAATCTAATCCATCTTCATGATATTGATTCATACACTTTTAGATAATTGGAACTGTGTTATTGCTTCATTTGCTAAGCGCCTTCAGTTTCTATCTTCTACTTTTCTTACTTCTGGGCTATTCTAATTTGTTTAGGGGGAATTCGAAATATTGCAGAGCCGTATTACCGTTACAATAGCTTCACAGCTAATATAGTATAAGGTGTTCGTTATTGATAAGGCAATGGGCAATCAAGAAATCTCGCATTCAAGGGATTTTCACGAATTTACAAAACACTCAGAGGTAAGCATACAGACTCCAGGTCATCGTCTTGACTTTGGAAATAAACCCAATCCTTTTAAATTCTATACCAAGTTGCCATCCATACCATTACCAACTGTATTTCCTAAACCGGAAGCCGGTACCCTAACTGCAATTAGCAGAATTGGATCGGTAGGACAACTGCCCAGTGAGATAAACATAATGGTGATTGCCGAGATTTTGTTTTTTACTGCAGGCGTCACGCGCTCTCTCCAGTATGATACTGACACAATCTATATGCGGGCTGCCTCTGCAACGGGTGCTCTTTATCCCATCGAATTATACCTTGTCTGCGAAGATATATCTGGTTTAAAAGCTGGTGTCTATCATTTCAATCCCGGCGATTTTAGCCTTACGCTCCTTCGAGAAGGAGATTACAGACCTCATCTATCCGAAGCTGCGGGAGGCGATACTAGTATACAGACTTCTCCAGCTGTGATTGTATTTTCCTCAATTGCATGGAGAAATGCATGGAAGTACCGCGATCGTTCATATCGTCACTGGTTTTGGGATTCTGGTGTCATGGCGGCAAATCTTCTCGCCACCGTTAACTCAATATGCCTGCGTATAAATTTCAACGTCGGCTTCTTTGACGATGTGGTTAACAGACTTGTTTGTGTGGAAAATCGACAAGAAGCAGTAATAGCATTGGCGCCTATAGGAGTAGGCCAATCGAAAAAAAATACGTCCAACAACAATAAAGAAGTAGGGAGAGCAGAGATCAGTATTCTTAAACACGAAACACTCCCCTTATCAGAAAAAGGCCAAGTGGAATATCCCATGATCTGGAAAATACATGAAGCCTCCAATTTACAAAGTAAAGATGAAGTCAAAAAATGGATTGACGTCGATAAAATTATTAAGCAAAATTCTACCACACGAGCATCGATACTAGACAGTATTCCATTATTACCTGCAAATTTTTCCAATGATCCTCCTTTGAGCGATATTATTCTTTTACGGGGTTCCTCTCGTCGATTTGCCCGTAAACCAATTTCTTTTGTACAATTATGCAATATATTACATAGTTCTGCTACTGGGATACCTTTGGATTTTACTAAAGGATGTAAAGTTAGTATTACAGACGCTTATTTTATAGCCAATGATGTCGAAGGATTGCCACGAGGAAGTTATTATTTCAACAGGAATTCGGAATCATTAGATCTACTAAAAAGAGATGTTCATAGAGATGTTTCTGGTTATCTCTGTCTATGGCAGTCTCTTTTTAGTGATGCTAGTATTGTATTCTTTCTAATGACTCCTTTAGAACAAGTTATAGCCGGCTATGGTAATCGTGGCTACAGGGCTGTCCAGTTCGAAGCTGGCATAATTGCGGGTAAAATTTATCTTGCGGCTTATGCTCAGGGCATTGGTGCATCAGGCTCTACTTTTTTCGATGACGCAGTTACGGAATTTTTTTCACCTCATGCCACAGACAAAAGCACCATGATAGCTATTGGCGTCGGCGTGCCTGGATACAAGTCTAAAAGTGGAAAAGTTCTCGCTGGAAAATGGACTAGGGACCAACTTTTACCGCGAGTGGGTTAAACAATTAGACACATCAGATGCTCTTCCATAATCATAGGAAGCGAAGCATAAAAACATTGACAATTTATCATAGATTTATTTATGAAATCCTATAAATCAGTATGTCTAAATTATGGTTATTTTTTAGATTGACGTAATACTTAGTAACAGTTTAATTCAACATTGAACGAATATGATCATGTACTTCAGATTCGGGATTGAATGATGTACCACTGTAGTTCGAACTATAAATCTTGAAACTATCGACAAGTCTTAGATATCAGGGACAATAAGTTAAAACTCTTACAATTACTCATTGCCTCGATTTTGAGGATGTCTTTCGAGTAGTCTTGAATTTTGCGACAAGTTTGAAAATACTGAGCATACCAACTAACTACGGGACAGCTATCCAAGCAATGCTATGAATCAGTCGTTACTCAATTAATTCATATTATGAAAAAGTTTTCTCAAATTTCTTACAGACATAAGTTGTACAACT
>JBAWET010000068.1:0-2360 GCA_049591355.1 Nitrososphaeraceae archaeon
ACATCTGTATGCCGCATCCAATTGTCTAGCTGAAGGTATCACATAATCAAGGACTGTTCTACCAAGCTAAATAGATAATGGACAACAAAAGTAAACTGATAAACGTAATTCTGTTAGTCAGTATAGCATCAACAGTCTGATGATCAACGAAGATTTCATAGATGCCAATAGATTAAATGCCACCGCCCCGTATGATATCACAAATAACGCAAAAATTCTGCGAGTAGATATTGGTAGCCAAAAAACCGCAAATACTGCCAATAATAATACTGAAACGATAGCCTATGTAAATCAATCAGAAGACATGGCTGCAAAGCATGGTGATTGGGAGTCAAGCGGAATACTTGATATCTCCAAGTACTTTGGTAAAGGTTCATGGCTCATCAATGTGCAAGCGCATACCCTTAAGGAAGGAGGACAATTAGTGTTGCTAAACATTTCAGGGATTCCTTAATTGAATCTCTTGCATACTCGGTGTTCTCGACCTGGAAACCGATTTCGTATATGATATCTCCTCTATTGTTTCAAATGAAAATATGTATATATGTTGCGTGATTGAACACTATTTTAGGTAATATTAAGATGATTCAGGTAATTTTTAAAAGTTGTACTTTTCCCTTTCATTGGCCGATCTGACTCCACATGTCTATTCCTTCAGCAAAAGGCTAAAGTTGAGTGCAAATATCCTCGTTTAGGGATTACGCGATAAAGTGATCAAATATCATTTGTCTATAAGTTCGCTCATTTAAAATATATTGCTTGTCAGGTGAGAAAAGGCAAATTAGATGACAACCTTAAAGATATTCACAAAATTATTATAACGTAGCTGCCTAATACTTCCGCTAGATACTAATTAAAGATAACGTATAGACCGTTCAAATGACACTTTATTTTTCTCCTAAATCCAGCTCGGTCTTCTCCAATTTCTCTATTGATTTGTGAATTGATCTTTCTACATCTCCTAATAGTTCCTTCAGAACTTTTTCATCAGGACTCTTGTACTTCGTATTCATTTCCAACTCTGCATTATAATACTTCATCCATGAGTAAGTACGTTGTATTGTCTGAAATAACTCGAAGGAAATAAGAGTATGTTTCCCTGCAAACACGACCGAGTCCCACATATCTGTGAAAAATGGTTTGTAATCTCCATACTGATTACACTCTTCAATAAAACGTAATCTTTGTTCTAGATCGTCCTTAATGAAAATAATGACATTTTTAGCTGTCTTCCTTTCCAATTGCCGCTCCGATCTCATGTGTATCCATTGTTCCAAATATACAGCAAAGTAAATTATGCCTGCCAAAATTATATTCTCTGTGATTACTTGATCCCATTCTATCACACTTTAATTTCCCTCATCTCCCTGATACTATGTATCAGTTTAATATCCTTTCAAAATATATGAACCAAATGACCTGTTTGGATCTTTCAGAAGATTTTAAACTGGTTAATGCAACTAGTAGGCTGTTTTTCTATGCCCATTCAAAATAACTGTTGTCGTAGGAATCTAGGCATTACTAAAACGTCTAAAAAAGTTTCTAATCTGTCAACCTTGGAATTGTGAATCGAAGAAGATATTCTCAGAACAATTCGTTATTGTCCTTGTACGATAAATCATTTAGAATTAAATGGGCAACCATCGAATGAAGTTCGCGAGATAATTAATAATGAGATGGAAGAAAGAAAATTAAATTATGAGCTCTTCAAGACTTACAGAAGTCCCTGTTTGTCTACAGATTTCTTTTTAATCAGAATTAGCAATTTTAAGTTATGGAATTGTAATATTCGTTCAAGTTTGCTAATTGTGATCTCCCAAATACTATTTTAATTTAAGCTTATTTTTTATTCTTCTCATTTGCCTGACCTGGAGATTATCCTAAAATGAACTCGGCAGGATATCTAAATATTCTATATGAAAGAAAGTAATTTCCGTTCACGAACTTTATAAAATTCATTGGCAATTCTGAATCAATGATCGAGAATATTGGTGGAATTATTGTATACGTTTCAGATCGGGATAAAGCATTAGAATTGTACAAGGAAAAATTCGGATTCGAAGTTAGGACCAACATGGAGTTTCAAAGCGGTAGGTCGATAGAAGTCGCACCTAAGAACTCTGTAACGACCATAAGTCTTGTAGTTCCCTCTCATGAAGATATGTCGAAAGAATGGTACGACTGGGCCAAGGAACGGATCGGCAAAGAGACAGGAATATGGTTTTACACCGATAATATCCAGACAAGTTATGATGAACTAAAAGAGAAAGATGTAGAAATATCACAACCTGAGAAGCAAGCCTGGGGAGGAATTATGTCTGTAGTAAAAGATCAGGATGGCAATAAATTTGCTTTGATAT
>JBAWET010000069.1:0-26585 GCA_049591355.1 Nitrososphaeraceae archaeon
GCCCCATAGGGCCTGGGCCCTTGTCTCAGTGCCCATCTCCGGGCTCCTCCTCTCAGAGCCCGTACCGGTTACAGGTTTGGTGGGCCATTACCTCACCAACAGCCTGATCGGCCGCAGTCCAATCCAGAGGCCATATAGATTTTAGTCAGGAACCATTCCAGAAATCCTCACTTATCGCGGTTTAGACTCAGTTTCCCGAGGTTATCCACGTCCTCTGGGCATGTTGACTACGTGTTACTGAGCCGTGCGCCACGTATTGCTACGTTAACTCGCATGGCTTAATCTCACTCTGATAGCAGTCGGGTCCGGCAGGATCAACCGGAGTCGATCCAAATTTCATAATAGGAAGTACGGCCGGATGACCATGTATTGTGCGGGTTATGTAACCAACGTCAGATTCAATTGTTTTATCGAATCTCCATATTATGAGCGCAACCGGAGGTCGATGAATCATAAGTTGGCCCCATGACCAAAATCATCTTCGACGCCGCCAATAAGGTTACGTTCTTACGAATCTCTTGCACGATTAAAATATAAATCTTCGCTTGTACAAATTTTTTCGATTTCTTAAATCTTCAATCAATCCACTATTTTTCAATGCTGTGGATATGCTTAAAATAAGTGCATATATTCAAAACCTTGACAATACTATGTCTAAAATACTTTGTCTTTCTCATAAAGAAGACGTTGATGGACTATCTTCCGCAGCTTTGATCAAGGCTGCTTTCAAGGTTAGTTCGGTGATATTAGTGGACTATGCAAACTTCATTAAGGTTCTAGAAACCGTTCTTAACGAAATGGGAGATCCTCAGTCTGCATACAATCATATTTTTTTATGCGATCTCGGCTTAAGTAAAAAGAACGAAACTGTTTTTGTTAACATTATTAAAAAAATAATGTCATATGGATGCAAAGTTACCTATATTGATCATCATGACCTCGGAGTGGAAACGAAGTCGCAATTAAAGGAAATTGGCGTTAGGCTCATTCATAGCATTGATGAATGTACCAGTGTCCAAATATACTACAAATATAAGAAAAAACTTAAGCCACATGCGGCTTTCCTTGCCGCTGCAGGAGCCATTACCGATTATTTGGAAACAAAACCTAAAGCTTCCACAATAGTTTCGAAATATGATAGACAATTTCTGATGCTCGAAGCATCAGCTTTATCGTATATGATCTCTTCGGGTCAGCATGAAACAGAATTCTTATCAGCTATAATTGAAAAGCTATCGGATATGAAATATCCTCATGATATTGAGGAAGGTTTTGATAGAGCCAAAAAATACGCGCAAAAAGTTTCCAATGCCGTAAAGTCTATTGAAGATAGGATATCGATTGGAAATCATCTTGCATATCTCGAAAGTAACGTTGAATTGTCTTCTAGTCTGATTGTCAATTTTGTCTTAGGCTTATCCGGGAAATCGGTGGCCTTAGTCTACAGGTTCAAAGCGGACATAAATTCCTACATTATATCAATAAGAGGGTCAAAAGAATGCAAGGTACATCTGGGGAGGGCTGTTAACGTAATATCCTCTGATCTTGGAGGGAGCGGTGGCGGTCATGATAGGGCTTGTGGGGCAGTAATACCAAAAGAGAGGATGAAAAAATTTATTGAAAAACTAGACGCAGTCATCTCAAATAATAAGAATTGAAGTGATGAATGAGAGATTAATTAGTAACGCCAGTATTTTTTTCATCAAGTGAAAACTTTTCATTATCTTTGAGTCAGTTCTGATGGTCTCATATTACTATGAATAAATCTAGGAAAGAACTTCGTGGTATTGTCCAGGATAAAATTTCCATCTGTTTAGTTAAATACAATAATCCTTTAATTTGGATAAAATATAGAGCCAAGAGATAACGTTCCTAGATTAAGATGCGACTCCTAATTTAGCGACAGAATCGAAGTAATATTTGGTCCTTCCAGATATCATAGGTGTTATACAAGTTCAACTTCATTACATAATGTAATATTACTATTAACCACGTTTCCAATAACGTATAACGATTATATAATATCCATTTAGAATTAAGGTATGAAAGATGCAAGATTAGTCAAAATATTGGTGGAGGAAAAAGCTTTGGTTAAGCTGCTCAAGACTATAGGTCGGGGAAGGGAATATGCCACGAGAGAATTGTTGACAAAGTTAGGAGCATATGGATACGGACACAAATTACTTTTAAAGGCACAGAAAAGGGGACTGGTAGAACGAAAAACTGTTAAAAACAAGGTCTTTAATAAATTAACGAGTGACGGAAAGAAAATTGTAATGATTGCAAAGGAAATAGGCGTCTAATTGATTCACTAAATAAGGACTAAAATAATTTGAAGCATTAAACAAATGCTGATGATAATTCTTCAATCTTGTGATACCATGATGATGATTTAATTATTCCACTTGCAACAAGTATGCCATCGGCTCCTAGTTCCAGAGCTTTTGTAACATCGCTCTTATTTACTATACCAGCACCACAGAGCACTCTCGTGGTGGTAGAATTATTTCTTACTGCCTTAACTGACATAGATATTATTGATGGATTTGCCTTAGAGACTGCTATGCCCTTTCCGATTAGTTCTGGGGGTTCTATTGCGATATAGTCAGGAGAAAAGGCTGAAATGTTATTGACTTCACCTACATCAGCGGCACAGACAATTGATATCAAATCGAGTCCTCTAAGGCGTTTGATAAGGTTTTTGACGGTCAGCAAATCAATTTTGTGTTCGCTATGATTTATTATTGATCCGACAGCTCCACAGGACTTAATGATTTCTGGTACAGTGAAACCAGTAGAGGGACCTACATATTCGTCGTCCACATGTTGTGACACAACTGGCAACTTGGTGATGTTTGAAACTGCAAGTAAGCTACTAATTGGAGGGGAAATGATAATATCTACGTCATATTTTTTCTGGACACCAGTTGCTTTCCTTGCAAATTTTATTGAATCGTTACCACCGATTTCAAGATAGTTTTTTAAATTAATTATGAGCGGTCTGGAAAAAAGTTTCATGATAACGCTTTTTAAGAAATTTACAATTCCTTAAATTTATTGTTAAGCTTTGCCATTCTTGCTTCATATCCTTTGTTGTATTCCAACTCATCTGGTACCAGAGTAGCAGGATGCACAAACCCTTGATTTCGCATGATCATGGCCCTCTCCGCAGCCCACATCCGTTGAAGATCCCAATCAACAGTACCAAAACCATCATGAGGTCCAGTGAAGATGCCATTATGCATACTAAAGACAAGGCATGAAACTATTGGAATCGCAAAATTAATACTTGCAGAGGAATTAACTTTCACCGGCATCAAGGGCATGTGATGGCTTCCTCTCGTGTTCCCAGCGACAAAATGAGGTTCATTAAACGCGCTGCCTGCCTCTTCCGTAGCTGGAAAATTCTTCTGAGTACGGACTATGGCAATTGGATCGTCCTTCCCAACATAAGTTCCAGCTATGTTGTGTAATCTGTCAGTTGATGCAGATAGAATCTGTTCACCATCATATGAGAAGACCGAATGGACAACGTATCGACCAGGGTACATCAGTGCTGCTTCCAATTCAGGCTTATCTTGCCACATTTTCAAATCCGCTACCTTTCCAGACATTACATCCATAATTCTGAACAACACACCCTCTGCCAAACTTTCGTTAATTAGAAGACCGGTACTACTTCTTGCATCAACAAACATCCGCCAGAAAGGAAAATTAAATGCGCCTGGTTCAGTCTTGTCGGCTGCGAAGATACTGAATACTTCACTAGGTCTTTCTTCCATTTCGATTTCTGCTACACCTGGTCCCATTCCCCTCACATTTCCAGAAAAGGCATCCTTCAACAAATCTTGACCTGCGCCGTAGAGTCCTTGTCCTTTTGCAATTTTAGTTGCTTCGGTAAACGCATCCCAAGCAAGTTTATGAATTTCTTTATTGTCAGCTCCCTTTGCGTGACTCATTATTATGTGGATATCATCTCCTGTGAAACCAACATAATAGTCATAGAGATTCTGAGCATATTCTTTTACAGTCTTCTTTACACTATCCAATAATTCATTGCTGGGGCGTGTATGTCCGCCTATAGATCCGATATCCGCCTTTATTGCTGAAACGGTGACTTTCATGCTGCGTTATTTAATTGGTGGACTTTAAAATTCTTGTGATTTGAATTTTCTTCTTATCGTATTTGCCGAATTTGCTCTCGTTTTTATCTGTGTCCAGAGCTCGCTGATAGTAGATGCACATTCTAGTAGTTCAGCTTAACTAAGAATCTATTTTGCATCTCAAAATGACATCATAACTATAATAGTTTGACAACTGGAAGCATAAATGTACTGGTGGACCAAGTTTCAATTTCCGTTGACAAAATTTTCCCCGCCAGAGACTAGCCATAATTACTAGAGATCCATTAAATTATCAAACTCAACGCACAAATGTCCTAGTTTCCATTGACCTAACATTTCATGAACTCCGGATTTCAATCACCTCATTATGCTTTTTGTCCAGGATTAAAAGTCGCACGTGACTTTGATAGGAGGTCATTTATACAACCAACAGCGAACCTTGACATTTTCGTATTCAAAGAAGGGTGGATCTTTATTACATATCTCCATAGCAAAGGAACATCTGTCAAGGAATCTACATCCTTTTTGTAGGTCAGCCATATCAGGTGGTTTTCCTTTTAGAAATTGCAATGAATTATCTTTGTCCTTGATTCGTGGAATGGTAGCAATGAGCTTTTGTGTATATGGATGCTTGGGATTTGAATAAACGACTCGTGTACTTCCCAGTTCGACTAGTTGCCCTGCATACATAATACCTACAGATTCCGCTAATTCCGAAATCACACTCAAATCGTGAGAAATAAATATTATGGACAAGCCAGTTTTCTTAAGTCTCTTAAAGAGATTGATTACCTGAGCCTGCACTATTACATCTAAAGATGTCGTCGGTTCATCAGCAATTAATATTTGAGGCTTTAGCAGCAATGCCATCGCGATGATTATTCTTTGCTTCTGTCCTCCGCTTAATTCATGGGGATACTTTCCAACTATAGAGTCATCAAGCAAAACCTGACTCAGTGACTCACTAATAGCATTTGAGACATTGCCCATGAATTGATGCTCATCCAAAATTTCTTTCATTTGTTTACCGACCGTAAATACAGGCGTGAGCGAATTCATGGCTCCCTGAAATACCATTGCTATCTTCTTCCATCGGATCAATCTATCAAAATCCCGATCTGAGATTGTGGAAATGTCTTTCCCATCTAAAATAATCGATCCTTCCACAATCCTACCCGGTGATGAAATTGATCTTAACAGTGCTGTGCCAAGGGTAGTTTTACCACATCCCGACTCACCAGCAAGTCCAAGAGATCCATTATGTAATATTTCTAAGCAAACATCGTCCACTGCTTTAACAATGTTAGACCTTGAAAAGTAATACACTTTGAGACCTTTAACTGTCAGCAGTGGATCCAATACAGTAATGTCACTACGCTGTACGATAAGAGCTTGTCCCATAACTCAATGAACGAATAAAACTTTTATTGGGTATAAAGATTTTATGGGTAATGCACCTACTGCCTAAACATAAATTTTTGATATTTACGAGAGTCTTTCTCGGACAGGATATATTATGATACGGAACCATAGAGGGAATACGGTGTTTAATCATTAATGAAAACTCCTATATGCTCATTCGATGCCAAGACGGGCATTCTGTGTTCCCTTTGTGAAAATAAATTAAAGAACGGACGGCTAACACAGGAAGACGTAGAGGTATCCATCAGGCTCACAAAACTCTCAGGCAAAAATCAGGAGTTAGATAAATTGACCCTGGTCAATTCCAGAAAGGTCGAAGAAGACTTTGTATTATTTTTTCGGTCACCGGATATTGTTCTCCTAAGATCTAGCGAAAAGATGGCAGGTACTATAGAAAAAGAATTTCATGGTAAGGTTTGGATTATGGAAGCCGATTCTTCTCCCAGAAAATTCTTGGAAAATCTTTTTTTTCCAATAAGAATTTCGAATTCAAACATGATTTGGTTACCTGGAGGTCAAAAGGTTACTCAAGTTACTATTTCTGGTAAGGACTATGCCAAAATATCGCAGAAAGTTAACAAAATTAAACTGATTGCTGAAAAGATTAAGGAAATTGAACTCATGGTCCAGGTATCAGAAGAGTAAAAAATTGTCTAATTGTGAGCACAAGAGAATTTTTGCCATTTGTCTGGGTGAACAGCCCCTAGGCAAAAAAATTAGTGTAGCAGGATGGATCGTGGACTTTACTGATATTGGAAAAATAGGGTTCGTTAAAGTCAGAGATGTTACAGGCACAGTACAGGGTGTAGTCACAGGCGATGTTCTTGCAAGAACAAGAGAGATTCCTAGACAAAGTTCAGTATTGATAAAGGGAATTGTTAGTAAAACTAAGGCGAAGAATCTACCCGTGGAGATCGCTGTGGATGATGTTATGGTAAATGGAAAAGCTGTCCACCCATTGCCAATAGATCCGACAGGAAGAATTGAATCTTCTATGGACAAGAGATTGGACTGTAGAGCTCTTGATTTAAGAAATGAGCATGTTTTGACTATATTTAAAATTCGTTCTGAGGCCCTAAATGTGATTCGGAATGTTCTTAGATCAAGGATGTTTATTGAGGTGAACACACCAAAGATAATTGGCTCTGCTACAGAAGGTGGGGCTAATCTGTTTGAGCTAGACTATTTTAAAAGAAAGGCGTATCTTGCCCAAAGTCCTCAATTATACAAAGAACAACTTACCTTAGGGTTGGAAAGAGTTTTTGAAGTAGGACCTTACTTTAGAGCCGAGCCTTCCCATACTGTGAGACACCTTTCTGAATTCATTAGTATAGACCTTGAGGCTGCTTATCTTGACTATAATGAGATAATGGACATAGTAGATGAACTAATTATGTCTACTATCGAGAGTCTAAGAACCCTTTTTCCAGTAGATATCAAAAGCACAAATTATTACTATGGAAATAGCATTGGAAGCGGGATTCCTAGATTATCATATGAAGAATGTTTGAACGAACTGAATCAGAATGGAGAGCATCTAGAATTTGGGGACGATCTATCGGATGCGGCGCTCAGGACACTAGGGACAATACACAATGGATTTTACTTCATAAAGGATTGGCCGACAAAATTGAAGCCTTTTTATATACAAGAACACGAAGGGCGAAAGGATCTTTCAAAGTCATTTGATTTGCAATTTGGATACTTGGAATTAATTTCTGGCGGCACAAGGGAACATGATGCTAATAATCTGAGAAATAAACTCATGGAACAAGGTCTTAGCACTGGGAGTTTTTCACATCACTTGAGGGCCTTTGATTGGGGAATGCCTCCACATTCAGGGTGTGGCATTGGCTTTGATAGGTTAATGATGGTCTTAACTTCTTCCGACAATATACGGGAAGTCGTTCTTTACCCACGTGATACTGATAGACTCACTCCGTGACAATATTAAGCAGGACCTTTTCCAATGTGCGATTCATTTTATATGCCCCAAATTTGCAGTCGTCCACTGAGTATATAAGCCATACAACTGGATTCAATTCCATATATGTCAAATCCTTTTTCGATGGCGCAGTTCCAAGACAATGCGAGTGAAAAACCCCGATAACATTCAATTTCTTTTCTGACGAGTACTCGTATGCAGAAATGAGATCAGGCAGTCCCATCTTGAAGGCAGTCTCTGATAGGGCTACGTTTCTCATGTGGTATAATTCCTTAACTAGAAATTTGTATGGACTTGAAATTCCTAGGAGAAGTGAACATGCCTCATATGGCCTGTGAAACAATGCAAAATTCTTTAGAGCATTTAGCTGTCCCTTGGTGACAACTAGTGTTTGGGAACAACTAGTGTTTGTTTCATCTTTACTAGATGACAGTTATTTCACGTACCGTTTTATCATAATCACCATTGCAATTCTGAATGCCGTCGTTTTTAAATCCATTCTTGATTATGAATGCTTGGCTTATTAGGGGATTCTCGCAATTAATAATAGTTAAAATGTGAACTAGCACATCGTCTTAACTGAGAATTTCAATTTGTCACGGTAAGCAAACCCTTCATATACGGATGTAATGTACAGAAATATGCGTACTCGCCTGTAGCTAGTCGTGAAGCATCTAACACAAAGGTACTATTTGGTTTAATAATAGAAGAGTCGAATGTTTTACCATCGTCTTTTAGACTTGTTACCGTATGTGGGACATTGTCCTTGTCGGTCCATTGTACTCCTTCCCCATTCTTCGACACTTTTACATTTCCAGGATCATAACTTGGATTTCCTTGCGCAGAAGCCCCAGGAAGGATTGTAGCATTTATTAATTTTGTTATATTTTTCGCAGGTGTGGTACTTTCTGGCTTTACTAGCGCCGCATTCTCCACCTGTGGGATTTTGGGAGCGACTAGTCCAAATGCATAAAATGTTGACCCCCCGACTACTGCCGCACCAATGAAAATTATTGCAAGAGCTTTGAAATAAGGTGTCCTTTTATAAGAAGCAACGCACAGCACTGTTGCAGGGATTGATATTATCAGCATCAGCCCAATGTATGCAAAAATACTGGGTACTTGAGCACCTATTGTTATCGCTCCGGCAAATCCGAATGTTACGAGAAATCCAAGTGTGATGAACGTTGCTGACTTCGCTTTCCCCGATGAAGGAAATCCGTCTTTAAATAATCCTGAAACAAGCAGAATCATTCCTATGAATAAGGTAAGTAGTGAGACCGCATGCATCCCATCCATGAAAGTTTTAGCTATACCAGAAAGTGAAATCCCTACCCCCACAATACCTATGGAAGTTAGTCCAATCCCAGGAGTCAAGAGGTCCCAGTCACTCATCGTTAATGATAGGAGAGTCGAAATTCGCATAATTAATCTTTTCTTACGTTATAGAAGCCATTTAGATTAGATACATCGTCGATCAGATAGCCGACACTATATCAGGGCATATTTGCCGGTTGCGCTTCTATTCATGAAATGAAATACGAGTCATAGAAGGTTTTTTGAAGTTAATCAATGGACCTTGAATGTTTGACAAAAATTGAATCCATATATCTCTGAGGTGGAAGCGGGGCGGATATCAAACGAATTTCTAATCACGAATCGATCTTGGAAGACATTAGCTGTACGCTATCATGTTATTACGCATATCATATCGTCCTCAGCTCCATGTGTGTAAATTGAGGCCAAGTTTACGTTTATGTAGAGTTTTATTCTCCCAGTGGCTAATTAACCAAAGTATTCACTAGTAGATTATGCCTGAACTAGATAGTGTACTAATAACGCTAACGTACTAGTTCTTCTTGATTCCGCCTTCGTGTTATTGAGCTTCAATCCCCGTCTATCATATTTTCTTAGACATCCAACATACATTACACCAAATATATTTCATCTCAGTGGCATCAAATCTTCAGTCGACAGATATCACTAAGATTACTAACGTGATCCATTAAGGAGCTATTAAAAATTCGGTGAGTGATGATAAACACAGTACACAAGTGGGGGCTTAACCGTAATGAGATCATATTTGAATAAAACAAACTACTCTTGAAAAAGTTTTTCTAAACCGAAAGTGCGATTTTGGAAGTAGTTAAACTTTGTTTTTGTTAATAGTAACATAATCTTGAAATTAAAATTTTTGGAAAAATCAATTTGGAAAATATTTCGGATCGGCATCAATTTGGACCTGGACAGTACTCGATCAGCGCACGTCACGATACATCAGCTGTCGAATATAAATAAGACGGTCTCAGGTCAGAACGAATATCTAGCGCTCGGTGGACGGGACTTTGTCATGTTTCCAAAGTTATGACAATTGGCGATTCACATAGGTATTTCAAAGCACTTATATTCAACCAAACGCACTTAAGCTTCGTATTATTCAATTTGAGGGTTAGAAAGTGCCTAATACTGGTATAGTTAAGTATCATGTTAAGTTAAAATTTGAAGTCGATGGACTTGTAGAAAAGGCAGACATTATTGGCGCAATTTTTGGTCAAACTGAAGGTTTATTGGGTCCAGAAATGAATCTCAATGAGCTACAAAAAGTATCGAAAGTTGGGAGGATCGAAGTGAATGTTGATAGCAAGTCGAATATGGCAAAAGGTGACGCATTGATTCCGATGAGTACGGATATCTCAACAGCGGCATTAATCGCTGCTGCAATCGAAAGCATAGACAAGGTTGGACCGTTCCAGGCTAAATTTTCACTGGTAGGAATTGACGATATTAGAGCTATAAAGAAAAAAATCATCGTTGACCGAGCAAAAAAAATAGTTCAAGAGTGGGCAACAAAAACAATTAGTGAAGGAGAAGAAATGTTGAGAGACGTGTATGATGCTAGTAAGCCCGGTAAACTAACAACGTTTGGTAACGCCCAACTCGCCTGTGGTACTGGAGTGTTTGAATCACCACTTATAATTTTAGTTGAAGGTAGGGCGGACGTAATAAATCTGCTACGTGCAGGCTTTGACAATGCAATTGCCATTGAGGGAGCCAAGATCGACGAAAGTGTTACCAAACTAACCTCCGGTAAGAAAGTCATCGCATTCTTAGATGGGGACAGGGCAGCGGATCTCATTTTAAAAGAATTACACGGTCTTGTTAATATCCACAAGGTACTCAGAGCGCCTCCTGGGAAGGAGGTAGAAGAATGCACTCCCTTAGAGATATCTGAAATACTCAAAGAAATAGCAGAACCAGCTCAGGATCAACAAGTAACCGTGCATCATCAATATCCGAAATCCGATAGAAAACAACAATCGAAATATGAGCCTCGTGATAGCGAATACCGACTCCCTCACAATCATGACGAAAAAACTAAGCAAATGATCGAAAATAACCCTGAAATTTTGTCAACAGTGAAAGAGGTATTTCCGCAGATCAACGAAACCTTGGAAGCTGTAGTATTAGACAATTCTATGAAAACACTATTGAAAATACCTGTCTCTGATATAGTTAAGAAGCTTGACACTGCAGAGGGTGGGAAAATACTAGTAATGGATGGCATCATAACTCAACGCTTAATCGATGCTGCGGATAAGGTTGGAATCGAGTACATTGTGGGACACAGAACTGGAGAATTGAAGAAATCCACCGACATTAACATTATTACATTCAGCCAAATGGGTGTGGGTAATTAAAAATGAAATGCGGCATATCAAACTAGAATATATTGTCACTCTTGCCAAATTATTGACTAAGGGAGCTGGCAGGGAATTTATAGAAGCTACATCCACAAGTATTGCTACTGAGATTAATAAGTCACAGCAAGCAGCATCAAAAATAATCTTAGATCTTGAAAACCTAAATTTTATCGAACGCGTGAAGAAGGGTCATGGATATAGAATTCATGTTACCGATGAGGGGCTAATGGCAGTTAAAGACGTTTCCTCTATGCTGATGACAGCTGTTGATTTTTCAACAAAATCAATGATGATAGAAGGAACAATCGTCTCTGGTGTGGGCGAAGGAGGATATTACATGGCACTTGACGGTTATCGAAAACAATTTAGAACCAAATTAGGTTATATTCCCTATCCTGGTACACTGAATGTTAAGATTTTAGGTAATCCTTCAATAAGGAACAGAGAGAAAATTGAATATATGCCATATATTTTCATAAAAGGATTTAGCGATTTAAAACGGACATATGGATGGGTGAAATGCTTCCCAGCAATCATCAACGACAACAGTGCCATTCAAGCTCACCTCTTGCTGCTTGAAAGGACACACTACGACAAAAGCATGGTAGAAATGATTGCGCCTGAATATCTAAAAGGCATACTCGGATTAGCGAATGGAGATGGAATTAAGATTCTTGTTAGAGTTAAAGACTGATTTCCTCATCCTAGATATCATATATGGATGTACCTAGTTCTTCTTTTATAGATGTGCTTTTTATTTTAGGAATAGGAGTATTCAATCTTATTACCTGAACATCGATAGCACGCTTTCGACAGTTCATTGCTATCTCCTTCTCGCCGTGTGCCTGATCATAACCCAGTGCGATTATATCAGGCTTTACGTATTCAACTGTTCGATAAAGTGTACTTTCAAATCCTATCAGGGCAACATCTACGAATTTTATTGAGGATACTAATTCCTTTCGAAGGACTTCGTCATGATATATTACTCGAGAACTGTTGATTTTCCTAGCTGTGGAAGTTCGGGCTATAACAGCTACTAAGACATCCCCATAGGACTTGGCAGCCTTCAAAGTATGGATATGACCAGGATGCAAGATATCAAAGACGCCACCTACTAACACTACCTTAATTGAACCTCTGCCAAGAAATGATAATGAAACAGGATTAGTAAGATCAACAAATCCTAATTTGTTCAGTTTCTTCAATCGAGAGTTGAAGAGATCTTCGGGAACCATTGTTCTGCCTTTAAAATAGTCATAAGGTGTAATCCCTGAATCAAATCCTGAAGAATAAATTGATACCAAGATAGCTTTATCAAGAGGGTCCATAGTAAGCCGTTCCCAATGTAATTATTTTTCATTCCTATTTAGTTCATATTTATTGATTTGCAAGCACCGTAGACATGTCATGACAGAACGCTATTTGAGTGAATTAATGCCCTAGATGGGGGATTTTAAACTAAAACATGGATTCACACGATGAAATGAGATCTCCAGTAGATATCTGCCGTTGTCCTGTTTGGCGCGAAATGGTTCTATAATAGAATAAATAACGGCCGACTGAGCGCAAACGCGTTAGATGTTCACAGCTGACTTGATTTCTTTGCATCTTTTTCTTAAAGAAACTGTAGAGATATCTGCAACTTGGCATATTTCCACCTGTCTGAGAAACTCATTACAATTTTGTGATGCAAGATATATTACAGCTCCTGCGAGAGCTCTTGGGTTCTTTCCAATAGAGATTCCATTGTCTTGCACAAGCGAGTATATTCTCAGTGCGTCCCTTTTTGTTTTTTCAGAAAGCCTCAATCGATTAGCTATGAGCGTTACATAATCAGTGCCATGAAGTACCGGAATTTGCAGCGAGAGTTCCCGTAATATTAATTTGTAATGAGACATGACATCTTTGCTAGTTAAATTACAAACTGATGCTATATCGGATACTGTTTTTGGGGTCGCAGTTTCCCTACAAGCCGCATATATCGCCGCCCCGACTAAACCTAAGGTTGATCTTCCTTTTGCTAGCTTTTTAACAGCGGCCTTTCTGTAAATGTATGCGGCACTTTCCATAACTGCTTGACTAAGATATAATTTGTCACCAAAATTGTTTAGGAATTTCAATGCCTTTTCCAAGTTTCTGGAAATTGAATCATTGAGTTGTGAACGATTGTTCCAGGTCCTCAATCTTTGAATGCTCACTCTCTGAATAGGATCAAGTACCTTTCCTCGAGCATCAGTATCATTCATGCCTATCAAAGTTGAAAGTCCCTTGTGATGTATAGCAAGGGATTCTGGCATTCCCGTCCGAGATCTATCACTGTATCCTGTTCTAGAAGAATACGAGTTGTCTTCACCATTGTAAAGTCGCTCGGTGGATACACAACCACAAGTGCTGCAAACGTATTCGCTAGACAACATATCAAAGATTAACGTATCATTGTTGCATTGACCGCAACACAATGCATCGTTAGTTTTTGCAGAGTTGGAATTAGCAGCACTAGTTTCAGCTTGAAGAGACTTATCCACCCTTATTTCCATTTAGACGGAGATGATCAGTACTTCTATTATCCATAGTTTTTCTAGAAATCAGAAATTACTAGTCTAAAAGGATACTTTGTTAGTTTTTCTAATTATAGTATCGCAAAACTTTTAATATCTTAATATTCTTGGAAATGTATCCTACAGTGATATATAAAGTGTGTCCTAAGGAGCAAAGAGGCAAAAGAGACTAATCTGCATTTTGACCATCACAGCCTCTCATTCAAGAAACACTTGTAGTTGTCGTGTTAAAGGACTTGTTAAAAAAATGCATCTTTTAAGGGGATAGTATGAAAACTTACATGTAAGGAGTACTCCATCAACTCAAACTCTTCGAAACGGAATTTGTACTGATTCATAGATGCAAATCGAAGTTCATTCAAAAGAACGAAATAGAGGCAAAAGGAACTCAGTTTCATTTTATTATGGAACCCTTCTGATGTTAAATGCATACAATTCTTATAATACTTGAACATCTTGAATCTTGTATGATTCCACCTAATTGCTCAATTATTATTGAAGGTAGGCAATGTGGATTAGTTTCTGCTTGTGTAATGTCAGTTGCGACAGATGGTGAAGAATACATGATATCAACTTTATGTGATGATCACTTTGTGGATTTTAAGAAGCAAATAAAATATATGCAGGAAATTGGAAAGCTTCCCAAAGGCAACGTTCGGTTTCAAATGATTAAACCGGTCGGGACTGATTGCGTCTTAAATTCTAAGAATTGCTCTTAGAATAGTTATTACGAAGATTTGTTCTTACTTGTAAAGAGTAGATTCAACATACTTTATCAAACAGATGTATAACACTCAATAAGTCTATTGATATAGATGATATTTGCAATGAATTCTTCGATTGGGTTTAATTTTGCGGTCAAGATAGTTCGTCATACTCCACTGAAATGGATTTGTTATCAGATAGTAACAATTTCAAAATCTATTAGCTTCGTAGCTTTCATACTGTTAAAATATCTACAAAAAGAGGCCATTGGATGAATACTTTGTTTTTTGAGATTAATGTTTCTATCTGATAGTTTCACTCCCATTAAAAGCGATGTTATCCTTCAATTTTCCGAATATGAAGAATAGAAGTAGATATGAGGTTATAGCGGCTATCTTGAAATCTGCCAATAGAGAGGAAACGCGGACGAAAATAATGTATAAAGCAATGTTAAGTAACGATCAGTGTAAGATATATCTTGATTCTCTGCTACAAAGTGGCCTCATACAAGAAGTGTACAATGGCACAAAGATGGTCTACAAAATTACTCACAAAGGTAACACGTTCTTGTCATATTATGATCAGATGAAGGAATTATTGCCAGTTGGTTTGGAAGAGAATTACACAGAAGAGTACTACAAACTTAGTACTTAATTATAAAGACCGGAGCAGTTGTAGCCGTTGACTATCGGAAAGCTTAACCCCAAATGCACCCAGTGACGGCAGTACACATTTTAGAATCAGGGTTCCACTAATTACTACAAACTTAAGATATATATCGCAAATAGACTTGTACTGTTGAATATAGTCATCGCTATTTACGATGATGAAGGACAGCGTGAAATTATTCTTCAGTAATCTCGAAACATCATAAAGATTCATGCCCTCCTTGGTCATCGTGTTTTGAAGTGAATCCAATCCCATCAAATTAAGTGTCTTCTTTTTTTCCTTAAATTTTTGAAGGTCTAACAGAGAGGTAAGCTCAGTACATGCAGCACTCTTTTGGAGGTTTCTTTCATTCCGTTTGAGTTTTTGCGATTCGAATTTGAAATGTAGGAACCCAGAGCTCTTTCCTGTAGTCCTGTTTATCGGCACATTAATTATTTGATTTAGTGAGTAAAGAATCGAAGATCCACTCACGACTATTTCACCGTCCTTGTACATGAACTCTTTAATTGTTCTTTCCAAAAATAGCAATGGCAATATATGTGACAGAATTTTATCAGCTCTTACTATCACAATACTGCCTTCTTGATACCCCCCACCTAGTGCCCGATCCAGATCTGTAAAGCCACTTTGCATAGAAATGTTACTGCCTCTGAATACTATCTGGGTACCTAATCGATTGGCCAGATTATGAATAAGGTTATTATATTCCAATGGCAAATATTTACTAAAGCACTTAAATATACCCCCCTTTAGAGAGAAAAGGTAAGTAGTTTTTTCTATAGGGACGCCCCTTAGCTTTGTAATCGTTACCTTTCTGATTGCTGTATTATCGGAAATATCGTTACTTAGTTCCACTACTCCATCAGCAATATAATCTAAGCCAGAGTCTTGGACACCTTCGGTAATAAAAATTATTCTTGCTCCTGCCCTTTCTCTCCAAGTCTGAAGAACACGTTCATTGTTAATGCGTGATTCTTTGTCCATTAAAGATGCTATTGCATCCCAACTATCGATTATGATAATAGGGCTTTTGATGTCCATTAATTGGTTAGTAATTCTTTCAAAAAGTGATTCTGGTTCGTCTAGACGTGCATCCTCAAAACAGGGATGAACTGGATGTTCCTCAGAATTTACGTATTGGTTTAAACTATCCTGTTTTTTCACAAACTTGGACAGCCAAGGATAATAGTCAAAAAGTTGCGTCGGGGAAGTCCTCGTTGAGATGTAAAAAAAATTGTCTGTTGCTTTTAATGACCTTAATATAGTAAGTGAAAGGGCAGTTTTTCCGCTCCCATATTTTCCCCTTATCAGCAGTGAATAAGTGTCACGTTGCAGGAACTGATTTAATTCGGGGGGGATGTCTGAATCTATACTAGGTTTTGACATTTTTCATCTTTGTTAAATGATATACTGTTGTGATATATTGACATTTAATAGGTCTTTTGATAGACTTTCCAATGATATTTCATTAGTTGATTCATTTTATCTACTCCAACAAAGAGTATATTGAAGAGGGTGAATTAGAGAATTACGGACATCCTAAATGAATGAATGTAGGTTGGGTAATAACACAGGTTCAATGTGTTGCAAAATAGACTTCGGTACTTTAAAATAAAGTGCATTAGAGGATTTGATCATGGTAGGCATAATAGTTACGCAAGAGGACGTCTTTCACTCTGACAGTCCATTTATCGCAATGGGCATTTTTAAAGATGATATAGATTCATTTACTCTTGACCAATTCAACAACGAGGCAGAGAACTTGAAGAAGGATGTAATTTCAAAAGGAGAATTTAAAGGAAATTTTGGTGACGCTTGTCTTTTGCATATAAATAACCATAAAGCAGTAACGAAAATCTTTTTGGTGGGCCTAGGCAATAAGAAGGATTTTACACATGAATCAGCTAGATTGCTCGCTGGCAAAGTCGTTCTAAAAGTAAAGGAACTTGGAAGCCGAGAGTTTTCACTTGCTCTAGTGAATGAATTGAGTAACGACTTCATGTCTTCATTAGTCGAAGGTCTGAAATTAGCCGACTATTCTTTCAATAAATATAAGACAGACAAAATAAAAAATTATCAGAACGAAGTAGGAAATGCCTATATCATTACATCAGATGATAACGAGGGACTCGAAAAAATAGCGAGACAAGCTTCTATAATTTCCGATGCAGTGAATTTCTCTCGTGACCTTGGAAATCTTCCTCCCAATGACTGTTCACCATCAGATCTGGCAAGATTTGCGGCCGAAGCTGGAAATCTTCCTAACGTTAATGTGAGTGTGATTGAATATTATGATTTGAGATCTCGTGAATTAAATGGAATTATTGCCGTTGGTGGAGGAAGTGATCATCTTCCTAAGTTAATCATAATGGAATACTTTGGAACCAAAGACAAAGAAGTCCGTTGCCTTCTCGTAGGCAAGGCAGTGACTTTTGATACTGGCGGAATTTCCCTTAAGCCATCAGAGAAGATGGATGAAATGAAATTTGACAAATGCGGAGGCTGTAACGTTATTGCAATAATTAGGGCAATAGCTCAGCTTTGTCTACCGATCAACGTTGTTGGCATCATACCTGCTGTAGAGAATATGCCTTCAGGGTCTTCGTATAGACCTGGGGATATCATTAAGATGTATAATGGAAAAACTGTGGAAGTAGGAAACACTGATGCGGAAGGTAGGATAATTTTGGCTGATGCCTTGTCATATGGAGTAAAGACATATTCGCCTGCCGCTATCATTGATATGGCAACACTAACGGGCGCCTCCATCATTGCACTAGGATCAAACGTGGCCGCATTATTAGGCAATGATCCGAAATTAGTCGATAAATTAATTCATGCTGCTAACCAATCAGGTGAAAAATTGTGGCAACTCCCTATCTTCGAGGAACATGAAGAACAACTGAAAAGCTCTATTGCGGACATGAAAAATATTGGAGGAAGATCCGCAGGTGCTATAACCGCTGCTGTCTTTCTCTCAAATTTCGTTGATAATACCCCATGGGTTCACCTAGATATTGCTGGAACGGCTTGGTTCCAGGAAGGGTCTTCTGAAAAAAGCTATATTCCGAAAGGCGCAACGGGATTCGGAATTCGGACAATCATTAGACTATTAATGGAAATGTCCAACTTGCAGGCATAACGATATAATGATAACGCCTCGAGTTTGAATTGTTAAAAAATTAAAGTACATCAATAACAATTATTCATTAATGCCAATTCTACAACTTAGTGAGATAATTAATATGCTGCGTGCATTGGGCATTCAGAGCAGAGTGGGCGTCATGGAATCTGACATTGACGAACTTTACAAACCATATTATGAGCAGTGGTTGGCAAATAGGGATGGTTTCATAAAAATACTAACTGGGAATATTGATTATGTTGGTACCGAGGAGATAATGAGACTTGGACCTTTTCACAATATGTACTGTCTTATACACAATAGCCATTTGATGGAGACTCACCCCGATCACCCTAAATTGTTGAATGCTCTTCCATGTTACAAGTTGAACAAAGGAAAAGTGGATGAGATCGGTTGGAATGGAAGTATTCTTGCCGAGCGACTAAACAAGGATAACATTTTATGCTCTAGAATTAGTAGAAACATTGTCGATGAAGAAGTTAGATCAATCTCTATACGAGTAGTTAACTATGGATGTCTCATTCAGACTAAAGTATGGGACCCCAAAGGTTTTGTGACTATATACGACATTATTGAAAGTATCGGGAAAAGTGTCAAGAATTTGTTAGAAGAGATTCATATAGGCGAAGAAATTAGTAATTGACTCAAGAACTCGAAAAGATGTTTTCGAGTACCTGGTCATAATTTACTGCAAGCTAGGTCGAGTTTATAATGCTGATTCAAATACAAATTGGTTTAGTTCCAAAAACTAATGCCAGCACTGCTGCTTCCCAACCGCTCACGCAGATCAGTAACACAGCAGCGACGATAGGTTTGACTTCCGGGTTCGGAAAGGGACCGGGTCGCGCCCTATCGCTATGGCCGGCTTGCCTATCTTTTGCCTTCTCCTAATTTAATCCTATTGTGTTAAACACACCCAACATGAGAAAGGAAATCCCTAACAGAGTAGGACGTTTTTGTATCAAGCCAATTCTAGATAATGAATAGTATCAGAATGTGGCCTAGAAGTAAAAACTCAACGATTATAATATCTTGCTAATTACAATTTTTCAATAATAATGGAAACCCATTCTACCTCTACACATCGTGTAGCGGTATTAGACGAAGACCTATGTAAACCAAAGAAGTGTGGTCTAGAATGCATTGTCTACTGTCCAGTAAACAAGACTGGAGGTGAATGTATAATTCAGAGAGAAGATGACGGAAAGGCGGTTATTTCAGAAGATTTATGTACAGGATGCGGAATTTGTGTGAAGAAATGTCCCTTTGAAGCTATTGTAATAGTTAACCTTGCAAAGGAACTTGGAGATCATAAGATTCATCAATACGGTATCAATTCTTTCAGATTATACCACTTACCTACACCCAAGAAAGGTACTGTGATTGGTCTCTTAGGAAGGAATGGTATGGGTAAGTCTACAATAATAAATATTCTATCAGGAAACATTAGACCCAATTTAGGAAAATATGATAATCACCAATTAGCGTGGGATGATATTCTGGATAATTTTCGTGGCACAGAACTAAAATCTCATTTTGAAAAAATTTCTTCGGGAACCTTAAGAGTATCAATTAAGCCCCAACTTGTTTACTTAATTCCCAAAACTTTTAAAGGAACTGCGCGCGAACTTTTGAAAAAATACGATGAAAGACATGTTTTTGATACGCTTGTAAACGATTTGGGATTGACAAACATACTAGATAATTCAGTATCCCAGTTGAGTGGAGGAGAATTACAACGCTTGGCAGTAGCTGTAGCATTTAGCAAAGATGCAGATTATTATTTCTTCGACGAACCATCGTCATATAATGATATTTACCAACGCTTGCAAGTAGCACGGGTCATCACACGGCTAGCCGATGAAGGCAAGAGCGTTATGGTAGTTGAACATGATTTGACTTTGCTGGACTATCTCTCTGATTATATCCATATATTGTATGGTGAACCTGGTGCATATGGAATCGTATCCCCGCTGCAAAGCATTAAGGTAGGAATCAATAATTTTCTTGAAGGCTTTATCCCATCGGAAAATATCAGATTTCGTGATAGATCATACAAGTTTGACAACTCAGGACAAAATGAGGATGTCGTGCTTGAAAAACCACTCGCCAAATATTCAAATTTAACGAAATCTTACCCTTCCTTCAAATTAAGTGCCAATTCTGGACAAATCCGAGAGGGAGAGATTGTTGGATTGGTCGGAGCGAATGCACTGGGTAAAACGACTTTGATGAAGATGATCGCAGGGATTGAAAAGCCTGATTCAGGAAATATTGAGATGAGTGCCAAGATTTCATATAAGCCCCAGTACCTTCAACAAGATCACGATGGCGACACAAGGTCGCTCCTTTCAACTGCCTATCAGGCACCCATAGAAGGTTCTGCGGTTGAAAATCACATTCTCATTCCTATGGGAATGAAAAGGTTATACGACAAGAACATCAATACTCTCAGTGGAGGAGAACTGCAGAAGGTAGCCGTATGTGCCACACTTGTTAGACCTGCAAATATATATGCTCTTGATGAGCCCTCTGCATTTCTAGATGTGGAAGATAGAATCTCATTAGCAAAGTTTCTACATCGTTTCGTCAAAGCGGAAGGAAAATCGGCAATGATCATAGATCATGACATGCAACTGATAGACTTAGTTTCTGACTCCCTCGTTATATTTACTGGAACACCAGCAATAGAGGGCATTGCACATAACCCGATGAACAAGGAGGATGGTATGAATCAGTTCTTAAGAACACTTGCTATAACATATAGAAAAGATGAAACCACCGGCAGACCAAGAATTAATAAAATGGGTGGCAGATTAGATAGAAAACAAAAAGATTCTGGAGATTACTACAGTAGGAGGGTTTAATCCGGTGCTGTTATGCCCAGGATGCTAAGAGAAGCGCTGAAACAACTTTTGGACCAAGATGAACTAGAAGAAGTTTGTTCTGCGTTTGACACAATTGGGGGAATAATAATAATTAAGATTCCTGAGTCACTAAATCAAAAAAAAAGATTAATTGCAGAAGTCCTTCTTCAAAAGGTGAATAACATATACTCAGTTTTTTGCCAAACATCAGGAGTGCAAGGTGATTATAGATTGAGAAATCTCGAATTCCTAGCCGGAATTAATAGTCCTATAACATACTATAAAGAAAATGGATGTACATTTAAAATTGATGTGGCTAATGCGTATTTTTCTCCGAGACTATCAACAGAAAGAATGAGGATAGCGAACTTGGTTAATGATAATGAAGTAATAGTAAACTTATTTGGTGGCGTTGGCACATATTCGGTACTTATCGCACGGGGAAACAAAACTGCCAAGGTATATTCAATAGACTCGAACATCTTCGCCCATGAGCTATGCATTGAAAATACCAGAATTAATAAAGTCAACGACAGAGTTATCTCCCTTTTTGGTGATGCTAAAGTGGTTGTAAACAACCAGTTGAAAGAAAAAGCAACGCGAGTGCTCATGCCATTGCCTGAAAAAGCAAGGGAATTTGTCGAAGAAGCAGTTTCATCTCTAATCAATGGGGAAGGCACAGTCCACTTTTTTGCGCATGTTAAAGCTGATAGCAAGAAAGATGCTATTGATAAGGGAGCCGTAGAAACTAATGATGCTTTCAAAAGGTACAAAATCTCAATTGATGGAGTGAGAGTAGTTAGAGAAGTAGGTCCAAGGCTATATCAAATAGTTTCTGACGTGCGTGTAATTTCTTCAATGAAATAGAATGGATGGAATTGAATCGATCATGATTCCTTGGGTGCCGTTGCCATGGTATATCCGATCCAAGCCATTATGGTCGCGAGGGTACCTACGATTAAAAGTATTGTGATTTCCATGGCCATTACACCCCATTCAGTTGCGAGCAATATGTAGGCATAACCACAAAAAGCCAGTATAGAAATTACCAGAATCGAGATGCCAGCGGTTTTACTTTTTCTCATATCAACAATTCCATTCATTTTGGCTAATAATACTCAAGATAGCTCTAATGCCATGAGATAAGCGTCTTCCCCATCACGATAATAAGACCTCAGTCTTGATTTTGTTTGAAAGTTAATTCGTTCATACATTTTTATTGCAGCGTCATTGCTCGTTCTAACCTCAAGATAAATTTCGTCGGCCTTCCTCAAGATGACACCGTTGATAGCTTCTTCCATGAGCACCCTCCCAACTCCTTTGCCTCTGTGTTGTTGTTGAACTGCCACAGAGACGACATGACCTTTCTTAACAAATCCTAACTTTCTAAAATTTGAGAACCCATACTCGATTTTACACATTACATATCCAACAACTTCCCTTGAATACTCAGAGACTATGAATGCATCCGGAAGTTCCTTGAGTATCGAATGAAAAAAATAGTCCGAATAATGTTCAGGAAGTGAACTCATATTGATCTGTATCACCGACGACAGATCTATTTCTTCACACTTATGAAAAACATAATCACCCATTCTTCGTAAAGCAGTCTGCAATCTACAAGTATGGGAGATGAATTATAATTATTTTAACTTTATCCGTTATTACTGTGTGAATTCCCAGTCCCGTTTATTTGCCAACGTGTTTGAATAAGGCCAGATTGGGATCTTGAATTACAAGGATCTTATGGTTCTTGCCATTTATATCGAAAAGCCTCTCCAAGATAACTTCACTCCTAGAAAAAGGCTCAAACCCAAATCTAGAACGAAGATAATAATGGGGAAGCGAAGAGAGCACACCTAAGTGATACTTCTCTTTCAGTTCGTTAATAAATGTCAAATGTTCTAATCCCTCAATGTACTCGCTAGCTGAAGAAGAATCTTCAAGAGACATCCTTCCTTCAGCAAGTCTCTCGAGTGCATCCGAGCCAAGTCCTTTTCTATTTTCTGCAATAAGTATTCCATATCCCTTGTTCTTGAGGATATGAACGGAATTCCAAAGATGGTTAAGCGAATCAGATAGTGTTAGATGAGAGTCTGAGTCGTTGTCTGCACCGATTATCATAGAGTTGATATTGCTATAATCATCGGACATCAGATATTCCATCCTCTTTATGGATTCTTCAAAAGCCTCTGATACCGAGCCAAAAAATAAACTATCTATTCCATCCCTGGTAGAGATCACTTGAATACACTTCGCATTCATATTCTTGCAAACATCTATTGCAATATCTAGAGATGCGGGCCTAGTTCCAGGAGAGGGCAAATTTGTGGTCCTTGAACAATATGCTTCAGTCATCTTATCCCTCAAGAATTCACGCAATATGGAAGTGGGAGCACCTCCGAATCCAAATATGGGATTTACCCTAGTACATGATACAAATAGTGTTTTCGAATCATTTCCCCTCTCTAGTATATATTCGGCAGTCTGTTTGCTAATAGACAAACTATTACCTTCCATATTTTTCGATAGTGATGAATGGTCCTTTGGTAGAGATTCTGGTAACACATTGTTGATCCCCTTTTTTTTAGCGTGACTTAATAGTAAAGAGATTATTCTTGCAATAGATTTGGACTTTCCTAATGCCAGAATTTTCGTATTTTCTAGTGGAATTGAAGCAATTTGTTGATCAATAATTTCTTCTTCGAGTTTTTTGAATTTGGCGTTGTCGAGAGTATTCAGATTTTCTACCTTTACGTCTAACACTACATCTGCTGATCCATAATTAAGCCATAGTTCTGGCATGCTTTGAATTAGAAGAATAGGAACAACATTATTATAATTAATCGATTCTATTATTTTGCCTCAATGATACTGCTAGATGGAATATCATCCTTCGTAGATCATTAGATTTTTTTCTTCGAGTAATGTATGTAAGTTGTGAACAGCCCTATAGACCTCGCTTTCTTTCTTTGCGCCAGTACAAACTAGTTTACCGCTTGCGAATAATAAGATCACAGTTTTCGGATCGAGCATACGGTGTATCAGGCCAGGAAACTGTTCTGGTTCGTACATACTACGTGGGAGAACTCTTGCTGCCAGCTCGAGATGAATTTTACCCCCTAGACTAGCAGAAGCAACAATATTCTGAATTTCAATCTGTGGTTCATTTTCAATTGGAATCCCTCCCTTTTTCAGCTTCTGAACTACATTTTTTACAGCTTTTATCGCCTGTTCTTCAGATTTAGCCCCAGTACAGACCATTTTTCCAGAACTGAATATCAACGTTGCCGTTTTAGGTGATTTTAGTCGGAAAACTAAACCTGGAAATTGGTCAGGATGATATTCTACATCAGGAAAAATTTGAGTGATTAAGTTAAGATTAACTGTTTGATTAACTGTAGCGGAAGCAACGACGTTCTCTATACTGACAATCGGTTTAGTCTGGGGCATACTAGGTTGCCTTTATAAAGGGCAGTATATATACCTGTTTGGTAGATCGGTACCCCGAGACAGGGCTTATTTGTGAGTGTGCACATAAAAATATCATGTCGTAAGAATTCTCAAAGGAGTTTCAAGTTGTTGGTCACTCTGTCAATGATTTTAGAAGGTGCGGGACCTATTCCGATGCAGGTAGTAGTTCCGGGTTGGATCTGAGTTAAGCCCATGTCTTGTACAGTAACTACTGGGAGCATAATGTTCTCGGCATTATTCTTGATTTCAGCGAGTTCCTGTAGACTGTTCACTTTTAGGATTATCTTTGCTTGTCCTTCTTCCAACCATGTCCTGACCCAATTAGAATGTAAGAATCTCGTGTTCTCTACCCCTAGTACAGCTGCGTGAGCCGCCTGGGAACAAGTTTTACCTGTTCCCATCCGCAAATCTCTTCGTATCACAATAACCAGTTTGTAGTTCACCTTGACGGACCGGAGTTTAGTTAATAAGATCATGAATTAATTGTTTCTTCAATGTCGTCGTCCAATTATGATGTTCTGGTTGCCGGCGGAAGTGTAGCTGGATTATTGACAGCTAGAGAATTGGCCTCGAGAGGTATCTCGGTAGTGGTGGTAGAAGAGCACCATGAAATAGGTACACCTGAACACTGCGGAGGTATGGTCAGTGCTCAAGGATTGAACAAACTAGGAATCATGCCAGATTCAAATGTATTTCAAAATTTTGTTACGAAAACTATCATTACGTCACCCTCTTCACGAGTCGAATTAAATTCAGAGCACCAAAATGTGGTTGTCATAGATAGACGTGCACTTGACAAACAAATTGCCCATCAGGCACAAAGAGCTGGAGCGGCTATCAGAACAGGATGCACTTTTAAATCCATTAGCAGTGACCGAGCAGAAAGGTTTATTGCAAAAACAACTGATGGAGACATATCTTGCCTTTATTTTGTTGATGCGAGGGGAATTGCATCCTTAGCTTCTAGCGGCAGAGAGAACTTCTTGCCCTCTGCACAATTTGAGATTTATGCGTCATGGATAAAAGATGACATAGTTCAAGTAACATTTGACAGTGATCTCTATCCAGGTTTTTTTGCTTGGATAATCCCAACTGGACAAGGAATAGGAAAAGTAGGGGTCGCTGGAAGGGGGATAAATGTGTCAAAAGCTTTGAAGCACTTTGTAGAATCAAGAGGAGAGAGGTACTCGACTATCAGGAAAATCTTTGCCCCTATTTGGATTGGCGGGGCCATAGATTCATTCGTTACTGGAAAGACGATACTAGTAGGTGATGCGGCTGGACAGACTAAGCCTTCTACTGCTGGCGGAATTTACAGTTGCGGCTTAGCCGGAATTCTGGCCGGTAGAGCTATAGCCGAGACTATCAAGCTTAATGAAGAGTCAGCCCTAAAAGTCTATGAGCAAGAATGGCGAAACCTTTTCCAAAACGAATTTAGGAAAATGACCATGGCGCGAAAGGTTTTGGAAAGACTAGACAATAAAGCGCTCGATGAGATAATCGACTCATTGACGGAGCACAAATTAAGAGAAATTATTGAATCTACCGATTTTGACTATCACTCCAATGTATTGTCCCTGCTTCTTGGATCAGGTGTGGGAGTAAAGCTGACGAGAACACTACTTGGTAACGAGTTCCGAAAAATTTTCAGTTGATAATGAAAACTTTTCTATGTCAATAGTAGTGCAAGAAAAACCATCGCCCTGGATGATGCTAGATGACTATGACTAATGGTGCTATTTAAAATAACACCCAATTCCAAGCAAGGTATAAATCCCGTTACTTTTATTGATGTTTCGATGTCAAAGCCACTCCAGTTACCGATCTGTACCTCTTGCAACAGACCTATTATGCCAAATGATGAATGTGTCAAGTATTACTGCCCAGATTGTGGGTATGTGCTAATTTGGAGATGCGAAAGTTGTAGACAATTTGCACGGTCGTACAAGTGCGTGGGCTGTGGATTCGAAGG
>JBAWET010000070.1:0-2407 GCA_049591355.1 Nitrososphaeraceae archaeon
TGATGAGCCTTATAAGATAAATCTAAAACCAAAGCTTACACCAGTATATAAGCCATTAAAGTAATGTCATGGATACATCCCTAGCCGATTCAACAGCTAATGAGATATCTTTTTATTCACAAGCCGATCGGCTGTAAATCTTAAATTTTTAAAATGAATTCTTATTGAACTAAACTTAGCAATCCTTTATGAAACAAAAAAAAGAAAGAGTGAAGAAATTATTGAGCTTCTACTGCCTTATACTCTTGTAGAGCGCGTATGATATTCAGTGCTAGTGCAGTCTGGGCGGCTTCCTTAGCATCCATATCTTTTAATTTACTAAGCAGTTCTCTATCACCGTCCTCTGCCAGTGCAGACAGCGCTGCATGCTTTGCCTTTAGACTTTTAATAATACCATCGGCGTCCACGCTTGCGGTTGCGTTACCTTGTGCATAGGCCATTCTTCCTGGATTAATAACCAGCACAGTAGTTCCCAGTATCGCCGCTGCTAATACAAACATAGCGATTTTTGTGTGTTTTATATTTGTCATCTCCTCTAAACTGACATGGGCGTATTTAAGGAGCTTGATTACAGTGCCCAATATCAGACAGCAATACTAGGAAAAGGAACTTTGTGAACTTGCCCACGCTTGTAACTGCTCATATTTGGTAGATAAAGTTAGTGATTAATTTTGCTAACTTTAGAAATTTGCAGTCTGGGCTGTGAATTAGATCCGTCTACGCGCATCAAGTAGTAAGACTTTGACGTTTTGGGCCGTCTAGACGCATACATTTTACAAACAGATAACGTAACCGATAGCAAGGCGAGCGAAGATTACGGACTTGTCCATCTGATTGACTTTATTATATGGTCAAGTATTTCCTTCGTTTCGGGCTTAGTCACTTCAGTGGGATAACTGGCGAAAAATAAAGTGTAAATCTTACCGTCATGCCTCGTTAATATTTCTTTTTGGTGGAAGACGCCTACAGGCTCGATCAGTCGCCTAGTACCCTCTGCACTTGGTTCTCCATCGATGGTATAGTTTGACATTTTAAAGGGCTCGATCATATCACTTGAATTTTGTGCTCGAATCTCATCTGATAAAGTCTTAATATCTATTGGTATAGTCTCATTTGATAATGCGATTAGAAAAATGTTTCCATTGACAGGATCAGACAGCGAATTGTCAGTGGAATTTAAATTCCAACTAGACGGATACTCCAAACTAACTCCTAGCGTGGAATTATATTCAGTCCATTTTGTTTTTGTATCTAAAGAATTATCGAAAGTTGGTATTCCTACTAAGAACATAAAATTGGAAGTATCATACGTATCTTGTCTAGTGGCTTGAAATTCGAATCTAGCAGAAGGAAGGTTATAGTTCAATGGTTCGAATAGAATTACTCCGTCTTCTTGAATTCCCGCTGGGATTGCAGACTTAATTTCAGGATAGGTAACATCAAAAGAGTAAGTTTTAGCGTATTGTTTTTTACCTTGCATTGCTTTTGCGTCATAGTCGTAAAATCCAACACTGGCCTTCTTATTCAAATTCTCAACAGTCAAATACACTCTGGCGTTCTTGTCGGAGAACTCCACCTTATGAAAGGTCACATAATTGATGGTCATAATACTCCACACTCTAGTCCGTCTAAAACATTAGCGTCAGGTTTCATTTCAAGGCTGCATAAATGATGTCACGTTTGAACCTATTATCCAGTATTACTTTTATTCACCTTTTTAGAATTCTAATCTTACGAAGGTGTCTTTCATAGTCTAGTTATACTTTATTCCTTACACTTCGTTAACCTAACCTTGACAGAACAACCTCATCCAAAGAAAAAATCAATGAAAGATCAGTATGTTGCATTCCTTATAGCCTTTGGAGTAATTGGAGTTGCAATTGGTTTTGTTATAGGTCAAGCAGTAAATAAATTGGTCACTGCACTTGTTAGAGATATTGTTGATCCCACTATTGGTCTGTTTTTACCTGGAAGTTTTGAGAATATGAGTGCAAGTGTCATAGGTATACACGGTGCACCCTCGGAATTCAAGTACGGTGATCTAATTTCAAACATTATAGATTTTTCCATTATTCTTTTACTTGTATTCCTCGCATACAAGTTGCTATCAAAATACAAATTAATTGAGGACAAGACTAAACCAGAAGAGAAGAAATAAAGTTTGATCCATTATCCTGCGGACGTGCTTGTTGCCCTCTCTCAATCTTTGGACAAAGATTGAAATGAACTTAGCAGATTACGTCGCAGCTAAGGGCTATATAGGCCCGTAACGAGCATGCCACGCTTGGCATCCAGTCGTACTTAGTCATTTTGAGTTTAGTTGCCGCTCTGCTTCTATCTTCTAGTTTTGGGAAGATAAACCTTTAATCTGTGGGATGGCCTATCACGGGATTAAAGTAGCTATTTT
>JBAWET010000071.1:0-7321 GCA_049591355.1 Nitrososphaeraceae archaeon
GGAGCAATCTACAAAATCATGCCCACTCAGTAGTATCACTATCAAAATAGTGTCTTTTCTCGCTCAACACTACTCATCGTCAAACCGCGTGAATTGTACGCTAGTCATAATGTACGGGTGATTCCAACCGCGATGTTCTACTCTTGAGTTATGTAAAAGCCAGCTTTTTTAAATGTGTAATAAAATATCAAACCATCCAACCATCCAACTACTTTCATCTGGAACAAAGAAACTTTCATTTGGGATCAGGTGGAAAACACCAAAAACCATGATTCAAGTCTATCGATAGCGGAACAAAATTGATCGTTTCATTCGCCTTAATATAGAGTTGATTGTTATTGGAGGTGATTGCTAGTGCCAGTAATATCGGCGATTCGAGAATTGTCGCGATCTTCAACCATCCAATACCAAACTCAGTCCATCAGTTGGACGACCATTTTGATTGCAGATAACTTGAGATCTGCAGATCTCCTTTCCTAGATTGTAAATCAAGGCAAATAATTTGTCATTGTAACTTCGTACGCATTTTGGCCTTGTTAAGTTGATACAATGAGCTTCTAGACAAGCATGTCATATTGTGTATCTTGGCATAAGGATTTAAGAAATTCATGTTCTAATATTTTTAATCTTCTACAACGTGGAGGACACCGACTGGATTTTCCGGTGGAGCTATCCTGATTGGTTTCCTAAAATCAAAATTGTGTATTCCATCGCCAACTGAAGATTTAGTGCACAGGGAATTCGTTCGGACAAACGTCGACCAGCGAATTTTGCAAACCCGACATTTGAAATCATGTCTCTCCATCGCCATATGTATCGGTCTTCTCATTATATTCCCGTTACCTTTGACATTTTATAGGTTACATTGGATATAACTATTCCAGCCAAAGTCCTTCCCATTCCTGGGGTCTTTGGTCAGCCAGCAAGCAACTAGACTGAGCCAAAAGGACCATTAACGAAATCACTGGATTGGAGGTACATGATATCATTGCTAAAGTGCATCTCAAAACTGGAAAGGTAAATGAATCCAAAGTTGGAGTAAAGATAGTTCGGAGTTGAACATTCTTAGAGCGCACAGATTAATTGCCTTTGTTAGAAAACTCCAGGGATTACGATTACGGTACTATCTGACTCCAGCTGGGAAGTTGATAAAAGAATAAGACGAACCTTTGGAATGTATCTGCATCATAAATATCACGCTTCTGATTTTGTTCTTGTATCAAGGATTGGAAACAAAGAGCGTTCTATTTATATCCCTGTCCAGTAATGGTTGTAATGTTGCAACTACAGGATTTGCACCATCTGCTGAAGCAAAATCAATTAACTTATCGATCTCTCCACTTTTTATTCTTGGTGCTCTAGAACTCGCCTTTATTTGTATGTACCAAAGTTCCGACACTTTGGAGGCAAAAAGATCAACAGGTCCGCTGCTGCCATTTGATAATTTAACATTCCACCCTAGTGACATCATGTTAAGTGCTATTATCCATTCTGCATCCCTGCCGAACCGACTTTTCGAATAAGAACGCGTGGCAGTAAATTGGGTGTTATACTCATGATTGGAGATAGCATTTAATCTGAGAGATCTTACCTCTTCATTTAATTTCATTCAAAGAATTGAAGAAGAGATTCTATTGAACTTAGAGATACTTTCACCTTCACAATAATGTCGAACAAATTTTACAAGGTAGGTACGTTTGACATCCCTCAGGGCAGCTATGCAAAAAAATATATCCGTTTATCCCCCTGAAACGAAATTTTAGAGCTTTCAAGTGGCCACATCAAATTCATACATTGGAACTATTCACTACCCTTAATGTCCGTCAGAAATTAGGAAATTCCATCCAAGGAATATAAGACTTCTGATTTAAAATAAATGCTTTTTCTAATTAAATTTCAAAGACATCTGAAGAACTCTTTGCAGCCGTCTTCACTTCAGGATTCACTTCATCTATGCTCTTTGCCAGTTGTTCTAATTTGACATTTGTGAGAATATTACGAATTTGGTCTAGTTCAGAACCGGATCTTATAATTATTCCCCTCTTCTTTGTTGGTGATCCAGAGGTATCGACGGGATTAACTTCAATGACTATGCAGTCTGGTCTGCTCCTGAATGTCGGCAGTTTGAGTAAGAACACACCGGGGATACTTGTAGGCTTTCTCTCCCAGTCTTTTCCTTCCTTTAAAAATTGTGTCAGTCTTTCGTCTGCCATCATCTAGTTAAGCAATGTAGGTTCCTTAAAGACATATCTGGACAGAAAATTAGTTTAATGTGCCTTGCCCGAATTCTCTCACCTCGTTAGGTAGATCTCTGATTGTGTTAACAGCGTCAATTCAACTGTGGTACCTACCCTTATGCGAACTAACGATCTTCACGAACTAGAAGGAAAATTGCTGGATATTGGCAAACGATACTATCCATTCCTCAAAAAACTTTGTTTATTTCTGATTACATATAAAAAATTTATTATGCCAAAATAACCCGCCAGATGCTATCACGTAACTTGTTATAAAGAATAATTTCGATATCCAATTCAAATCTTCCATTGCTCGAACGTTAAATGTATATGCAAATATGCAGTCGCCAATACCCAAAATCAAAACGGCTAAAAATATCCAAGGGATTGATGTCAACGAGCCTTTTACGGGATTCAACAGGATCAAAGCAGACGGCACAATCAACACCACGTCTAATACAGGGTACGCTATGGAAATCAAAAACGACGCAATACCACGTTGAGTTGAAAATTCAGCATTTTGAGCGGTCAGAGTGATAAAATATGTGAGAAATACTGCTCCTACAACGCATATTAATATTTGATGGGTTTTCGAGTGAGACGCACCAAGAAAATAATACATTTTGAAAACGAAATAGAATATCGGACCATATGCTATTGTCCAAAAGACATTTGCTATCGATGGTAAAGAATTTTCAATACCTAGTGCAATTTCGTTATAACTCGAGATTAATTCTCCAATCAGGAATAGGGTCAGTCCGGCAGCAAGTAAAGTGAATGCTTTACCAATTATTCCGTCAGTCTTTTGTCTGTAAACAACTACAAGTGAAAATGCCGTTGCTATTGCAGCAGACGTTGGCTTTATGATGTCAATTAACAGGGCCTTCTTGTCTGCAGGAGATAATATAATCAAAAGATAGGCAAGCAGAACAGAGGCAATCAATATGGGTATCAGAGAATTGCGTACTGACCTTGTATCAAAATAGGATTGCTTTTTTGATTCTGGTCCGTGATGGTTATACATTTCTGAATGTTGGTTTACCAAATCTGTAAACAGTAAAAGAGGGTTCTTCGATAATGACATAATCGTGGGATCCAATTATAGCCCTCATGGTGCTCAATTGTTTCGGCGTAAGTTTAGAAATATCAAATGCACATAAAATAGAGGTACTTTGCGGTAATTCCCTGCAAAGCGACAGCTCAATAGAACTAAGTGCTCGAGTACAACCGTTCCTTATCCACCACGTTGCGTCATCTTCTGCAATCCGTGCGCAGATATTTGATCTTTTGCTGCTAGTACTTATGCTACTGATCCAGTTATGCAATTTGAAAACTGCATCTTCTTTTAAGGGGCCTGTGATCGGGCCAAACAAGTCTTTATAGGAAATAGAACTAGTTATGTTCAGATGAGAAAAGTTATCTGGATTTTCTGACAGGAGGGCCTTCGGGGCGTCTTTGGGACTGAAATATTCTGATAATATCTTAATGAGAGAATCCTTATGAGCGTATAATAACGCTATATGGTTGTGTGATGCCATTTTGTGAACAAAATCTAAGGCTTCTATCCGCCGGATCTCATTCAATACATCATTAATTGTAAGTGCAGGGTCTACTATTTCAGAAATAGTGAGATTTGATTTGTGTTCCATTAGTGAGTGTCGCAGCGCTAGTACTTTGACCTTATTGATAATAGATACTGCCCCATGTCCGAATAGTCGGTACATCGAATCTTCAAACAAGTCACAGTTAGTCAGAATTTCCCTTTCAGACAATCGATTAATACGGCAAATATGATCAATTACTGCTTTAGAGTACGCTTTCCCTACTTGCTCAAGAGATTCTTTTATCGAACGGTAAAGAATATCATCAGATATAGAGTCAAGAGGAATGTAATCTAGATCATCTAGAGCCGTTAGACACTGAAAATTTTTTTTCCCTTTGAGATTCAAATTGTTTGTCCGGGACTCCGGGTCGAAGTTTGTATGTTCAGGGGAATACTGTTTATTGACTTTCTGGGATCGACAATATTGATTGTTTCCCTTTCACGTGTCAGTATTTCCTTGATCTTATCATCACTTAACAGGTTACTCACTATTTTATTATATTCGTGTCGTGGAATACTATGCGATGATTCGAGTGAATCGATTGCGCTAAGTTTCCAATAACTATTCAGAGCGAGTCCTATGAGATTTTGAGCATGGTGAACTAACAAACCAAAAGAAGTAACAGAATATTTTCCATTTTTCCGAGATATGACTCCAGTTCTTAATAAACGAGAAACACGATAATGACACGCCCTTGTGGAGAGGTTCAGATGAGAGAGGAGAAACACCCGATCGACGTTTGACAAGGCTATTATATTAAAAATAGCAAGCACCTTGGGGTCAGAAAGTGCTTTCAGTACATCAAAAACGGAATTCAAGAAAAATTTACCACCAATAGCAATAGTATCCCTAAAAGGTATACTTATTGATTCTTAGAAAATGACGAGTTATATCGCTCTATGATGCCATATTTGATATTTCTATCCATAAAATGGTCTCCTAATTATTCCATCTATGTAAAGAAGAAAAGCTATCCTAAAATAATAATCGAGTACCACGTAAAATACTCATCGAAAGTTAAACTCATCAGCGAGCCAAGATCCTCCTGCTTCGATCCCGAACGGATTGTTCAAGCGCGGAGGTGCTTATTATTCACCAACCACGGACACTGGCCAGAGTGATCCTGTTCATGGAGTGGCACAAATAATCGAGCACTTCCGCACTTGGAATTTAATAGATGCCAGCTTCGTTTAAATCCTTTTGCAAATGTCATCCCTGCGTTTACAGCGATTTGTTCATTCATTCTATTCAGATTAGCAGTTCAGTACGATTCGTTCTTCCACGCACGAACGAAATTTAGCTGCTCCAAAGCCAGTTAGCGAGTGAAGGTGCAGCGAAGTATATAAGTTACCTTCATAAGCCAACATACAATCTTTCGGCTAGCATGTAGATTGAATTGATAAACTAGATACTTACGCTATGCGATCAAACTTGATGGTGCTCAAACAACAATAAGAAACTGACAGTTACGATTAGGTTAGAAGCATGGACTGGATCATGCTCATGATAAGGACATTGCTTAACTAGACAACTGATTATGGTTTGAAGATAGGACCCGTTGCAAAAAGTACAACTTTTCTCAGTGTCGTAAATTTTATAAATAGTACAACGTTGGCGACATTAAACCATTATTAAAAATGTGGCACATAATATGAGTATGACGAGCAAGCGAAATGCAGGCTTGGAGTCTCCAGTATTTGAGCGTGAGGCAACCGACCGTATGGACCGCCACTCCATCAAGACTGAAATAGAATGTCCACACTGTTTTGACTTAATGATTCTCAGTTCAGATTTCGATAGTCTGTCTTATGTTTGTGAAGCGTGTGGTTTTACGCTCTACACAACTAGGCTAGCACCCTAAGACTGCTTATCCACAAATTGACACCCAGTTGGCATTGGCTCGGGTACAACTTCCTTCCTACAAGTCCCACTTTGAATCAGGTCAAATCCAAATAATTTAATTAGTCATAAAAACTAAAATGACTGCAGCTAGTTACAGTAATCTAATTTCTTGAAAATAAATTATTGAACTGCCGGTCGCAATGGCGAGAGATGTGAAGATATGTAAACACGTTGGATTCTCAAGACGAAAAAGACTATGATATAGGTGCCGAATTCCGGGGAATATCTATCGAATCTGAGTTATCTCGAATCCTTTCAACAATGTTTTAAAATACTTTCACCATATTTTTCTACAACTATGAGCGTCTAATATTAAAATAGCCTATCTCCTTTACAACATTGCCAATTTATTTCGTAATAGTTATTTCTTTAGTGATATCAAATGTCCTGCCTGAAGGCTTGTCTTTGACTACATATTTAATATTATAGTCTCCTATCGGGAACGGTTTGATCTGAGTTAAAGTCAATAGCAGAGACAGTTCAGTATTCTTCTGATGCGATGTTACCTTAATAACAGGCAAGTCAATTATCGAAGCAAGTTCTGTTCCATTAGGCGCAGAGATAATGATGTCTGCGGAGATATCAATTGTGTACCGAGTATTTGCGCCTTCATTAGCGCTTGGACTATGGGTAAATCCTACTGGTTCTACGTATAAATACATCGTTTCTCCGGGTGCGAAAGTATTCGCACTGGATAGGTTCGACATGTTAGATACACTTGGTACACTTGATGCATTAGATACACTTGGTACACTTGATGCATTAGATACACTTGATAAATTAGACACATGTTCTTCATAAACACCATATCCTCTATTAGTACCTCCAACAACATATGTGTCAAAAATGGATTGAAAACCGAAATTTTCCCATGACTGCAAATATTGATCCCTTATCGCCTTAAATTTGGAAGCATTCGAATCTGATTGGGCAAATACAATTCCTACTTTATTCAAATGAGATAATAACACTAGCGTCGATACGAGGCAAATAATTGCCGCGAAAATGGTTATACCCATTCCAAAGTTCCGCCGTGAGTCTTTGTTCATAATGCGGGAAACTCCTTCGGATTAATAAAGGCTTTGAATTTTTCAAAAACTCTTCGATTCCGATAGAGCAGTTTATTATACATACAAAAAAGAAAGACTAGATCTGGGTCAATGGATACCATACGTTCAGGTAATCTTCCATTTGCTTTAATTCCTGGTACTAGTTAACTAATGGAATGTATATATTTTGATTATTTGTCGTAAATGGTATGAAGGTCGAACTTGAAATGTACATTGACGAAGATCAGGAATCAATCGTGATGGAAAAGGTTTTGGTGTTGACTAAGAAGGCTGAAGAGTTGGGATTCAGGATTGTCGAAACCGAAGTCGAAGGAGGTAAGGATGAAGAACACGAGGAGCGACAAGAAGAACGCGAGGAAGAAGAATCAAAGATTAATGAGATCTATACTGCCTAACATAAGTCCGTTAAGTCACACTCCTTAACAGGTATTTGGTTATGTCCAGTTTGAACCGTCTTGTTCTGTAGTACCTTCCAATAGCATCCTTTAGATGTTCGAATTTTGGATAG
>JBAWET010000072.1:0-3806 GCA_049591355.1 Nitrososphaeraceae archaeon
ACATAAGACAAACTACTGAGCAGAGAAAGCGAGTTCGTATGGGATCGAAACCTAGAGGATGGATGCTCTTTTTATTGTTCTCGCCATTAGTGGCTATATTGGTAATTGGTATTTTGAATTTTAATAACGCATCAGCACAAGGTCAAGGTCAGAATCCCGAACAGTACGTACTAAGAAGGATAGAAATTTGGGGATTGTTCTATCGTCTTATGGTCGCTGCATTCGTAGTAGGTTCAGTCGTTCAGGGCTGCATCGTATACGTATGTTGGCGCTTCAGAGAATCTAATCCAAAGAACACAATAAGGGAACCATTAGAGGGTGCACATTAATGGGTCATGCAACTGTTGAATGGGTATATATAGGAGTAGTAATTAGTCTTTTAACTTGGGTAGGAGCCGAATCGTGGAACGTAGAGAGGACGATTGAACACGTTCCGACCAACGCAGAAACTATCAAGGTAATCGGCCAGCAGTGGTTTTGGACATTTGAGCATCAGGATGGGACTAAAGAAGTAGGACAGCTTCATGTAAAGCAAGGTGTCCCTTACAAATTTGAACTTGTGTCAAAGGACGTTATACATGATTTCAACGTCCCTGAATATACGGTCTTGATGGACGCAGTTCCAGGAAGGATTAATGTTGTCTGGAATATGTTCGATAAACCGGGTCAATTCGTGATTCAGTGTAGAGAATACTGTGGCTTTGGACATGCTGATATGAGAGCTAAATTGTTCGTGGAACCATTCACTCAAACAGCAGAAGCAGCTACAAACAAAACTTCCTCAGGAGCAAATCAAACTTCAAACGGTACATCTTCAGCAGCAACACAAACTAGCGGTCCGCCAGGAACGCCTTTAACAATATTGCAAGGTGCATCAGTTCAGGGTAGTCCAAACTATGATCCAGATACGTTAACAATAAAGAAAGGTGACAAGATAACAGTGACCAACAAAGATAATGTACCTCACACCGTCACGAGCGGAACAGGACCACAAGATCCAACTAGCGCAAAGTCATTTGATACTTCTATAATTGAAGGAGGTAAATCAGCTGACATATCAACGGAAAAGCTTGCTCCAGGAGACTTTCCGTTCTACTGCAGTGTTCATCCATATATGACTGGCAAACTGGTCGTGCAGTAATAGTAAAAGCGGTGCTGGTGGCACTATTATTGTAGAATATTGTAAGATAAAATCCAAATCATAATACAGAAATAGAAAAGCTTTTTTTCTGCTCAAGATATTCCTCAATTAATTAAGAATATTTTGTTTTGTTAAAATACTAATCACAGGTCATTGAGTATATTAGAGTTCTGTCCAGCGAACCCTCCGTCAAATACCACCACACCACCGTTGACTTATTTTGTCAAATCTTGTTCTTATAATTGGTAGCAATAATGCAAAGATAAACAAGTGGATTAGTAGACAGTAAACATGGACATTAAACAACGATGGATTTCTTGCAATTCCATTTCTTTGACAAAAGGATCCTTATATAACAAGTACAAACCAGCTCAGTGATCTAAATAATTACCATTTAATTATTGTACGAAGATAACTGGGACAATACTTGGGAGTTCAGGCAGCATGGATTATTTCCAGAAAAAATTCATTTGAGTTTTAAGGATTTCTAACTGATGGTGAGACAATTTACATAAGTTAAAAAATAATGCTCACCGTAAGAGGTTTTGAAACAAAATGCTTTTATTGATATTACGTTACAGGTAAATGCATTCGGTAGGTGGATGATTGGTGGTATTAGAAGTTAAGAGGCCCCGTCCAATGTGGGAGATACTCTTCTCGACACATCATACTGATATCGGATTACTATACATAATTACTTCCATTGCGTTTCTTATGTTTGGCGGGGCCCTTGCTCTTGCCCTAAGAGCAGAACTTTTCCTTCCGGGTCTACAAATATTTCATGACCCTTCAGATTTTAATAGATTTTTCACAGTTCATGGAACAACAATGCTATTTTTATGGGCCATTCCTTTTGCAGCTGGGGTAGGAAACTATCTAATTCCTATAATGATTAGGTACAAGGATATGGCATGGCCAAAGCTGAATGCCGTTGCATATTGGATGATACCAGTCGGTGCAGCTTTGGTTTGGCTAGGGTTTTCAGACACAGGCTGGACTGCGTATCCTCCTTACTCTATACTTAGGGCACCTGGTCCTGCAGCGGAAATGTGGATCTTCGGCCTAAAAATATTAGGCATTTCGTCTATACTGGGATCAATTAATTTCATAGTTACTATTCTAAGATGCAAGCATCCTGATCTTCCTATAATGAAAATGCCAATTTTTTCTTGGTCTATACTGTCCATTTCATTAATGACACTTGTAGCCGTTCCAACATTTGCCGCGTCATTGATCATGCTGTACACAGACAGGCTTGGAATATCTGGATTCTTCAATCCCGCACTGGGAGGAGATCCCCTCACATATCAGCATTTGTTCTGGTTTACATTCCATCCTGAAGTATACATTTTCTTGTTGCCGGCAGTAGGTATGCTATATGAAATAATACCGAAGTTCTCGAGGAAACCACTCTTCAGTTATCAGGGGGCAGTGGCTGCATTTATTCTCTTAACTACCATAGGATTTGCATCCTGGGCTCATCATATGTTTGCCACAGGGATGAGCTTTACAGAAAAGACTGTATTTATGATCGGCACTTTGGCAGCTGTTCCAGCATCTGCTATGCATGTCTTCAACTGGATAGCCACAATGTGGGGTGGAAGGATCAAATTTGCAGCTCCCATGATGTTTGGAGTAGGTGGTATAATGCTGTTCTTTGCCTCGGGCGCCGGTGGGGTAGTTAATACCGCTCTGCCGCTTGACTTTATAACCCATGACAGTTATTGGGTTGTTGGACACTTCCATTTGATATTGATGGGAACAGTATCCTTGACATTTACTGGCTTTCTGTACTATCTCTTCCCGCTTATCACCGGGCGGATGTATAATGAAAAAGCAGCGAAGGTTCATTTCGCTTTAGCATTCGCAGGTGTCACAGTTGTCTTCATGACTCAACATGTGCTGGGGTTATACGGAATGCCAAGAAGAATATACGACTACCTGCCATTGCCGGAATATATAATCATGAATCAAATAGCAACAATCGCAGCGTGGGTTGCAGGCTGGTCTTATGTCATTATGCTGGTTAACTTTATAAAGAATGCGGGAAGTGGAAAGGAAGCAGACATGAGAGATCCGTTCAAGATTGGAGAGGAGTATTATGACTACGCACGACGAGAGCCCCATCATTAGAACCAGTTCAAGGAGAATGGCGCAAGGTATCGCCATTATTGTAATTCTTTCTGCAGTTGGGGCAGGAATATTAATTCCGTCCTGGAAGCAGATGGCACACAACCCTCCTGCGGCCTCGCTTATTCAACCAGAGGGACCTCCAGAGGGAGTAACAGGGGTTCAAACCAGCATTGGCACAATTGAAGGAGTTAGTAAGCCTAAACCTGCAGAAAGCACAGGTCCAGCAGCAGGCTCTAATGCCCCTGCAGCTTCAACCGGTCCTCCAGGAACGCCTTTAACCATATTGAAAGGCGCATCTGTTCAGGGTAGTCCTAACTTTGATCCAGATACATTAACAATAAAGAAAGGGGACAAGATAACAGTAACCAACAAAGATAACGTACCCCATACTGTCACAAGCGGAACAGGACCACAAGATCCAACTAGCGCAAAATCTTTTGATACTTCTATAATAGAAGGAGGCAAATCTGCTGACATAACGACTGAAAAGCTTGCTCCAGGCGACTTTCCATACTACTGCAGTGTTCATCCA
>JBAWET010000073.1:0-8821 GCA_049591355.1 Nitrososphaeraceae archaeon
TGTCTTCCCTTTCTAGTGTTTCCTTGTAGAGTAAACTTAGATCATCTGCCATATGTTTACCTAATATACGATATCCTTCACGTTCCACAATCCTAGGGTACCAAGAATATCCACCAAAGAGTTCATCAACACCTTGACCCGTATACATTACCCTCATTCCGTCTTGATGGGCGGTCTCCACTGCAGCAAAGATCGGGATAGCAACCTCGACCTGACCAACATTATTGTCCTCTATAACGTCTACTATTCGAGGTAGCATCGATTCAACATCGTCTAAAGTTAATTCATTAATTCGAAGGGGCAAGTTCAATCTCTTTGCAATATCCTTGGCAAATTGGATATCGGTAGAGCCTTTCAATCCGCCACAATAACCTACTACTTTCTTCACCATGCTCTTCGCAAGATAAGCTACTAGAACACTATCTATTCCTCCCGAAAAAATTATTCCAATCGTATCGAGATCCATAGTTCGTTTTTTCATGGATCCTAATAGTGCTTTTTGGTAAGCAGATATTGCCTCATCCCTAGTACGATAGGAAATTTTCTTTCTTCTAGAGCCCGTTGACAACGGCTTGATCATCTCATATTCCTTCAATTTGAAGTTACCCTCGATCAGAACTAACATGCCGGGCATGACTCGTCTTATATCTCCCTTAGGCACTATTCTGAGCAACGACTTTCTCTCAGACGCAAAAGCAAAAACATCACCGTTTTCAGTATAATAGAGTTGACGCACCCCAAGTTGGTCTCTTGCTAATCCAATTTGCCCTGTTTCCCGATCCCTGATTGCAAAGGCAAATATCCCGTCCAGCATAGCAACCGTTTTTTTAATAGCATTTACAAAATTGTTACCTGCCTTGATATATTGTTCTATCAAGTGAACTATTACTTCACTATCACTATCTGTAACAAACTTATGAGTTGCCGATAGTTCATCTCGTATTTCTTTATAATTATAAATCTCCCCGTTATGTACCAAAATAAATCTCCCGTCACAACTTTGTAACGGTTGTCTACCGGAACTACCCCCAACTATCGCCAGTCTACTATGGCCCAATGCAAATTCACCTGAAAAATGGTTTTGAGAAAGGTCACGTAAGCTTTTAAAGAACAAAATATCGTCTCCAAGTAGTATTCCTGAACCATCCGGCCCTCTATTGGGCATACAAGTAAGCATGTCAGTGATACTGTCGGCAACATCGATTCCTCGTTTACTAAGAATTCCCGCTATACTACACATCTCTTCATTCCCACCACTTATGTATACGCATACATACGTTATTAACACTCGCCTCCATTTTGATCCTAATGTTCAATTTGGACATGAGATAAAATCTAAGATAATGAAGCGGCACGGTCCCTTATGAAAGTTACTTTGTATAACATAAAAAATGACGTAGAATCACAAAAAAATCGAGAAATTCAATTCTTAGCTAATTCCCTTGCAAGATTATTACATTGAGTTTCCATCTAGAGGATATTTTTGAACAAAATTGAGCATATATAGTATATTTGCTAAACCTTTGTGGATAAAGAGATTCCACAAGGTACTTTGCGAGGACCTATTTTTGCAATTCAAAACTAAATCCCACTATAAAATAGACAATAGATCCGATTACTTTATTAAAAGATCTTTGAATATTTTGAATTAGTGATATTTCGTGAAAATCAACAAGCATGATGTTAATCCTGCTCTTCTAGTCATTGACATGCAGAACGGTTTCGTTAGTAAAGGGGGATCTTATGATCTTATGGGAATCGATACATCCACTTATCTCAAAATCGTTCCCAATATTAAGAGCCTTATTCAGGTTTGTAGAAGTTCTAAAATACCTATTTTTTTTACTCAGGCAGTACGAGAAGGATCAGGAATAGATCTACTAACGAGAACACATAGAATCCTCCCCAAATCACGAGAGGAGAGAATAAAAATGAGACCAATATGTGTGAGGGGAACATGGGACGCCGACATAGTTGACGAAATATCACCTCTTACCCAGGACCATGTTGTAATCAAAAGGCGAGATTCTGCTTTTCAAGATACCGAAATCGAGGTTTGGTTGAGAAGTTTTGGAATTGATGCGCTTATTTTTGCAGGTATTGACACATCCATTTGTGTGGAAAGTTCACTCCGTGACGCATTCAACCATGGGTATGATATAATTTTGATTTCTGATGCAACGGCGTCCAGTGTAGGAAAAAATTACAATTCCACCATGGATAATGTTCGAGATTACTATGGATTGGTCATGAATCTCGAGGAGTTCAAATCTAATTTATCTTATGAAACTGTACGCATAAAGAGATGATATTCGAGTTCCATAGAGATTGGAGCAACAATATTTTACGTTTCAATCCAAGATCCCGAATAAGAATTTTATCACTTTGCAATCGAGACAGCAGAGACTTTTAGCATTTTTTACGACATGACTTTTGTACCAAACGTTACTTTGGATTAAAAACAATAGACATTAAGGACTATCCATTAGACATTTTTTGGTGTTCATATACCCGTTTTATTTCATAATTATCAACGATCATAGCGATTGAAGTGATCTCCCATAGAAGGTCGTATATTAGATCGGTGTATGAGAGCGGATTTGTGTAATTTTAAGATATCGTTATATTTTTATTGCACCTAGTTTATGGAAATTAAGGGGTATTTTTGCCTCATAGAGCATCACTGTCAACGAAAGTATTTCAATTTATCAGAATGAGATCGATTGTTGTAGATGTGGTAGCTTAAATAATTAATTTGATAAATGTCTTTATGGCTAAAGTTCAACATTATAGAGGTCTTCATACTCATTTAGACCATCTTTACGAAGCAATAAAAAGAGATCCTATGGATGATTTCAGAACAATTCTGTGGAATATACAACTGCTGGTGTTTATAATCTAAAAAAAGTGATTTATTTTGAAGCTATTACTAACAATTGCCCTGTCATGGTCGATTCGTGATACGCGCAATAGAATTGGTAGATGCCAGGATGGTTTGCTAGGAATGACAATGTTCCATTCTGTCCAGGTGCTAAATCCAAGTTAATTTTGTAGGGTGCATTAATAGTAAATGAGTGTCTGTCACCATAAGGTGCTTCCATATTGAAAAAGTTGACAGTGACGTTATCATTTTGGTTAACTTCCAAAGTAGTCTGACTGAATTGGTCTGGAGGAAATAGGGTGACATTAAATGCCGGAATTCCTGTGTTAAACTCAAAAAAGGTCCTGTTTGTAACTTGGCTTTCTTCAGAAGGTTCTTCTTGTCCTTGACTTCCCGTGCCAGTTTGAGCGAATGTGGGCAGTACTACTGCGCTGAATGTGCATGCTACTGCTACGACAATAAGAGTTGCTGTAAATGTTGTCATCCAGATTCCTACCATTGAATCAATGTTCTAGTCGATTCATATAATAGTTTCATTGATTCTTATTCGACAAGTCAAGATTGACCACCGAACAAGTAATTTGTCCCCAATACCATCCTCAGCGTATTTGCTAGTATGAACATTATATCTATAGGTCCAACTCAAACTTAGTTAAGATTGTCGCCCAATCGGTTAAACATCTAATTGAAATCATAAAAGAAATTGAGCGCTTAAGTGTAAAAACTCATACTGCTCCTCTGATTGGTAATAAATGTTGATTGAGATTCGATGATCTGAATGCAACTGAGCAAATTACAATTTTCGGAGAGCCTTTTTCTGTTATTCTGGTCCTGCTGCTTTACATTAAAAAAACATAGTCCCTAATTGCACCTACCGTCGATTAAAGGGATTTAAATCGACAAGTTGGATATTTGGTCGATAAATGAATCAGATCGTCAATTTCTAATTGCTTGAACCAATCTTTGAAACTAGCTTCAGGTCAGGCAATTAATAATTACTTATCATATAATTTCCAATCCTTGTTATGTGCATGATCTAATATACAAACATTACAAAGATGTGTGCCACAAACACAAGTCTGGCTTGCTATGTTGGAGCATCGATCGCATTTCAAATTATTTCATTATAACACATTACATTACATTAATTATTTACTCTGCTGCCAAATCGAGATATGGATGTATTGGATCTGAAACATTATACATAACTATCCCAATTAACCATAGTCAACGTATATTATATTCACACCTTGAACATTTATCAGAACATGTTTGCCATCTTCTGAGGTTACTATAAGTTGATGTATTAGCCGTACGGCTATATTCCTGTCCGGGCTATAGTTCAATACCATTAATTCGGGTCACAACGATGCCATAATTCCTTCCTAACTGAAAACCTTAACTAGGATTACACTCTAATAAGAATGGAGAAAATGTCTGCCGCCACTGAATCTACGGTGGATAGACGTGAGAAATTGAGATGTGATATGTGCGGTAGGGTATTTGATAATTTAGACATACTTAATTTCCATAAACAATTGGAACATAGCGAATCGGCTCGGCCACCTTCTGGGGTTGGTTAGCTAGTTGGACAGTGTTTCAATCAGTATATTTGCCTCATTTCTAGAGAAGGAGGTTGTGAGCTAGTTTGATCCATTTTTAGTAAAATTATGGTGTTGAATATTCCGCACCAAAACCCTCTTGAATTCAAAAAAATTCCGATAAATTTAACGATTATTTGATAGATTGGTCATAAAATTGTATTGAACAATTTATATTCATTGGTTAATTACATTATATTTGTTAATGCAGAATAGTGAAAAATTAGAATTATTACGGGATAAGGCTCTTTTTTCGATTGAAATAGAGAAATGTGTCTTGGCAGTAAACGATATCGCCAAATATGGTGATAAAGCTCTTCCTACATTAACTGAGATACTGACATCGTCAACAGACTCTGAGGTGATTAGAGCAGCGAGGTCAGCAATAGATAGGATTAAGGAAGGGAAAAAAATCTGACAGTATGATCTAGCAATTTGTTTTTGAATAATTTATTTCATCCCAAAAACTTCGGGTTCAGTGGTAGACTAGTATGCTAAACTGTGATCAAGGAGCTGACTATTGTTTCCGTTTTTTGTCTGTGTTGGATTCATACTGACAATAGTGATTTCCTATTGCTTTAGACATGCACGGTGTTCAATGAATGTGATTCCCATTTCCCATCCTGAGGCTTTGTATTCCTGAAATTAAAATAGAGAGATACATCATAGATATTCTTTAGTAACCCTCCTAAAACAAATAGAGCTGCCAAGTAGGAAAAAGATTCCAAAATATATCCAGTCACCGTGGGCGATAAAGATTGTGCGATATTTCTTGAAATGTTAGTTATTCCAGCAGCTGCAGTTCTCTCATCTTCATTTACTTCTGCAACAATGTATGACTGTCTTGTAGGAACATCCATTTGAGATAATGCCATTCTGGCAAGGTAGAATCCAATTGCTAAAGGAAGTGTAGGCGCAAGTCCAACAGCACCTAATTATAAATTGCCTTCCGTCTAATCTGTCTAATTAAACTTCAGAGAATATGCTGAAAAACACCAGAGTTGAGCAGTTTATCTAATCAAGAAAAATATTATCAAGTATCCTAAATGTGGAATTGATAATTGTCTCTTCTTTAGTAAATATATAACATCATAGATCATCTTCTTTGGGGGGATAATTTCTCATACTTCACATAAATGAAACATTAAATGAATATGCCAATGTTTGGTTCTTATCACCTATTCGTAGATACCACCATTTCTTGCTTGTATCAAGGTAACCCTATGTTAATGATGTTACTACACTTTGCTCGGAGTAAGCAACCAAACTACGAATAATCTTTGCTAGCGAATCCTTAGCAAAGATCCTTACTGTCACATTCGATACCCTTTTTACCCATGCGAATATTGTCAAAGATCTTCCCTCTTTAATAGGGGCTACTAGCGTAGTTTAATAATCGTAGAACAACTCTATATCATGAAGTGACAGGCATAGTGAATAAATTCTTAATGGAAAGTAAAAATGAGTCAGAATATGGTCAGGGTACGGCACTTCACTTTTTAATACAATTTACTGAATTTCAATGCTTTTAGTATGTAATTTTGATAATAACTAGACATTTAGTTATACTTGAATACTTTAAAGTGAATAATGTTAATATAATTATACGTATATTATATAGATATGTCAGAACTGATTTCTAATAGAAAAAAGGGAAATATAGACTTCAACAGGAAAGTAATAGAATATGCTTGTGGCTGCAGATATTCGTTTAATCATTATACTGTGCTAGAGCGAGTGTGCCCGGATCATGAAAACCAACTGATTGCTCAATGCTGATCTCCGACAAGCAATTATTTCATTCAATTATGTTTTCAAAATATCATGGCCTCGTCAAGCATCTGGGTCTGGGGAATGGTTGCATGGGACTGTATTGACATTGGACATTTTACACGAAGGATTGGGGAAAGCAATAATAATTTAAGAACGATGTTACGTAAGCACGGATCGGGAAAAAACATTCGTAAGAATTGAGAGCATTACTTTACAAACTAGTCATCTGTGACGCCAAAAAAACACAACACCTATAATACAAAGATCGTATCGTAAATGTGTCCTTAAAGAATGCCAATGCTTATGTTAAAATGTAAAACATGTGGCGAGGTTTTTCCCGGTATTTACTTGGCTGAAGATAACAAAGAAGATCTGGTGTCAAAATTGACGAAATCTGACATCCCACATTTGTGTTCGAGGGGGCACGAAAATAAATATGCGCCAGAAGACTATATGGATTGGTCTTCGCCCGAATAAAATTGTAAAAGTTAAACGGCTTATGCTTCTTAAACCATCCTAACTTATGGCAACACCGATAATGTGCTGATCTAATTTTAACATTTTAAAAATAACCGTTTCTGATATGCCTATTAGAAGTAAAGAAGAATTTAACTACGTCATTTAACTTCATGATTATAGACTCGTAAATGATGATGTGATTCTGAAATTAAAACTGATCTATCTAATGCTGCTATTTCTTGTCATCTTTAGTTAGATGTACGTCAGTCAAATGCCCACGGATGTCTGCACGGAACGTTTTTAGTCCCCAAGAATGTGCCATTTCTACTGCACAGTTTAAACATTCGAGGTGTCTTTCAGAAAAGTTGGCACTAACTTTGAGAACTGCGTTTTTTCGCTCAAAATCGGGCATTATGTGAATTAGTATTTTGCTATTTTGGTCTTCCACATCGGTGAATTCCATAGTGTAAAATGCATCAGGTTTGATTAAACGTTGCTCTTGGAGTTTTCTTCCCTGTTCCTTCATCTCTTCAAAGATTGAATTGGCTCTATCGATCTTTTTCTTTTCCTGGCGGGTCATCTCAAATTACTCCTACATTCTCCTATTGTCCAGTAGTCTAGAAACAAATTGTATACACACAAACATGACTAAGATAACTTAGGCAAACCCTTTAGATAAACCAAGTGTCTAGTTGCACTTTGGCCGAGAAACAATCACAGATCGTCCTTGCATAGACAAGCTAATCATGTTAGCCTTAAAAAGAAAAGTAAAAGAAAATTACCATATCAACATGGTTTCAGTATGCCTAGTTCCTATCAGAGGCTCTAGATCAGCATTCCTTTGGTTGACGCTGAAGAGATATGCTCTATGGCAGTACCACTAATTGTCCTGTCATGACAGGTAAGTGATATTTGCAGTAGTAAGTGAATACACCTGTGTGGTCGGCAGTAAATGTTGCATTTCCATTTCCACCAAATCCTACATCGATATCTACTTTGTATGGATCACCTATGGTAAACGAGTGTCTTTCTGTTTGAACATCGTCAACATTATAGAATTTGACGGTAACTTTGTCACCTTGATTTACAACAAGTGTTTTGACATCGAAAGAATCCCCTGCTATTTTCAATTTATCTTCGTCAACATTCTCAACTTCTGCTGTGAACACGTAGAAATTTTTCTCTCCGGGTGTTGACATTGACGGAAGTCCTCCTCCAGGTCCTGTTGCAGAGGTCATATTACTCATTTCCATTTTTTCGGCAGATTGACTTTCTGTAGTATTTTGCTGGGCAAAACTTGCCTGTTGACCAATTAGCGTCAATAGCATTGCTGTTACTGTCGCCATTGAAATTAACAAGATCATCTCTGATCCAGTTCTTTGTTTCATTATTTTCTGTAAGAGAATATAAGTAGTTAAACTATATGGCAATTTTCGTTCCACAGAAGAACTCTGGATAAATGAAAATAAAAACCTAAACTGCTAGAGTTTAATTCTTCCTCCTACTTCTCTCATCTTTTAATTTCAGAGGTTTAATGCCATCTCCCAACGCACTTTAGAACAGCCGAAAAAGTATAGCATTCCTAAATGTAGACTTTGTCAAATATTGCTTGCTTACCGATACACCCTAATAATACCAGGTAGTAGAATATTTTGAGAAAATCTTGGAAACAAATAAGTGCAATCAATGCAATGTAACAATTCATCCTAATTTTGTAGGGCACCACAAATGCGGTCATGCGAACTGTCCCGTTTGTAAAAACCCTATAACAAGTTCGCAATACTGGTCTCACATAAGAACTCATCCAGGGCACGAAAATGACGCTCCACTTCCACCAAGGACAAACACTTTCGATAGCGGACAAAGACGCCGATTTTAACTGACAGGTTCCTTAGTGTAAGTGCTAGTAGGTACTCAACTTACTACTTTTTGTATAACTTTGTGGATACCTTGAGAGAAACCTCTCTAGCTGGATACTGCCATTCTAATACATATTGGTTAACCTTACTGATAAAAAAGTAAAATCAAAATAAACTGGATTTAACCTTTCTTTGTCTTATATTAATTCTGCCTTTGCGAATCTATCCCCAACGCTAATGACTCGTAT
>JBAWET010000074.1:0-3798 GCA_049591355.1 Nitrososphaeraceae archaeon
AGTGTAGATTGTGGTCCTGGTGATGATGAAGCGTAGATAAATGTAAGTAATGATGGCGATCTTGCAAGTAACTGTGAATCGCTGCATGCAGAATAAAAAAACAAATAAAGGATTTACATGTAAGATAAAAAAAAGAGAATAGAAAAGGCAGAAACATGAAATAGAATCGCGCAAATTTGAGGGTTTTATTTTTTAATTGCCATTATTTCCACTGCCATATTTGCCTCAAGGAACTGCCGTTACTACCTACGTCAGAGGTATACAAACCAACTGTATTATTGAGAAAATCTAATTTACCTTTAGATACAGCATCGAAGAATATTATACCGGGGTATATTTCCCTTTTATCAGAATTAATTTGTCCCAAATCGTACGATGTCCACATAACAAGGTCACCATCTGTAGTAGTTATAATTCCCTTTCCTTGGCCAGAGATGGCTTTATCAGATTTGTTCGTTTCCAGAAATGTTCCGATATTAGTTACGTAGCCTATACCCACCATGGTACCATTCTCGGTAAACTATACTTCTGTTCTGGGAAATCCTGTTACGTTAAGAATTTTAATACTTGTTACCTTTCCAATGTTTGAATGATACAATGGACTTAGTGATATCTCAGTATCATTAGGAACTGTGACCTGTGCATCTAGAGACTCATCCTCTTTGCCATATGTTGGGACACCTGTAAGAAAGCCCAAACCAAGAATAGCAAAACTCATTATTACATACAATAAAATTTTTTGCATGCCCCGTATGGTATAGTTGACTTGGCTAATAAATTATTTCGTGGGCCTCGATATGATGAAATCTGGATCAACCATGAAATTGCTGTCAAATGTCATACTGTGCATGCGCGTTAAGGCAAAGTTGTTGTCCAATTCTGTCATGATATAACTAATAAAAATTGACCGGGATTTATAATCTCATAAAAAAGTAAGTATTTGAAACAATATATTGGAAATCAGCCAGTAACTATTGCTTCAGTCATATTACTTTCGGCTGTCATATTGCTACCACCACTTAACACTCCCTCGGCCAGATCTAGTTGAGTCAAAGCTCCAGGGTCATCGTTAGCCTCTATAGCCATACGGGTCTCATTCAAAATTTGCTTTAATTTCTCGACATCTACTGTTGATCCCTGAGCAGATACTTGACTACTCAGACTTAGGGTTGTCACCAGAATTCCTGAGAGAATTAAGGCTGCACCTAACGCCACCAATTTAGTACTTTTTTTCATTGAAACATTCTCCAGAATAATTTATTTAAGTATTTCTTATCCCGCTTACAATCTTTATATATTTCCATATAAAAGAACAATTTACAATGGATACTAACTCAAAAAGGGGATCTATGACAAAGGCTGTTACGATCTGCTTAATTGCAGTAGGGTTGGTGGCTGGCTCAAGCCTCATGTATAGTGGAATCGTGGGGGTATATGCGAGACAGCCATTCGTTGGAGGAGCAATAGTCATAGGTACAAGTGAGAACCAAAAAGTATCATGTTCCACTGCGTCATCCAAAAACACACATGGTCTTCAGTTCTCTGCCAATACAAGGGATGGAATTCTACAGGGCTATTGGGACATTGCATCTCCGTTCACCGGTGCAGAAAATAAAGGCGGATACATATATGATGGAAGCAGTACCGGAAAAACTTATGAATTGAAGGGAAAGGAAACACATGACGGCATATGTCACGCTAAAGTACCCAAAGATATAATCATAAGCGGAAACTGCGGCAAGGGAGTTGCGATAAACTACAAGACAATTAACGGACTGAGCCATACCTTTACAGGTAACGTGAAGTGTTTAGGACACACTACTTAGTATTAGCAATACCTACTCAACTTTCCTATTTTTTGTTTTTCACATTCATCTAATCTTGAAGGTCTTCCTATCGAACATTTCCCGGCAACAACCAAACTACTTAGTGCCGACACAGTACCTACTTTAAAACTATGATATGAGTCCGCTTTACCATACATTATATTAACCAAGTTTATTTATGATATGATTATGATTATGATTACCTGACTTACAAAATGGCATTTCATAAACATCAAAGGAAACTATACGCCGCCTCATTTCTCTTTGCACTATTCTGCTCCCTATTCATATCTGTGTTAGTGATTCAGAAATCGTATGCTGCGGAAATCAACAAAGATGTCTCTGTCATGTACGCTGGTTCTTTAGTGAAAATTATGGAAAAGGTTGTAGCGCCGTCATTTCACAATCAAACAGGCTATAATTTCATAGGAGAGGGCAAAGGTTCAGTCCAACTTTCAAACTTGATACTTGATGGATTTAGAAGACCAGATGTCTTTCTAAGCGCCGATACTTTACCAATAGAAAAAATAATCAATCACAATCCCCCACTAGCACAATGGCTCCTCAAGTTTGCATCTGCGGAACTGGTTATCGCTTACAACCCAAATAGTCCTTTTGCGACTGATCTAGAAAAGGCTGCTAAAGGGGAAATACCTTGGTACAAGGTTCTTGAAGAAAAAGGATTCAAATTCAGAAGGACCGATCCAGAACTTGACCCCAAAGGATACTATACTGTTATTGCGGCCAAACTTGCAAACATTTACTACAATGATTCGACTTTGAAAAATAAAATACTTGGTGCAGATAGAAATCCAGAACAGATATTCCCTGAAGAAGTTCTTAGATCTATATTAGATACTGGACAGATTGACGCAATAGCTGCGTATAAACATGAAGCCGTTTCTAGAGGGATTCCTTACATTACTCTGGCACCTCAGATAAATTTGGGAGATTCAAAATATTCAAATTTCTATAATCAAGCTTCTTACATTCTTCATTCAAATCAAACTATCATTGGCAATCCCATCTTCTTTTCTTACACGATTCCTGTTACTGTCAGAAATACGGACGGTGCGATAGCACTTGCAAATTATCTAATTTCAATACAAGGTAAAATCTTACTAAGTCAGGTGGGATTGAATCCAATTAAGGCAATAGTGCAAGGAGATCTCAACTCCTTGCCTACTGCAATAAGAGTTATGATTCGATAATGACGCCTAGATTTTCAAGTTCAAGTTCAAGTCCACCGACCCATAAAAAAATAAAATTAGATTATGAATATCCCCAATATTCAGGAATTATTCGACACCGGGATGTTGGTATAGCAGATACTGATTAAGAAGCAGGTGTTTCTGTGTTCCACTTATCAGGAGTGGGGGATTCGATCAAAGTTAGGATCACTATCTCTGATTATTGGAGAATTAAGGGCCCAAATAACCAAAAGAACAAGTACCATGAGTTGAGGAAAAAATAATCAAAGATAGATGACATCAATAGATGCTTACTAGTTTCTTGTGAAAAGGCTAATGCTCTATGAATAATTTGGTATTTGATTTTTCCGAGATGCTTATTTATCACTAAATTCGCAACCCAGAGGTTATCTACGATAATCTAACAAGTACCCGTGTTCAATATTTTATTGTAATACTTTGCCAATTCATGGAGATAAAACTTGAAACTGCAAGTTTATGACAAATATCAATTCCAGCGAAAATCCGATATATCCGGGAACACTCTGTCAATTGGAATAAACGAATCTCCACGTATTTCACCATGTGGGAAGTCTTCTGTATGGACTGTAACGTATATCCTTCCATCGACCATTGACTTGTAAAGATCTTTCAAGGATTTATCTTTCAGTTGTCCTTGCAAATCATCAGCCGTTATCCCACCAACACTCACAGTTCCGGTTATCAGCCCTTCTCTAGTCACGTGTACTATATTTTCGTCGTCGTTTCCGAGTTCTTTAGCC
>JBAWET010000075.1:0-1945 GCA_049591355.1 Nitrososphaeraceae archaeon
AGGCTGAGGTGGCGATGTCTTTCCAGATGATATTTGAGGACCGCCTCCAGAACTAGGCTGAGGTGGCGATGTCTTTCCAGATGATATTTGAGGACCGCCTCCAGAACTAGGCTGAGGTGTTGAGGCACCTCCGCCCCCGCCTATCGGAAATGCATGGGCCTTGTGAAATTCTGATACGTAAGAGAACATAAGTCCTGTGACTAAAAATATTCCAGTTACCAGAAAAAAGTATATTTCAGCATTACAGCAAAACTATTCATAATGAAGATTATAATCTTTTCTGGCAAATGGTTATATAATACGCAATATTTTTGAAGCTGATGAGCGCTGGCATTAGGAGGTACTTCAGATCTTTACTTGATATGTATGTTAGCACAATTGTTTTTACATTGTTGATAATATTGAGTTTGGGTTATTTCCAGTTAGCTTTCCCGTTAGATCATAATAATGGCATTAACAATTATTTAGAAAATAATAATCATACATCATTTTCAATATTATCTGGTAATACTAGCCAAAAGAATGAAGCACTTCCTTACGCGGACATTAATTGGGAAAATCCTTCTGCTGTCGAACAAGTCAAGATATTTTCACCTCCAAGAGTAGAGAAAGTCACTGATGGTATCTATTCTGCGATTGGTTACGGCGTTGCTAACATGATGATGGTAGAAGGCACTGACGGTATAATAATCGTAGATACAGGGAATAGTGTTGACCAGGCGCAAAAAATTCTTCAGGCATTTCGAGATATAACTAGCAAACCGATAGTTGCAGTAATTTATACGAACTCTCACCCCGACCATACAGGTGGAGCTGGCGTATTTGTTGAAGATGGTTTGAAAACAGGGAATAAGGTAGATGTTATTGCACAAGAATCAATCCTGGGTAGTTACTATGCAACGTATGGAATGCTCGCACAACAACGAAGTATTGCGAATATATTTTGGGGAGGGCTATTGCTTCCTAAGAATGATACTGACAGTATAATTAGCTATGGGATCGGGCCGTCCTGGATAAGTGGAAATAGATCTTTTATTAAACCCACTATCCTTTTTAACGAAACTCTTGACACTAATATTTCTGATATAAACATTAAACTGGTGCACGCTCCAGGGGAAACTCTTGAGAACATAATTGTCTGGTTACCTAGACAAAGAGTATTGTTTGCTGGCGATAACATTTACCGAGCATTTCCAGAATTGAGTTCCATAACAGGTGCAAAATATAAAGATCTTCCTCAATAGATAAGTTCTCTGGATAAAATGCGTTCTCTAAATGCTTCATATCTTGTTCCAAGTCATACCGTGCCGGTTCTTGGGTATGAGAACGTTACAGATGTTTTAACTTCCTACAGGGACGGAATAGCCTTTGTATATGATCAAACTGTTCGTTTTATTAATAAGGGTTTAACGCCAGACGAGCTGATTCAGGCTGTCATTCTTCCACAATATCTAAGAGATCACCCTTGGTTGCAGGAAAGATACGGGCAGCTTTCATGGTCTGTTAGGGGGATTTATTCCGGGCTTGTTGGTTGGAATACCGGCGACGCTACTTGGTTCAACCCTGTTACACCCGAAGTGAGAGGAAATAAAATCGTACAGTCGGTAGGGGGGTCAGATAGAGCTATTTCTTTAATACGTGCATCGATAAAGGATGGAGACTACAACTGGGCAGCTGAACTAGCGACATATGTATTAAATGCGTACCCTGACAACGTGGAAGCAAAATTATTAAAAGCGGGGGCATTGAGGATCATGGGTTGGGAAAGTCCGACTTCTGGCGCTAGAAACTGGTATCTCACTCAGGCCAACATTCTTGAGGGAAATATAAATGCAACAACAATCATGAATCAACCGAAATACAACACACTTGACGAGGTAATAGCAACAGTTCCCATCAAGAATATTCTATCTCTCTTACAATATCGATTAGATCCGTTAAAAAG
>JBAWET010000076.1:0-3188 GCA_049591355.1 Nitrososphaeraceae archaeon
TCTTTGTATAAACATTCATTCTGGTAGTGCCTGGCTTTAAATGCCAGCTACCATCGGAATTCTTACTGATCTCCGCCCCATTGCTGTCGAACTGGCCATCAACTGGATTATTTGGATTGAAGAACCACGTCTCACCACCTGTCGCGGTCGGATATATCTCTTGGACATCATCACTTACTGGCCCAGGTGTGGGAGTAGGAGTGGGAGTAGGTGTGGGTGTAGGAGTAGGAGTGGGAGTAGGTGTGGGTGTGGATGAATCTAAGGAACCAAATATGTCTACTTCCGATATGCTCGCCCAGTCGTTTTGAGTATTTCCTGTAACTGTTATTTTTACATATTTTGCTTGTGTTTCGCTAAAGGTGTATTTTTCAGGGGCGTTTGTAACAGTATTGATACCTGAGAAGATCTTCGTAAATTTGTTACCATCTTGTGAACTAGAAATATCAAATGTGTATTGCCTTTCATTTCCTCTATACCACGATATATCTGCCGAACAAATCTTCTTCACACTCCCTAGATCAAGTTGTATCCATGAACCAAATCCTTGATTTGACCATCTGGTATCAGGATCGTTATCAGTAGCACCAGATGCAGGGTTGCCTGATTGACTTGCACTGGCTTTAACACCAGATATAGGAAGGTTAGATTCACACTTATTAGAACTTGGGGGTGGAGGAGATGGATTTGGTGAATTCTTTGATCCGATTGCTATCTCTACTATGCTTGCAAAGTTATTTTCTGTATTTTTGGTCACAGTTATTCGTACATACCTCGCACCAACTTCTTTCAGACTATACGATTCAAGGCTATTAGTGCTCCCGCTGCTCTTTAACTTTGCAACGTCGGTAAACTTTTTGTTATCTTTTGAGACAGACACTGTAAAGCTATAAACTCTACTATCTCCTTTGTTCCACTGAACACCAACCTCACATATAGTCTGGGTTTTGCCGAGGTCAAGTTTTATCCAAGAGTCTTTCTTTTCATTTACCCATCTCGTTTTAGTGTTATTATCAATCGCGTTGTTAGGAACATACGGTTTTTTATTACCAGATGCGATAACCTTTGAGACCTTTGTTTTGACGCAATCCTCCGATAAGGCAGCTACACTTTTTTTATCTTGGTCGCTGCTATTACCTTCGTTGGTATTTACATTTATGTCAACTATACTGGCATAATTGTTCTGCGTGTTACCATTAACAGTAATTTTTATGTACCTAGCAACTACATTTTGGAGATCATATCTTTCAAATGTCGCAGTTGTTCCAGTGCTCTTTGAATTAAAGAGGGTTTTGTATGACATCCCATCATTTGAAATTGAGATGGCAAAATTATTGTTTCGCTGATCTCCTTTATACCAACTTATATCTATGTTGCACAAGGTCTTTGCCTTTCCAAGATCGAGTTGTATCCATGAACCTTTGCCAAATGTTGACCAAAGGGTATCTGGATTTTGATCTAACACCGCCAATGCTGGAAAGTTCGCATCCGATGCGCTTGCTGTTACTCCTTTGATAGGTGTATCAGTACATGTAACAGGATTTTTGGCTGCCATGACTGGTGTAGATAAGTTGAGTCCAAGTCCCGTAGTCGATATAAGGAGTACTGCGATCAGGAACAGTCCTATGAATCTTGACGAAAAGCGGACAATTTCTCTTTTCAAGATGTATTTGTCCTAGATGAATCTGGGGTGTAATTCATAAAGAATTTGATATGAATCAATACTATTGATTTTAAGCAATACGAACAAGTTTCCCCTACAATCAATTGATTACATAACGTAAAATAATTACTTGATACTTATACAAAGTCGTTATTTTTAATGGTCTAACATACTAGCATTCTTAAAAATAATTATCTACTCAAGATATTAGCGATATGATATTCCACTTAACAGTGTCAACTATTACAATGAAAAGTTATTGAACTACATACAATTCAAACCATTTTTACTATGTCACTCTACATGGTGATTGAGTACTAGCTCATCGTAGAATCTTATGGACTTTAGTCAGTTGATTGAATTTTAGAATTCAACAATTATAACACAGCATCAGTTATATCGATATTAAATACTGACTGGCGAATAAATTAAATAAATATTGAATCAATTTGCAAAGGGAGATTGAAATGTTATATCCGATAATGTCCAGTAAGTACAGATCTTCAAATGGATTCAGCGACAGTAGCGGATCGTGACAAGAAAATAATAATTTGGAATTTCATGGAAGAGCTTTGGGAGAAATATCAAAATGCTGTGGAAAACAAGCTTGATACCCAATTTAAATTCATGGATTTCTATAACATTGGTCTTTTATGTCAGTATCTCAAAAAGACAGGGGTCGAGGGTTTGCCGGAGAAAATCGTGGCGTACACCTTGAAAAGAGTATGGAAACGAAACTGGAAATATTGAAATTAAAGACAATATGGTCATGTTTACTAAAAAAGGATTAATCGAATGTCAGAAACCTAAACATGAATGGGTTTAGTATTTCCAACTAAAAAATGAGTGGTTAGTAGCCGTGAGTTCGAATATCAATTGGGATGAAGTCCTAGATAAAAATTGAGAGGTTAAAGAAGTTCAGGAATATGTGGTCGTTACTCAAAAAGGCAAATTAGACAAGGACAAATTTTATCTTTCGAAAAGACTGGTAGATCGATTCGATAGTCTTTATCTCTGGTTTAATATAACAGAAACAGAAGCGCAAGAGTTCCAAAGGGATTAAAATATCGCATAAACTATGCATATGTCCAATCCAAACTATGGATCTATAATAGACGAGTTAAAGATGGGCTTCAAATTCTTTGTCACGTCACTTGATTAACAAAGCTAAGGAATCATTAAAACTTCATTTATCGACTTATGTTTTACCTATTGTCCATAGGCATAACAACGGACTGGAGGGTTGTCAATTTCTCTCCATTTCCGTTGACATTTTTAACTCAACGGTTTTATAATGATCTATTGTAAATATAATTGTCTATGTGATTAGATGGAATTTACATCGATATTTATTAGAATATACAAGTCTAGGATGTGATGCAAACATGAAATTCGATAGGGTCAACACTTGTCATCATGTTACTTGGAGTGGCATTCTGGATGTCAGCAGCACAGCTTAATGGAGCATATGCGACTACCAATAATGACGATAATGTAGTAACCGGCGATGTTATCAATTCCAAATATT
>JBAWET010000077.1:0-5811 GCA_049591355.1 Nitrososphaeraceae archaeon
TACATATAACACCTCGTATGTCTCAATATTATTTGAATGAAGAGAAAGTGAAATTAAGACATGCCAAAGCAATGGATGTCAGAGGCATAATCGAACTCCTACACAATTAGAAAGGCCTTTACCGAAAGACATATACGAAAATAAGAAAATTCAAAAACTCACCAAAGGATATATCTGGTCTAATTCTACTAAAGGTAATCATGGTATCATTCTGACAATTAAAAGTGCAAAAATAATTGGACTGGTTTCATTCACATTAACTGAAAGACTTAATCAGCCTTTGAGGGAGTTCTGGATACCAGAGCTGGTAGTTTCTAAAGAGTACAGAACTCAAGGTACAGGCAAACTACTGATTCAGAAGTGTGAATCAATCGCGAAGAGAAAGAAGTATCGCATAAGACTTGAGTCGAGAAATGATAGAATAGATTCACATAATTTTTACAAGAAAATGGGATTTCAACAAATTGCATTAGTCTTTGAAAAGAAGTTAAGAAAATAAAAAATAAAAAAGGTAGAGTTTGGTTTGTTTATTATCTCCCCTTACAATATTTTGCTAATTCATCCAAGAAATAAGTCCAGCCTTCATCATGCTCTTTGAGCATTTTACCTGCTTTAAATCCTATATGCACTAATTTTAATTTGGTTCTATTATTTTCAATTTTCTCAAGTTCCCAAGTTACAACAGTTCTTGGAAAGTCAGGTATATTGGGATGTACCCATGTATAAGAAATTTTTTTGTCTGGTATAAATTCAGTAATAGTTCCTTCTGGGAAATAATCCATATCTCTGTGCGTGTTTTTTGAGTCTTTGTAAAAACTAAATTTCATGCGTCCTCCTACCTTCGACTCCAAAATTGCTTGATCAGGAAACCATTGAGTTAATTCTTCCGGTTCAGTTATTGCCTTGAAAACTACCTCGGGTGAAGCATCGATAACTATTGTTTTCCTTATCTCCATTTTTTGGTCTTCTAGTTCGTCTTCTCCTGACATCAATTATTTCGATTGGTCGATATATTTAAACATTTATATAGTTCTATAACTATCAAGATATAGAATACGTATATGGGTTCGCCTTGGAAAGCACTTTCAGATGATAATAGGAGACGAATTATGTTACTGCTTAAGAAAAAGGAAATCATCACACCTACTGAAATAGCACATTATTTTAATTTTACAATGTCAGGAGTATCAATTAATCTTCGCATTTTGAAAGAGGCTAATTTGATAACGGAAAAAAGGGAAGGGAAAAACAAATTGTACTCATTGAACCGAACGACCACCGCAGAGCTTGCACGATTCTTTGATGACATGTATGATTATAAGTTGAAATCGTTGAAGGAATATGTCGAAAACAAGGAAAGGAAAAGAAAATAATGACTGAATCGTTAGAAGATCACAAGATTGTTTCAGAGAAGGAATGGATCAAGGCTCGCAAATCGCTGTTAAAGAAGGAAAAAGAATTTACAGTAATGCGCGATCAGCTTAACCAACAGCGACGCGAATTACCTTGGAAGGCTGTTAATAAAGAGTATATCTTTGAGGGACCGAATGGTAAAGAAACTCTGGAACAACTTTTTGACGGAAGAAGCCAATTGATAGTTTATCATTTTATGTTTGACCCAAGCTGGGATGCAGGATGTTTACACTGCTCCTTTTGGGCTGACAATTTCAATGAAATAATTGTGCACCTGAACCAAAGAGACGTTACCATGATCACGGTTTCTCGAGCACCGTATAGCAAGTTGGCTGCTTACAAACAGCGGATGGGCTGGGATTTCAAGTGGGTATCTTCTTATGATTCAGATTTCAATTTCGATTATGACGTGTCATTCACAGCGGAAGAGTTGCATAAGAAAGAAGGCTTTTACAACTATAATTTGCAAGATACGCTCAGTTCAGAGCGGGAGGGGGTCAGTGTATTTTACAAAGATTCTGCAGATCACGTGTTTCATACCTATTCAGCTTATGCACGTGGTATCGATATGTTGAATGTGGCGTATCACTATCTCGACCTAGTTCCTAAGGGACGAGATGAGGCTGGTCATGAATTCCCTCAGTTTTGGGTGCGTCGTCATGATGAGTATGGTAAATAGTATACAAATTCAATCCATGTATGAACCCCCCAAGTGAAACAAGAGGATTCGAATCCCACTCCGAGAATAATTCAGACGTCATAATTACTAACCTTGGGTGCAGTTTAACCATAAAACTTCAAATACAAATACAAATACAAGTTTCAGATTACTAACATCCCAGTTGTATAGAACAAAAACTGTGATGCTATCTTTAGATTTTTTTAATCTTTCGGAAAAGTTCAAATCATGTTGTTCTACTTCTAATTCTGCCAAACACTAATGACGCAAAGCCTCCTGCAAATCCTCCCAAGACAATACTTATGGGTTGTCCGTATATACTCCAAAAGTCCTTAAATTTGTCATTAATAGTAAGTGGTGGTATTACAGTAATTGTTAAATTCATCAATGGATTGGTTATATACCCAATCGTTGGATATTTTTTGGATGACTGAAACTCTGGATCTACAAATCCACTTACTGTGTGGTTAAAAATAGGCTTTGTCGATGTAACTGTTGTTTGTATTAATACTGAAGCCGTGAAGGGTACAGTGTATATGCCTATTGGTGTTTGTGAAGGAACTTCTACGTTAAATAATGGAGGTTGAATTCTTTGGATAGATACATGTAAGCCGTTAGAGTTGAAATCTGAACTGACATTATTATTGTTTTTATTGAAAGTTATACTAGTAACATTATTAGAAAAGATCGAAAAAATATCAGCCGGAATTAATTGTTGTTCTCCTTGTCTTATGACTATATCGTTTGGTGATGTTAATATCTTCATAGTAGAGGGAGGAATAGCAACCCAGCTCGTAAAATCTCTAACTTCATTGGATTTGAAGGATTCTGCTGTATAGAATAATATACCATATTCGCTAGGATAATCTATAGAACTTAGATTTAGTCGTAGTTTAACATATCCAGGTCCTATTGTAGGACCACCAACAGGTTGTGAATAGTTTATCTTAGAATCTATAAGCACATAGGCACCTGTTGATGATAGTTGGTAAAGATATTCACTCCATTTTCCATTAACTGCTTCAATATAATAGTCGTAATCGGCTCCGTTATATCCTGTATTTATATTCTTGCTAGCAAGATCAATAAGCATGCCATAACTAATCCTTTTAAATGGTTGATTGTATGTAGAAGCATTTTCCAAATTTGGTGCTAACCAAAATGTAGCCTTTAGAGTTTTTCCATCACTAAGATAATCTGTTTCCAGTATGTTTGCATAATCAGACTTTAAATGACTGCCGTCATTACCATAAGTTTGAACCCAATCATTTCTCTGATCACTCAAGGCTTGGAGTTCAAAAGCAGGTGATGCAGCAAAAGTCTTATGAAAAGGAGAAGAGGAGATAAATAGTAATAGTAATAGTAATATAATAATACTAAATGAAGTAAATGCTGAGAAGAGGTATTTTTTAACTGCAAATCCTGAATTCTGTAACCTTCCCATGTATCCTGAATCATATCAGATGTAAATAAGGTTTCATCACTACTTTGAGCTAACTCTACTTGAGCTAAATATCAACAATCAAGAGGGAAAGGCAGACAGCAATTAAGCACTAACCACAACAAATTGCATAGAACAAAAAGTAGGATATCTCTGGGATTATTATTGATAGCCACACTTGTATTATCTTGTTTATCCTCTAGTATTTTCAAACAACAAGACGGAGCACTAGCCCAACAATACATCCAGACAACAAAATATAGAAATCTGGTCATAGACTTAGGGAATGGAGTGAAGACTAATGCTCAATATTCCACATAATTTGTTTCTGACGGTCAGTATCTGTTATAATATGATCATTATTACAGTACAAAATGAAAATTAAAAAAGAATGGGGAGGCGGAGTTCGCCATTCGACATTGCTTTGTATCATCTTTATGCAGCCGCTTTAGGTAACACCAATATCTGGCCAACCATGTTTGGCAGATGCACGTGGCAAATGTATGTTATAGTTCCAGGATTGTTTGCTACAAATGAAACAGTGTGGATTTGTCCTCTCACAAGTTCAAAGGTATCGACTCCTTCAACACTAATGACATGATGCGCACCTTGTACTCCTATGAAATGTAGAGTGACTTTATCACCCTGGTTGACTACTATTTGATCTGGACTGAATGTGAATGATCTGAAGTCCCAAGCTCCTACCTTATTTGGTTCCGTTATTCTGAAGCCTCCTCCCTGTGGGATAGTTGAATTTACAGGAGGCTGCTCTGGTGGATGCAGCGGAGTATTTTGGGGACAGGTATCACATTTTACGCCAGCATGCAAGTTTGTCATTCCATCAAGATGTACCGTATTTATCCAGAATTCCTTATCTGTTGATTGGCTTGGGTTGACTGTCTTGAATGCAGTAGCGTTTGTTACTGACGATGCAGTACTCATTATTCCAGGTTGGTATGTTTGTGCATTCGCGTTCTGTAGGTTTTGACCATCGATGCCAATTATCAGAGCTGCTGATAGTGCAGCCATGATAGTTGCAGCCATGATTGCTGTTTGTTTTTTTGTTTTTATTCTTGAATTCATTTTCATCACTTTCTTATTTGTTTTGGTTTTCATTTAAACAACAATACGAATTTCATGTCTAAATTCCACGAATGAAATTCGTCTATTCATTTTTAAATATCTAGTTCCATAATAGATTATTGTTATCGAGTAGTGGTGAATTAGTCTAAAAATGCTACAACCTCAATACTACTATAATCTTGTCCAAGCTGTTGTCTATTTCATTGCTGCTACAGTTCCAGTTTATTTTCTTTTTAAATTAAAGAATACTAATAATGATAATGGCAAGAGGCATCTTAGAAATATGACAATATTACTTGTCAGTTTTATTCTAATTCAAGGCGTTTATCACATTGCCGGAACTATAGGATTCAGACTATTTGCAAAAGGACTCTTAGAACCATTGTCAATTATGGCATTACTATCCTTTGGAATATTCTATCTTATTGGTGTGCTAAAAGAAAGGAGATTGCATGAACTTAAAGCATGATAAACATATTCGAAACTAGTATTAGCGACAACAGTTCTGACTTTTTACATTCTGTGGGAGATTTCACATCAATTCTATCATTAGTACCATTAGTCATATTTGTATGGTTAGCTATCAGATCCAAAAATATCAAAAGCTTTCAACTTCAAATTTCGGTATTCATTGCAGTTTACATTATAGGAGGAATAATCGAGAACAATAATGGTAGAATTGCTATGTTTTCAGCACTACCTCCAGAGATTGGATCTCAAATTCATGTTATTGCAGCAATATTTTTTACTATTATGATGTGGTTTAGATTTTACTATGCAGATTTGAGAGGAAAGAGAATGATCGAAAAGCCAGACAACTCGAATAATCATGCTGACAATATTTAAGAAACATAACATATCATCCTTATGCTCATGACTGACGGCATTAAATAAATAAATTAATAAATTAATATGTGTCGTTATTATTCCAGGGAATAAAATCTTTCCATGGTCTTTTTTATAATATCAAAATTCTGTTCAGCTTCAACAATTATTTCGTTGCCTTCGTATTTGACGTTGATTGATTTCAGTACACTATGAAATTGACTGAATTTCTTTCCTTCTGGTGTAATTACGATTTTATCGACTTTAAGAAGTCCCTCGTTCAGTAGCCAGTTGGTCTTTCGATAGCATGTAGTATAAGCAATATTGGTTTCTCTTATAATATCGTTAATAGATTTTGAATGAAACATAA
>JBAWET010000078.1:0-12193 GCA_049591355.1 Nitrososphaeraceae archaeon
GATACATACATACCTTTTTTTAATGAGCCACAATAAATTTAAAAATTTTGGTATGTAGTTCAGTGACTTTTGAGGTGTAACAGATGTATAGCCCCCGTCAGCACAAACCTACACGGGCGTGGGCAGAAAAAGTTAGCGAACGCTTGAGCTATGAACTTTAGAACTGTGATCCTTATGAGCATCTAGTGTTGACCAACCCAGTAGTGCCAGAGAATCTTAAATACAAGATCACAATAAACTACTCCCAATGACATTATCAATAAACTGTAAAGATGCTGGAGATCCAACGTGTTCGCATACAATCTCTGGGGAAACGGAACAAGAACTATTTGACAATGCAAAGAAACATGCTTTAGAAGAGCATGGAATAACTGCTGCAGAATTTGAAGAAGATGTTAAGAAGAACGAGGAGAAATATCGGAGCTTGATTAAGAAGACGTAAACTTTGACTCCTATTAGTTTAGAAATTTTCATACAACAGAGACATTGAGATGATACTTTAAGTTGTTTTATTAAAATATTTCTTCATCCATGATCATTAAACATTATGAAGAATTTGCAAGTAATTAAAATCAATGCTTCTGTATCATTTGAAGCAATCCTATCTATTTCCAACCGACTCAATCTCCATCGTCATTTTTGCTCATGGTAGTGGCAGCAGTGCAACAAGCTCAAGGAATCAGATAGTTGCAAAGATTCTTAATGATAATGGTCTTGGCACAATGCTATTTGATCTATTAACTAAAGAAGAACAGGAAAGCGACATTAGAACACTTCGGATAATTCATGAGTTACCCGGTGTTACTTTGAATAAATTCAACATAGAATTACTAACAGAAAGACTTGATGCTGTTACTCAATGGGTTCAGAGTAATAATGATACAAAAAATCTGAAAATTGGTTATTTCGGTGCATCTACTGGAGCCGCCGCTGCTCTATATGCTGCATCAAGCTTTCGTGATGTTAAAACAGTTGTGTCACGTGGTGGAAGAACAGACTTAGCAGATAAGGAAACACTGGGAGATATAACAAGCCCATGTTTGTTTATAGTTGGAGGTAATGATAAAAAAGTGATAGAAATTAACAAAAAGACGATAGATCAATTAACCAACGTTAAAGTCAAGGAATTAGAAGTTATTGAAGGTGCATCACATTTGTTTGAGGAAGAAGGTAAAATTGAAGAAGTTGGGAATGTTGCAGCGAGGTGGCTAGAAGGTACCATGAAATAGTTACGAATACCAAACTTATTTTTAGAGGCTGTTGAGATCAAGTTAATAGTGTCCAGTTAGATTATTTGTTGTGCGGGCATATGAGCTGTATCTTAGGAACAAAGATTCTATAACTAATGTTTGTCAGACTACAAAACCAGTAAAGAAGATAAATACGGTAAAAGTCCTTATAGATAACACAATCATTGGCCAATATGATTCCGAACAGATTGGAATTTTTTTGACACGCAAAGTTTAGCTAGTAGAAGGGAATATTGCCATCATAATTATGGATTGTATCGAGATAACTTTAAACCCTTTACAGAATATTACTAGAGTCGGATATTTCATTCACAATTGAGTTTCCCATTAACACCCGACAAGAATCTTGTAGCTAGTATCATTATTTCGTTTCCTTTGACAACCTTGGATAAGTCCTTGTTTTTAGTTACTTAAATGATCGAGGTTAAGGCGAAGTAGTCATATATCTATACACATATCTATTACTTGAGGCTATTAAGCAATTCTTTAGCTGACAATGTATTCAATATGTCTGACTTCGTAGCCCAACCTCTTCTAGCTTGTCCAATTCCAAATTGCAGGAAAGCATAATGTGAAGGATGATGAGCATCAGAATCAATTACCAATTTAACTTCATTTTCAATTGCCATTCTTATGTATTCATCCTTTAAATCAAGCCGGTCATAGTGTGCGTCAATTTCAAGAATTGTGTTTGAATCTTTTGCCACTTCAATCAACTTGGATATGTTGACAGGATATCCTTCTCTTCGATTAATAATTCTGCCTGTTGGATGGAATATAATATCAACACTAGAATTTTGAGCTGTATTTATGAGTCTCTCGGTCTGTACTTCTATGGGTAAGGCAAAATTAGAATGAATTGCAGCGCCTACGATGTCTAGTTTGTCCAATACATTATTTGAAATATCAAGTGATCCATCTTTTAGAATATTTACTTCTGCGGAAGATAGAATGCGGAAATCCTTATTCTTGTTACTATTATTGTTAATTTCGTCATTTATCTCTTCAATTCTGTGTGCTTGATTTATTAGTTGCTGTTCATCCAGTCCGTTAGTAAGTCTCAGACTTTTCGTATGATCTGAGATTGCAATATAATTCAATCCAAACTTGTCTCTTGCATATAGTGCCATTTCTTCTATAGACATCGTTCCATCTGTGCTATCGCTATGAACCTGTAAATCTCCTTTCAAATCATCGTACCCTATTAATTGTGAGAGTCTTGCATTTTCTTCTTTTTTCCCTATTTTTGCAAGTTCTATTTCTCCTCTATTTTCTCGCATCTCTGGAGGTATCCAGTCCAGTCCCAATAATTGATATACTCCCTCTTCAGTAGAACCAGCTATTCTGTTCTTTTGTTCATCAAAAACGCCCCACTCATTTAGACGAAGTCCTTTAGATATAGCTATTTTTCTAATAGATACTCCATGTTCTTTGCTACCTGTAAAATATTGCAAGGCTGCACCAAAACTCTCTGCAGGTACAACTAGTAAATCTGCATCAATCCCAATGTTTAATTTGACAAATGCTTTAGCTGAGCCTCTGCCACTTACCTCTTTAACTTCTGGCATATTTACAAAATAATCAATTATTTTATCTCCTTCTTTTTCTGATACTACGGACACCACATAATCAATATCCCCTATAGTCTCTTTCATTCGTCTAAATGAACCAACAGCCACCGCTTGCTTTACTCCCCTAAATTTTGAAAGTCGTTCCTCTATTCGCTTTACCAATGGAAAGACTTCGCCGATTAGTAGTCTCCCTCCGCCTTTTTTAAAGAACTGTAGCTTCTTTAGAATTAATTCTTCCTTTTTTTTGGAAAACCCAGGAATACTTCTAATTTTGCCCTCGGTTGCTGCCTTTTCTAAATCGGATATATTTTTAATTCCCAGATTACTATAAAGAGTTTTTATTGTTTTTGGGCCTATTCCCTCTAAACCAAAAAACTGACTTACGTCTACCGGCATCTTCTTCTTCAATTCTTCATAATAATGCATCTTACCAGTTGTGATATATTCTTCGAGTTTTGTTGCAATAGCCTTTCCAATTGAGGGTATTTTTAGTAATCCATTTAGCTTGTCTTTTTTATAAATGTCGCCTATATCAAAAGACAAATTTTGTATTTCATCTGCTGCTCGATTATAAGATCTAACTTTAAAAATTGCATTAGGTTCACTTTCTTTTTCTTCTTCCGTCTGCAAGATAAATGCTATTTCACGAAGGATTTTGGCAGCTTCAGAATTCTTGCTCATTGCTATATATTTTCCCTATGTAGCAATACCAGACTTAAACCAAACGATTTGATGAATACATTGAATGTGCAATTAAGTCCTACGATAAATAGTCATAGTGGTATTTGTGTGTTGATCGATGAGTTTTGACATATGCATTTTATAGTATATGCTAGATCAGATCAATATTGAATCTTTCAGAATTGGTAGATACATTTGAATTGATGGAAGCAACGAAAAGTCGATTAGCTCTTACGGATTATCTTGTGTCATTAATCCACAATACACCTTCAACTATAATTGATAAGGTTGTATATCTTATTCAGGGTAAGCTACGTCCAGATTACGAAGGAATAGAACTGGGTATAGCTGAGAAGATGATAATAAGAGCACTTTCTCGTGCCCTAAGTGTAGACATATCATCAATAGAGGAGGCATATAGACAAACTGGAGATTTAGGCGATGCCGCTAGAAAAATAATATCGTCAAAAGAGAATAAAATAACAACAAGATTTACAGTAGAACACATCTATTCCACATTGGAAGTAATAGCAAGAACTTCTGGGGCAGGTTCTCAGGAGTTAAAAGTCAATTATATTGTTGAACTCCTAAATCACTCAACATCTAGAGAAGCTCGTTACATAATAAAATTCATTATGGGGACTTTGAGATTAGGTATCGCAGATTATACAGTAATGGACGCATTAGCAATATCATTCACAGGCAATAAATCAAATCGAAAGATTTTGGAGGATGCATATAATGTATGCAGTGACCTAGGAACTGTGGCAAAAGTTGTCGCAACTAAAGGTATTGAAGCCGTAAAGACCATTCAAATAACTTTATTCAAACCTATCAGACCGATGCTAGCAGAAAGGGTAAGAACAGCTCCGGAAGCTCTCAGTCGAATGGAAGGTGGCGTAGCAGCTGCAGAATACAAATTAGATGGTGAAAGAATTCAAGTTCATTTAGGAAAGGAACTATACAATGGGGATAATAATATTCGAGATGGGGGCAACAGCAGTAGTAAAGTAGAACTATTCTCAAGACGACTTGAAAACATCACTCATCAATATCCAGATGTCATTAACGCTATTGTAAGCTCGCTTAAAAAAGTAGCAAAGGAAGCAATCTTTGAGAGTGAAGTAGTAGCAATCGACCCCCAAACTTTGGAATTACGTCCGTTTCAAGAGCTGATGCATAGAAGAAGGAAACATGAAATAGATAAAACAATAGAACAATATCCAGTAAGACTGAATATTTTTGATGTTTTGTACTTAGATGGAGATGATAAGACCTCATTACCCTATAACCAAAGGAGAAAGATTTTGGAAATGATTCTGCAGCAGGTAGCAATAAAGAAAAGTGATGAAGTGAATAAGAACATAAATAAGAATAAATATAATAGTTCGAACAATAGTAACAGAGGCATACTTGATAATAATTATAACACTAGTATGATTCAACTGATACCCCAGACACTTGTAAAAAGTTCAGAAGAAATAGAGAAGTATATGAGTTCTGCAATAGAGAGTGGATGTGAAGGTCTAGTACTAAAACAGCTAAGCAGCATATACAAAGCTGGTTCAAGAGGATATTTATGGACCAAAATAAAGCGCGAATATAGAAGCGAGCTTGCAGATACCTTAGATTTAGTCATAGTAGGTGCGCTTCATGGTAGAGGAAGAAGAGTGGGGAAATATGGAGCATTACTCTTAGCATGTTATGATCATGAAGCAGATATATTTAGAAGTATTTCTAAAGTCGGAGCAGGCTTTACTGACATTCACCTTGAAGACTTTTATAAGAAGTTAGAAAAACATAAAATTGAGCATGTGCATCCCAGAGTGGATACCATAACACAAAATATGGATGTTTGGTTTGAACCTAGCGTCGTAATTGAAGTCATAGCTTCAGAAATAACTGTCAGTTCTGCGTATAGCGCTGCTATGAATTCTATTAGAAAAGGTTATGGATTGGCACTCAGATTTCCCAAATTTACTGGAAAGACAAGGGACGATAAGAGTCCAGAGGACGCAACAACAGTAGAGGAAATAGTGGAAATGTACAAAGATCAGATCCGGAAATTCAACTAATGACATAACATAACAAAGTCGAATAATTTTATCTTATACAAGATTATGCAAAAAGTGATGTCATATTGAGATTTATTGAGAGAAGGTTGTGTTGAAATAAAAATATTAGATGAATGCTCCAAGATGATTCGGACCGATCGCTCAATGCAATATATTGTCTACATTCTTAAAGCTTACTTCAAAATATTGGATAGGCATAATACCTGTGGTTTTTTATCGTCTAACCAATCGTATGCGTCCAAAAGACTGTGGTATGATATGGTGACTCTCTATGAAAGGCACTTTAATTCACTGATTCATATCAATTCATATATGCACCAATATTCATTGTCCTTTACTAATGGATTGTCCTCTCATTACTAATGTTATTTTGGGAATTACCTTTCCATCTTCTACCTGTGTTACCATGGCTCATAACACTGCACCACAAGATGACCAGAAAAGGTTTTCGCTTGATTTCACATGACTCGGAGGTAAAATTAGGGGAAATAGCTGTTGCAAGTATCGAAGGGAGTAGCAATTGAGGCTGTTCTGGTAGAATTGATCACTATGAGTTTGCTATCATATACTTTTAAAATGGTAACAATATCTTGACCCCACCACCACTTTCTCATCAAAAGATATCCAGGACAGCTTGGATGACAATTGGCATTTTGGGTTCCACTCTACTAATTACAATGTACGGCGAAACCATGTTGCTTCCCGCGATTCCTGACATCATTAAAGAATTTAATATCCCGTATGATACCTCCTCGTGGATTCTTTCATCATATCTTATCTCAGGTGCTGTGCCACACCCATTGCCGGAAAGTTATCCGATATCTATGGCAGGAAAAAGATGGTAATAACGATAATGATAATCTATATCTTTGGTATTAGCCTCGGAGGATTTTCACCTGATATTACATTTCTGATAATCGCAAGAGTAATTCAAGGAATTGGTATCTCGATGTTCCCCATAGCATTTGGCATAATAAGGGATCAACTTCCAGAACAGAAGCTTGCCATAGGTGTAGGGATATTTAGCTCGATGTTTGCAGCTGGTTCTGTCGTAGGTTTAGCTATAGGTGCAAATATAATTGAGAATTTTGGATGGCGTACTACATTTTTTTCAATTATATTTATTGCGATTGGCTTGTGGTTTATAATTAAACGATACATTTCTGACAACCACGATCACAACATCATGATCCCATTACCAAAAACGGATATCGTTATTGAATCGTCCCTTAATGAATTAGAAAAACGTTACGGAAGGAGTGGTATTAGAGCTATAGATATAAAAGGTACAATAACTCTTGCTGTTACGATAACTTCGTTTCTGCTGATGCTCTCGTATTCAGAGTCGGCAAACGTTACTGGATCTCCTCTAGTCCCGGTATTTTTATCTATTGGAGCTATTTCATTAGTACTTTTTGTGTTCATAGAAAGGAGATCAGAATCCCCTCTAGTAAATTTACGATTAATGACAAATAAGATGATTCTTTCTGCAAACATCATTCTAGTAATTGCTTTTTTCAGTATGTTTACAGTCTTTCAAACTATACCTGTTTTAGTAAGGAGTCCACAACCCTTAGGATTTGGGGGAAGCGCTATAACAAGTGCGGATATCCAACTTCCATTCATGATTGTATTTTTGTTATTTGCGCCATCTTCTGGTTTTATAGTATCTAAGCTAGGCAATGTAAAACCAACCCTTATTGGAAGCATAGTCAGCAGTATTGGATTTTTTAGTCTGTTTGTGTTTCACTCAACAGAATTTTTAGTAGCAACAAATCTTGCTATAATCGCTGCTGGATTATCGCTAATGCAGGTTGGAGGCTTTGATATTGTCCTACAATCCACACCGAGACAGTTTAGTGGAATATCTCTTGGAATGACTGTTCTTTTTAATTTGATTGCGGGCTCGATAGGACCTGCTGTTGCAGGTATTTATATGCAATCACATCAAGTCATTAAGAAAGACATAATTGGTTCATTTCCTTCCCCTGAATCCTACAGCCTCATATTTCTTACTATTGCTTTGACTTCTTTGGTACCTATAGTACTTGCATTTTACTTACGGAAAAAGCTGACGCCACTACCTGATGGTTTATCTGTTAGAAAGCCATAGAATGAATCCGTTTCGTAGGATGGTTCTGATGCTACGCGCAACTACGCAACTCAATACAGCAAAGGCAGCACCAGTTAACTACAGAACACACCACAGAGTCAACATCCCTCAATTCCGTCTTTGATGCAATAAGAAAATTAATTTAAAATGATAAATTGTACAGGATCGCGATTAATACTTTCAGACATTTCATCGCAGATTTTCCATTTCATTGAAATTATTTAATTCGTCTATTCATGAAGGTGTATGATTGGAGTGTAATAGATATTTCAATAGCTAATGTCCCTAACAGGTCTAAATCGATAGTATGTCCTATCAAGTTCCTCAAATGTGTTATGCGATCCAAAAGTAGAGTTCATTAGTGCGCAAATAGATAGATCAAAGTAAGGAAGTAAATGGCTGAGAATTTGAGACTCTGTCCTCAATGCTGTGAAGGTCATATGAGACCCATCAGTAAGGTCGCTGAAGAAGATGGCATCATTGAATTCTATGAATGCGATAACGAGTATTGTAGATACAAGAGTGCAAATACAGGAATGGACCAAGGGGTAAGCGTGGGAGAACAAACAAATGAACCTATAATGTGCAGTAAGTGTAATATCATGTTCAATACTGAGTTAGAGTACAAACAGCATTATGATGAAAAGCATAAGGCATCTACTTCAAATTGAAAAAGTTCTCCATGTTTGCTTAGTAGTTCCGTTCTGTAGTCACCAATGACTGAAGAGGTATCGAACCATTCGTTTGTCCTTATATTACGAAAAGGCATCTTATCTGGAACTTTTTGTCTACTGAGGGAAAAATTAATCCTGCCCTCGTCTTTCCTACATTGTCGATTGCGGCGGAAAACTCATTTAGAAAGATGGCCCAATATGATGACTCGCTGACCAAATTTAACTTAAGTAACTGTTCCGAGAAATTCAGAAGTGGTCTTGACTTTGGAGCCAAGATATGTATTTGGCTATGAATGACTAAAAACTAAAGGACTGAGTTCTTAACAATGCTTGAACTCGATTTATATATACAGATCAACTTTATTGACTGAGTTGTCAACAGAGAAAGGACGAGCCAAACTAAAGGATTTGATAGAACAATATGAGACAAATATTGACAATGCAATCAGTTTACGCTCTGAAATCATAAAAGCAGTAGACAATGAAAAAGATGAAGATTTCAACCTGCAAGTGATGGGTAGGTTCAATGCGGCTTCTGATAAATTTAAGAATGCTATCGATGGGGAATAGGAGTTGGTCGATATAACATTTTTAAGTTTAAAAATATAAAGTCGAAATATAATTTGAATGAAGAAAAGACGAGATTTTCTAACATAATAGTGACTGTAGATGGCTCTGAATCATCTCTAAGTGCTGCTGATTTTGCAATATCTTTGGCTAGTCGCGATAGTTCCCAGTTGACCATATTAACAGTAATACATACCGCGGTTGGTTTGGGTCACTCAGGAAAGCCTGAAGAATGGCATAAAAGCGAAAGAATCAAAGCACAAGAGCTATTTGACAAAATAAAAAAAGATGCTCAAAATAAGAATATTATTTGTAAAACAAATATCATTGAAACTCATATGTCTGTTGACGGTGCCATAGTAAACTATGCTGAAGAACAAAAAGGAGATTTGATAGTCATTGGTACGAGCGGAATGGCTGGCCTCAAGAAAATGTTACTAGGAAGTGTTGTTACAGGAGTTGTACGCTATGCGACATGTCCTGTACTTGTAGTAAAATGATCTGTATGAGTAACAAAATGTTCAATTACCATAGCACATAAGCTGTTCGCGTCCATCCTCACAAAACTCTTTCGATAGTTGGACCCTAAATCGGGATTTTGACTTGGCACTAGGAGATAATTACTAAGAATACAAGGGAGATTGTGACTAAGAGACAGATTAAAACGACAGGATTACAGTCCCTACCCAGGAACAAAAGCATGTGGCGACTCAAATACCTCGGGTTATCAGTGAGAAGTGCAACCGCGAATTCTATTGTGGATATTGTAATACCTTCTTGATGGTAAACGTATCAAATACTAACTGGGAAGCAAACCATTTCATAAAATATTCGCTATTGGAATCTAATTTCGCTCCAATTTCGAACGAAATTATACTATGCAGGTATTTTGATCTTTTTGCCTGAAGTTTTTAGCAATATGCGTTGTGCAATTAAGTTTTTCAGTTTATGGATTCCATAGCCCGTTTTGGCTGATGTGGCTATAGGATTTAACATGCCCAGATCTGTGGCTATTTCTTGGATTCGCATTTGTTCTGCATTGTCACACTTTGTAAATATTACAAAAACCTTCTCCCTGTCTACTCTGAGCTCGTCTAAGATCTGCCAACAACTTGAGTACTTTATTCTTATTTCATTAACCGGTTGGGAAGAGTCAATTAACAATAGAATAATATCGGCCATCAGAGATTCTTCTAAAGTAGATTTAAAAGCCTCGATCATGTAAGTTGGCAGTCTGCTGATAAACCCGACAGTATCCGTTAGAAGAAGCTTCTGACTATCAATAATAAAAGACCTTGTAGTTGTTGAGAGGGTAGTGAACAAACTATCTGACGTTTCTTTGTTTTCATGTGTGAGTAAATTAAATAGAGTGGTTTTTCCTGAACTTGTATACCCTACAAGAGCAATTATTGGCATTTCGTTACTAGTTCTCTGCTTTTGGTAAAGCTGACGTTTATGCTGGGCATTTGACAGCTTGTCTGCGATGAATCCCATTCGTCTTTTGAGGTCGCGGAATTTTACGTCTACTACGTACTCGCCGCTTCCTCCTCTTCCAGGTCTCTCGCTACCTATGGCTAGTTTGGCCTCTTCCCTAACTCGTGGCAACTCATACTTTATTTCAGCGAGTTGGATCTGTAATTTTGCTTCCGTAGTGGTTGCTCGAGAGTAAAAAATGTCAAGTATTAGTCTCTCTCTATCGATGACCTTTAATCCTGTTGCCTTCTCTAAATTATATATTCGCTTAGAGGTCATATGATCGTCCACTATTACCTTTTCTAACTTATTCTCTGTGAGAAATTCCTTGATTTCTTCAACTTTTCCTGATCCCAATCCATATGTTGAGTGACCAAGGTATTTTTGAGAAAAGATCTTTACTACATGATTGTTATCAACAGATTCTACCAAGCTTCGTCCTTCTTGCTGACTGAAATCGTCAGGATAGGTAACCAAAATTACATTCTTTAATTTCAAAGTCCCTATACCTCCTTATAACACCCATAGCAATCAGACGCACACTCATTATTGCGCTCTCTATAACTTGTACATGAATCATTAGAAATTAGGATTGTCGAATTGAAATCATCTTTCGTTTCTTCAGTTGTAAACATCAGGAAAAACCTCCACGTCCACATATTGATATCAGTATTGACAACTTGTATTTGATCAAATTATATTAGATGTTCGTGCTATTATAGGTAGCTATAATAGCCATGCCAAGATACAAATATTATTTCAATCTGAGCTTTAAATAATTTACCAAAAAAGCTGGCTTTAATGACACATTAATGCCGGATTAATATAGAAAAGGGAAAATAAACCAGTATACAACGAGAATGGATAATAAAACCTCAACATTTGCAGTATCGCCAGAATTTGAAGGAACGTTAGATATTGTGACAATGTCCCCTAATGTATTTTGGTCTATGTAGGGTTTCTAACTGTCATATTTATGTGCTCTTATCTCAATCCCCTTTGCTTCTGGGTATAATCATGCACCGCCCGGCACGAAAAGCATTAAAAGTAAATTACAATATCGGTCAAGAATTGATGGATCAAGTGATTTTACTGTTCGAGGTTATCAAGTAAAGTGTTATCGGGTACACTCATTTCCATAGTCTGGAAAGCAAATTACTTAGGTCGTGGTGCATTACCGGTTTATCAGAAAAGGAATATGAATATGAAAAATAAACTGATATGAGGTCCTAAGTTAGATTTACCAGATTCAAGATACATGAATTAACAAAGTGTACAAATGATTAACGTACATAAACGCATTGTATGGGAATTGTAAGGAAGGCAATCTAACTGCCTAATAGGAAGCTAAATAAAATTAACATTTAAAGGTGAGTATCTGTTTCTTTAAGCCCAATTAGGATCGACTTATTAGTAACTTATGTGTATGATAATACATGAAATACCGTAGTAGAACGGATGTTATTGCATCTATTCTTAATTCTGCTACGGCTGAAGAAGGAACGCTGATGACTAGAATAATGTATAGCTCATTCCTCTCGTTTACACAAGTAAAGAGATTTTTGAAACTCTTAACCGAAAATGATTTGCTGGAATATGATGAAATTAATAAAGTGTACAAGACTACCGGAAAGGGACTAAGGTTTTTAGTACTTTATGAGAAAATGGATGCATTGCTTAAGATTCAATAAACTGCGAAATAGAAAAGTTCTATTCAATCATAAAGTCTTTTTATCTTCAATTACAGTAAGATGAAGTATTAATATAGAAGGACCTTTCTATTAATACC
>JBAWET010000079.1:0-5385 GCA_049591355.1 Nitrososphaeraceae archaeon
GGTATTGATGATGCGGATCTCGGAGAAGTCCAACATGTAAATTCTGACTATGTGGTCACTCAGAAGGGCATTCTTGATAAAGAATGGTTTCATATTCCCAGAAACTTAGTTACTAGTTATGACGGGAATAAACTAATCTTTAGGGTAACAAAAGAGGAGGCAGAGAATAGTTACCTTAGAAACGAACGACCGGTGGAAGATGCAGAAAAGGATGAGTTTGAAACCCATATTCCTATGGTAGAAGAAAGATTAGAACCAACTACAAAGGTAGTCGTAGAACAGGCAACAATAGTAAAAGAGCCTATAAAAGAAACAAAAACGATCCAGGTGCCGCTAACTCATGAAGAACTCGTCATAGAAAGAAAAACAGTCGAGGATTATAGACTTACTGACGAAAAACCAGTAGAGTCAAGAACTGAAATAAAAATACCTCTTAAAAGGGAAGAAGTTGAAGCGACAAAGCAATCATATGTCAAGGAGGAAATAATCTTAACAAAGAAACAAGTCACAGAAACACGTACAATCACTGAAGAACTAGCAAGCGAAAAACTAACGGAAGAGGGTTAATCTAAGGCCTTTATTTTTGCAGTGATCTACCATTGGATTTTGTTGAATTGCACTAACACGAAAGCCATATTCAAATAATTGATGCAGAAACTCTATCCGTAAATAGACAATATGGAATGCTATTGTGTGTATAATATACCTTCAAACAGGGACAGTTATTACAAGGATGAATTAGATCGCATTCTTTAGCCCGTTCGTGATGAAAACCAGTTCAAATCCCTTCTAAATGTATCACTGAAAAGGACTTGACCCGGAAACTAATCAAGATGGGAATTTAATATCTTGTCCTTGGTGAATAATCAAACAAAAAGAAAGAGTAAGGATTTTGACTAGCTTGCTGTCGAATTTGTGGAATTACCAGTATCTGTCGTAGTTACAGTCGCCGTCTGGTTCCCACTACCAGATTCAATTTGTCCCCTGATCTCTCCATCTGGGTGGCTTGGAGTGTGAACATTTGTGTATGTGTCGCCACTATTTATTGCAGAAATGAGATCTGACATTGTTTTCCCTTTCATAGGCCCTGTCAAGTCCGCATCAGTAATATTTCCTCTAATTGCCATCCCAAGCTTTGTTGGATTCTTCTTACCGTCTTTCAAAAGATCAACTACGACATCACCATTCGAGCCTGCTTTTCCCATGTGAATATGAGCGCCCGTAGCATCAGAAAATCCAGTTACATTGACTTTGTATTTTATGACAGTCTCATTTGCGGCTGTTCTATATGATACCGTACCTGTTGCTTTTGTATCCACTGGGGGGACTTCGTTATTTCCTGACAAAGTGGCACTAAATTTTGCTGCAAATACGTTTGTGCTAATAGTGGATATTGTTCCTAGCAGCAATGTCGAAGAAATGGCCGCTAGAATTACAATTGTATACGAGTTCTGACGTGATTCGAAATTAAGCATTTTAGCATGTTACAATAGATAAGATGTATATTAATCATACAGTAACTTTGTTACGTATCGACTATAAAGACTGACATTAACTCGAAAAAAACCCCAGAGAAAACAAATCATTTTTGTACTTGACTGTTTTTTGTTAGCATGAAATCGAAAATTAGATATGGTCTTTACTGCGAGTACCGTTGATTTGCACTAGAGTCTTCCACTTCACGTGCTAAATCTACTCACAGCGGATATCAGATAATGTTCTACCGGCTCTATACCATGAATCGATGCATGGTTGATGAGACCTTAACAGAACAGGCTTCCTACTAATTTGGTCAACAAATAATGCCAAAAAAAACGAAAACGAGTACGTATACTAATGCAAATTGCCATGGGTATAACTACACCTTCATTTTTCGCCAGATGGGTTAAAGAGGCTTTTATCATTTGCAATATTTTTTTATAACGAGAAGATGAACAAATTTCATCTCAAGAATGGACTCTGTGAAACATTATTACCTCCATGATGACAAGTCAGGCAATGAGGCTTTATATGAGGGATTTAGGTGGCTCAAGCAACACGCCGCAAATACCGGAGGTTTAATTGCGGTTCCGTCTTTAAGGAATTTGGAACGGTATGCATCATTACAACGCCTAGAAGGCCTCAACGCGCTCATCAATCCTCCTAATCGTGCTATAATTGAGGGAATCGTATACGAACTCATTTTACCATCAAAAATGTTACGCCATGGTATAAACAGACCCCTTTTGGTCCTTCATCCTACGAAGGAGTTTTTGGAAAAAGTGCTGCATATCAGAGATTTATCCGCCATGTTTGTAATATCAAACGATAAACCCAACTAGCAAAAACGCCAGCTCATCAATCTATTGATCGCTACATTTTATTGACAAAGGTATTTGCACTTATTAACAGTGATATACCAGAAAATCCATTGTAGCTAAAAAGCATTATAGATAAAATTATTCCGTTGATCGATCAACTTCCGATCGATTCTATTATTATCTTATGCCCTTTGTATTATTGAATTGAAATATTCAATACAATAATAATCAGAAATAATACGAGAACAACTGTCACTTAATGCAGAAAATGCATCGAGTCATTACTCTACACCTTTGTTCCGCATTGTTTAATTATCTCAGTGGTTGTATGTTGCCGTACAAAATGAACACCAGTATTTCATATTGTTTATCTTCACTTTTTCTAGTATCCATACTAGCATTAGGTATTATCGTCGCCAATCCATCAATTGAAGCTCTCAGCTCCACTCCAATCACAAAGACAAATGATATACCTAGCGCACAATCCGTTTATCAATCTCAATCCATTTCACTACCAAAGTCAGTTGGCACCTTTGTTTGGTACATAGTAAATGAAGCTCACGAAGATACTCATAAAGAACCACAAAAACTTATGTCAAATCACAATCCTGATTTTATTCCAACAAAACTAACAATACAGGAGGGAGTATCAATCTTGTTCTTAGATGCTGATGCTCCTTGGGACACCCCACATCCACACACTATTGGAATTACAGACAAATCTTCTGGAGAGGTTGTTTACAGTACGGGGAATCTCGATTATACCGATAGTTCCAAACCTGTGATTTTGCCCGCAGGCAAATATGTTGTAGAGGACAAAACCTATCCGTGGATGAAAGCAACTATCACTGTATTAGCAAACCACGAAAAAAATACGGACAATAATCTTACAGTGGGCGCATTCCTATCTCCAACAAATCAAGTGGCTGATAAGAAAGATAATGATGGTGGAACACATCCCGGATGGTTAGGGTACTATAAGACAGAGCTTCCTAAGAACGGATTTAAAATCTTGAGTGAATTTAATTTTCACTATGCTGTCTGTAGCTATTGCCCAGAAAAATTTTGGCCTGATCAAAAAACTGGGGATCACACTCTTATAATTTACAGCACAAATCAGCCAATTGACCTTGTTTTACAAAAACTGACCAAAATGGTGCGAGACAACGTGTACATTTAATATTAACGATCATATTTTTTTAGCAAAAGTACAAAAGTCTTAATGATTTTACGTGTTATTATTCTCCAACATGATACATAGTTACTATATTAACGATACTCACATACCTGTCGTAGCTAGTAAACAAGATCTATGGATGTCGGTCAAAATCTGATATTGATGTTAGTAATATGGTTCTCATAGATTATGTTGTTGACGTCGTTGAAATCTATTTTGGTATTTTTACTCTGCCAAAATATGATTTGACTTCTGGCCTATACATGTAGTAAAGTATTACTCCATTTATAATTATGCTAATAATATTTGGAATACTACCACTTGCAAGTCCTATAATACTAAAGATTAGCGATATTATTGCAAGTATCACAGTTATAATCCAGGCCCATCCTTTACCTTTTAAAAGGCCCCATGATAATACAAAACTTGCAATACCCAGAGCGATCGCTATCCCTGCAGTAACCATGACTACACCTACTATTGCACCTGTAATAGTGGTACTGAGCTGGGGAGAAAGCTGATTTCCATCCGTTAAATTGGATAGATCACCGGTAAGTTCGGGAGTTATTAAGCTTGGTATAAAATACGCTGCCCAAACACCACCACCCACAAGAATAATTCCGTTGACTATCATGAGGATTGATACTATAGTAACACCCAAAGGACGTTTTCTCTCCATCTTAATTTGTTACTCTAACGTTATGTATTGTGCTATGATAAATGGTTTTTGCACTATTAATTGTCGATAATAGTTTTAACGCTCACGAGAATATAAAATCTCAAACGATATTATGATGCTTGTTAACAATAAAATAAAAGTCATCTAAGCTCTCGGCATCAACTCGTGCAACCCTTCTTTTGTGATATGAAACAATCTAAAGTCGACACCGAAAGTTTTTGGCCGTATTCTTTCGGCAATTAATCCAAGAGAAGATAGCTCATTCAAATATTTGTCCACCTTTTCCTGTGCAATATGATTGAGACGCTCATATATGACAAAATCATACGTATCGGCATTAGCATCATTCTTTGTTAAATCAGCTATAATAATAAGAACATTCCGCAACTGTTCTTGAATAGGCATTAAAAATCAGCAATTAATTATTAAAAATTACATATTAACTTTGATATTTAATTCGGATTGTTGTCTCAATCTTTGTGAAAGCAACTGGACGAGTCAGCAGATCGTAATCATAGGGAATTAATCCCTATTCAAAGTGCATTCTCTCATCATCCGTTATATACGCAGCTCATTCTTTCGAGTTGTAGAAAAGACACTGTAAATCTGAACATACCTAATAAGCCTTTCACAGTACAGTACAGTGCAGTGCACAGAGATCGGGTTCCGTTCCAACGAATACTCCAGTCTTGTTTCTATCCTACTGCGAAATAGCCTCTCGCCATGCCATTATGACTTGTATCCAATGAGTCAGTGCTCAATGGTGACAAGCCTTCCACATAGATTTGAATCCCGTATGTACCTTTTCTTGGCAACATTATTTCCTGAGAGCCGCTCTGGTTGAATAGAGCTGTCTGACCATTCCATTCAATAACAGAGTTACCTCTTTCATCGGTTATTTTGATACCATATGTTATATCTGCTGAAAGAGGGCTGTTATCTTGTGCATTTAGAAATTTTAAATGCATTGTAGATGGGGTATTCGGTTCCGGCTTCTTTGGTATCCATGTTAATGAAATATAAATTGCACCGTTATCTGTAACAAGTTCCTTCAAACTATCTAATATTCTTCGAGGGGATGAGCTTACAGTGAATAACATGACTTTATCTGATGTATCAATTTTATGTTGTTTTACAAATTCCAGTATTTCTAGTTTGTTTACTAACAGGTGAACAGTCGTATAATTCTTTGAGGAAAAAGGATCGACAGCCACTGACCTTCCCCCAAG
>JBAWET010000080.1:0-2545 GCA_049591355.1 Nitrososphaeraceae archaeon
GACCATGCCTCTTCTAAAACATACAGATTTCTTTTGGGCTGTCAAATAGTTAGCACGGTATCAAATATTGCCATGTTAAGATGATTCTTGCCAACCTCACTACACTCTGTCCAAAATTGATAAAGCAAGTTCCAACATTTTGAAATCAAGAAAACACTTAATTTTCACACAAATAATGAATAGATTTCATTGACGGCGATTAGCAAGAGGGTAGACACTGATGTAGAATATCTTGTATCCAATCTGCAAGAATTGATAAGGATCCCCAGTGTCTCGGCAAAAAACCAGTTTCTAGAAGAATGTGCCAAATTAGTATCCAAAATCATGAATGATGCAGGGATCAAGGCCGAGCTGCTTTACCTGGAAGAAGAAGCGAAGTCAGATAAGATACCTCCAATTGTTTTTGGTGAGGTTAGATCACGTTCAAATCCATCAGGAAAAACCATTCTCTTCTACAATCATTATGACGTACAGCCACCAGACCCTCTCGACTTGTGGAATGCGGATCCTTTCAGCGGGAATAGGGAAGGTAACTTTGTTTTTGGTAGAGGTTCATCAGACGACAAAGGCGAATTAATCACACGCATTAAGGCTGTAGATTACTTTCTTAAAGAGACAGGAGACGTACCATGTAATATCAAATTTTTGGTGGAAGGAGAAGAGGAAATAGGAAGTTCTCATATAGAAGAATACCTTACTAGATACAAAGAAAAATTTCAGTGTGACGCAGTCATATGGGAATTTGGATACATCGATGAAAAGGACAGGCCAATTATTAGCCTAGGCATGAAGGGATTACTTTACGTAGAGCTGATCGCAAGGGGACCAAATGTCGATGTTCATTCAAGTCTTGCTGTTGTGATAGAAAATCCGGCATGGCGCCTTGTTTCTGCGTTGAATACATTGAGAGATGAGCGAGGAAACATCCTGATACAAGACTGGTATAAGGATGTAAGAGAGTTCAAACCGGCAGAATTGGCACTCATAGAAAAAGATGAATTCGATGAAGAAGATTTCAAAAGAAATTATGGAATTAAAAAGTTTGTGAACGATGCAAGTCTTCAGGAAATTAAGAAAGGCCTGGTGGGTGGACCTACATGCAATATCGCGGGAATGTTTTCCGGATATATAGACGAGGGGTCCAAGACAGTTCTCCCCAGTATTGCCAAGGCAAAACTTGATTTCAGACTTGTGCCAAATATGGATCCTAAAGTGCAGTTCGAGCGTCTGAAAGCACATCTTGATAAACATGGTTTCAGCGACATTGAAATCAAATTCATGGAAGGAGAGGCGGCATCAAGAACTCCTGTAAACGATAAGTTCGTAAAGTTAGTGGAACGGTGTGCAGTCGAAGAGTATGGACAGGCAGTTACAAGTGTTTCATCTGCAGGTACCGGTCCAATGTACTATTTTGTCCAAATTCTCCATTGTCCTTGTGTAAGCGTAGGCGGTACCCATAAATACAGTAAGATCCATTCCCCAAATGAATTCAGTAGGATCGATCTCTTGCAGAAGACCACGAAATTGATTGGCAGGATTTTGGAAAATTTTTCAAGTATCTAGTTTGGCTGGCAGAAACAGATCAACGGTCCTTCATATAGTTCCAAGTTATGCCCAATCTATCACACCGACATGCACGAGAATTCTGATATGGAACCAAAACGCCAAAGAAAAAAGAATAATTCACTTGTATATGTACCTTGGATATTTTCACCACCTTAAATGAGGGAAAAGTGCTATAGTATAACATTTGACTAATTGTTCTGCCAATTACTAAAGTTATAAAAGAGCACAAAAACTTATGCGTCACAACCCGAGCGATTGCCGGTGATATATTTTTATGGTGAAAAGTATAAGTAGATAAGCAACTGAGAAAAAACTATTGAGATTAAACCTGAGCTGGTTGGCAGAGGGAATTAAACTACACAAGATGTCCCCCATCTTGCTAGGTGCCCTCCTACTCTTTACCGCCATCTTTCTTCCAGGTTTGTGGCACGACAGGTTGACATTTGCGCAGGCAGCAACCGATGCCGGAAAGTTAAATTCAGTTTCTGTTCTCGCAAATGACCCTCTGTCCGGACTGTCTTCTCCTTCTGCGGCTTTCATAAGCTCTGATTCTAATACTTGTGCCCTAGATAATCCTTCTACTTTTCTTCATATCGAGTGTACTAGTTCTTTGCCTATCTTGTTCCCGTCTTTGAGCCAAATATCAACTACTAAAAAGTCAGTCTCATTTCAAAATAATGATACTCTCCTTGCTAACGCTGACAACATTACACAAGATTCAGAAATTTTTGATCCCAATCTACTAAACACCAACGAAAGCTCCTTAGACAATACGACGTTCCCGGGAATTGACTATGGCGGATCTTCGTCAGGCAGCTTTGATATATCATCTAGTGGAGGGGACAGTTCGTTTGATAGTTTCAGTTTTGACAGTAGTTCTGAAAGTAATAGTAGTGATACTACCAATAAGAATGTTCCAAAGGCCAAGTCACAGTTTGTAATCATGGACGAGAATACAACAAAATCGATAAAACTATCA
>JBAWET010000081.1:0-2774 GCA_049591355.1 Nitrososphaeraceae archaeon
TAAAGTTTACATTTTGCTCCCATAGTTACCGTACCTAAAGCAAGCACTAGAGCAGAATACGCTCTTCCTGGTTCGTTTGATATAAGCACAATGTGAACCTCCTGTTCTTCTTTTTGTTCTGACATTAGCATGCAAGAGTATCTTCGTCTAAAATATTGTTTTGGGATGAAAAGGATAGGCTTGCTTGCAACCTGCGTTGCTACATCTTGAATAGAAAAATCTGAAGGAATTTAATGTTGATAAATTGGTTGGTCTTCCATTCGGAGAGCCTCGCGGCTTAGTTATCATACATTCGATTTTATTCCTATTCCTCGTGCTATAGACGTCCTACAGCTTTTTGTATTATTTCTTATTGTCTGTCGACGTCCCCTTCATGTCACGCCTACTCCTCTTGAAAAGCCAGTTTCAGTATGGAGTCCAGGTAGTATAGGAAACGTCGAATTTCGTTCTTATTTAATTTTCTTCAAGTGGTTAAGCTCTTATTTTTCAGCTTCGATCTAATTTTTGTTGTTGCTTTTCATCCGGATATTAGCCCAGAAAATAGAAGGCAAATGTATAGATAGTCCCATTATTTTTTCAGGTTAAATCTTTAATTGTGCTGTGGCTCTCTATAATTGATTTTCCGGTATCACCATCTGATCAATAATACCGTTTATCTCTTGAGCATTTCTTATTATGATTTCAATGAATTCATCTTGTTTCTCACGGTCAAGATTCTTAGAACGAATTATCTCTGCTAATGCCGTCATTGGTTTGAGCGGGGCTTTTAGCTCTCGCGCCACAGCGATAAGAAAACTTTTTTCAGCATTTGTTTGGACTCTAATTTGATCCTCGAGAGTTTTTATCCTTCCGTAAAGATCTGCTTGCTTCCATATACTTTCGAAGATAGAAACGTATGAAATGCAGAGTGACTTATTCGTAGAATATACTGCTGACCCTATGGCATCAAAAGAGCTGGTCTTGGCGTCGTTTATTAGATCAATAGTCAGGGTATATCTTCTATCTACGATCAAAATGGTAACCATCATTTGTAAATAATCGTGTATATTCCTCGTTTCTATTTTCAATTCGTCATTCAATTTTTTCGCCATTTGTTTAATCATATCATCATGCGGGGTAAGAATTCTTATTTTTATTGACCTGTTACTTTCCCTAGCTGATTTTAACAGATTGTATCCTCCAGATCGTTCCTGTCTGTGGAACGCATTTGCAGTAGAAAACATAATGAGAATTTCATTCTTCGCTTCCTTAACTAACTTGACAGCAAGCTCAAGTATCGCCTCAGGGTCAACCATTTGTCTCGCAACTGTATTCCTTTCAGATTCTTCATGGTGCAATTCTAATACTTCTTGTTTCGTAGGAAGTACGTTGTTCCAAAATGGGTCGGAGACATACTGCTCGTCTTTGAGAAAATCTTCAAAGTTTTCTCCATAAACGTCCCTTAATCTGCTAAACATATCTAAGCACTCCTTACGATCAAATAGATAAGAGGAATAGCGGGGATCAGAATTATCGTTAATTCTAACTGGATTATCATGCTCTACTAGCTTCCCACACAGCATACAAAAATGAGCATTATGATCATCTTGCATCTGAATATCGAATCACCGCAATGCTATGCGATAGGACTTGAAACTAATAAATTTTATCGATCAAAGACAAATCGTTTCGTTTCTACAATAATAGAGGATGCAATATACTAGTATATAAGCCATTTCTTGTAGGTTTGTTGGAACTGGTGAGCAAATTTGCATAGCTTAACTTCAGGATGTACAACTTCCTAAGAGACTCAGAATTTGTGATAGACATGCAGACACATTTTGAGTGGTACACAAATATCTGAAATTTACCACTAATTTATTATTTTTTCATTATGACTCGATATCTATCCCTTTGGAGCTGGATTTCTACAATCTGTGACCCATCGCTGTCACAAGTTAAACTATTTTGACCATAGAGAGGAACGATAAGATGACAAATCCTCGAAATGGAAAAGTAAAAGAATCATGATCGCAACATACTTAAATCAAATGGCGGAAGGGAGAAATCATGTTTAACCTGGAGGATCTGCCTAACTCTGAGATGCACAGACTTGATTCAGGACACTTTGCCGTAGAAGATTGTCATTATGAAATCTCTAGTGGCATTATCCGATTCAGCTTGAGAAAGTAGTCCGCGAGAGATAATAGGAAAATGTGGCCTAGTCTAGCCACATATCTTTATGAATAAAACCTCCTGACTTTCGGTCGTATTGACTAATCATTCCGTATCCGCTTTTTCCCCCGGGAAATTCATATGAAAAATATATTACGATAAAAACACTTGACGTCCCTTTTTCGGCGTTCTCCATTAAGGACGAATCAATAAAGATCCAATATCTCTTCTCCATGTTAGGAAGAAGTGGACCGAGGTTAAATTTATCTACATTCGGCGACTTCAACAAATCTCGCTTTGGTAACGTCTCACTACAGACAGACATCGCAGTAACTGCCGTTGAAGGTATTTCGCCGAAGTTTTTAATCGAAATAGCATACTGCTTCTTTTTATCTTCGCTGTCATCACGTACAGGTTGAATATTTCCTGACGGGCCAATCCACGGTCTAAATCGTACTTCCGTTTGTAATTTGCTCACTTTGGCTAATTCTGCAAAGTCCTTAACGGTTTTCCACAATAGAAACACAATGGCGATCTCGGCTATGCCCGCCAGAAATGCAACATATTTTTCCAGTGTCTCGATTGTAAAAGCCGGGGCCTGATGTTCAGCGGTACCAACA
>JBAWET010000082.1:0-25587 GCA_049591355.1 Nitrososphaeraceae archaeon
TCCCGTATCTCATTTATAATCCAGTACAATTCAATCCAATCTGCTGGCTACTAAAGCAGGATTATTATTATTGTTACCAACATACTTCAGTTCAAAGGAAATCAATTAATATCTAGAGATTACTTGCCAGTCTTAACACTAAATTGCTTTGAAACCTACAAATAGAGAAGATCATAATCACCGCAAGAATCGGGCAACAAGAATCAGCATGTCACTTGCGCCAAAATTGCTGAAGCAGTTTGACAAATCGATGATTCAAGCAGGCTTTTCGGATAGATCAAAGGCCATACAGGCTGCGTTACATGCATTTGTGGATGAAAATGAGTGGAAAGGGGCTGAAAACCAATCAGGAGCAGGAGCAGTCTTTATGTTGTACGATAATCACACATACAATCAAGATCGGGAATCTATACATGCACAGCATGAGTATGCCGATATTATTAGCGCGTCTACACACATCCACCTAGATCATCATAACTGCCTAGAGACCATAATGGTCAAGGGTCAGGTCAAGAAAATTAGAGAACTTGTAAAAGTCTTGTCTCAAAACAGAGGTATAAAGAGCTTGAAGCTTCACTTCGTAACACTAGTCTGAGATTGTAGTTGAAATTATTATATTGAATGAAAAGTGTGGCGAAATAATCATTTGCACGTGCTGACGAGCTCCTAATAGTGGAAGAATTTGCAACTATATTCATTCCTCGACCTCTTTGAAATTATATTATTTATTTTGACAAATTAGAAGAAAAATAGAACAGTAACTAAAAAACAAGATTTGGGGAATGTTGACTAACAATTTTGTTGAAATGAATGAAAACAAAAAATCCAGAAATTTGAAACATTTTGAAAGACTCTATAGAAAAGTGTAAGTAATTGGACATGCTACCAGTACGCACTTCATGCTAGTGAAGATCGATGGGATCAAAGGTAATAAAGTCAGAGTCACGGAACTTGACATCGACAGTTATGGTTCAATTATACCTCTACGAAACTTGGAATTAAAACTACCAGATAATGATTATTCCATTGTTAGAACATTGAGATCATCTTCTCATGCTGCAATCTTTACTCAGGATAATATTGATGACAATAACAGTATTATAATTATAGCTACTGGCCTTAGCCAAGATGAACTCAATGAAGAAAAGCGGAAGATAATTGAAGCAACAAATAAGCAATCACACACCTAGAAGCTCGCCACTCTCGTACTTTACTAAGAAATAGATTAACGTATCTTACAACTTGAACCAAATATAATTATTTATCTTGGAACATTCTGTTTGTTGGTTCTCAATTTTTTCCTCAAGATCATAACAGCAGCCCCGATCACTAAAATAATTCCAATTTCCATCGAATATCCCGCAATTACGTTTAAAAGTGGATTACGTCCAAAGGTTATATTAGCTGTTACCGAAACATTTCCTAAGTTTGAAACGAGAAGTGTATAGTTCCCTGGATTATTAGGCCTGAAAGAAGCCACAAATGGCCTATCCGATTCGTTACTCATTACTTTGACTCCATTAGGATCCTTCAAGGTTCCCTGCACCATAACATTGGATGGACTAAAATGTATCACTATATAAGCTAAATTTTTCCAGAACGCCTGAGTTCCAGTTACCTTTAGATTGGTTTCAATTGTGCTACGTGGTTCTATTACGGTACTACTTAGAACAGTTTTTTCGTCTGCAAAGGGGACATGAACAGATGTTGGATTGTCCACGTACACTAAATTAATTGAGAGACCAACAAATAATAAAAAAAAACCTACTATTAAAATGATGTAGCCTCGATACATGGGTGATTAAACAATATTTCTATTTTCTCTGTGATTTAAAGATGCCAGAATAACCGTTTTTCCTGCAAATAATTCCGTATCCAGAAAATCTATCATGCGAGCACTAAGTGGCCGCTCTCGTATATCATATCCTATGGTAATGGTATTCAATTTGCTCCGCAAAACTACCAAAGTGGGGTGTCAATTGCGCCTCAATCAATTCTTATCATGTGCAACAAATATCCTTATTCTCACATCTACAATCAATGGGTATTTTCAGGCACGATGGACAAATTATTATGCCACAGCCAACACATCTGTTGGTGGATGCATTACATGCCCAGTGTTTACACTCATTTCCCCTACTTATAACTCAAATACTCCACTCATGTAAATGTGTCTTTCCTAGTCTTTTTATATGAAAGCAATTAAGGAAATCTTTGAAATTTTTTATAGAGGCAGATTATCCAATTTCTCTTACGTAGGACTCCAAAAATCCTACTTTTCAAGGAATTTGCACTTTTCATAATATATATTCTTTAAATGAATTTTTGCTATTTTTAATTACGCATAACCAGAAACAAATTTTGAAACCTCTTTATAACGCTCTCTTGTACGTAATTGTATGTCAAACAACAGCTATCTGAACTTAATTGTCCTATTAGCAGCGATCTCGTCTTTAATCGTCGTAGTCGCTACGACTAATGCGGGCTTTGTTTTTGCGAAACAAAAATTCCATGCGACATTGTCGGGATCTGAAGAGGTTCCACCAGTGGATTCAAAAGCAGGTGGAGACGCAACATTCACAACAATGAAAAATGATACGGCGATAAAGTACAAGGTCAACGTAACTGGATTATCTGATGCGACAGGGGCCCACATTCACAGTGGAAAGAAGGGTGAAAATGGTGACGTAATAGTTGACCTATTAAAAGGTAGCAAGCATAACCCAACAAAACTTGGAATGGCGATAAGGGGAAACATTAGTGATTCGTCTCTCGTAGGCCCAATGAAAGGTAAAACCGTAGCAGACCTAATCTCTGCAATGAATGATGGAGATACCTACACCAATGTCCATACACAAGAACATCAAAAAGGTGAGATCAGAGGACAGATAGAAATGTCGTCGAATGCAACTGGAACGAGTGCATCAATTGATATGACTCTGAATAACGCAACTGCTGTACCGACACAGTAACCAAATCCCTCTTCTTTACTTTTTTTTACAAAGTTTTACTTATACCTGAGTAGAATCTGGCGTTTCATACACTTGGTGCACATCATACGGCACTGAAATATGGATGAATACATCTTGAATGATTATTATTTTTATACCTAGAAGAATTTTGGGAAGTTCGTAATACTTTCGCTAGTAGAAGTTTACAATTAGACTTTAGTCCATACGGTTGATTGACAACTGCGCATGTTTGTCATTCCAATGAGCAACGAACATCCGTATATTGTCTTCAATCCCTGCCTTTGACCGTGTCATGAACATATCACCAAATCTCCATCCAAACTCACTGCAGTCTCTGCACTCTCCCTCATACGATGAAGTATATCCATATGCTTCTCCTACTACACATTTTGATGGAGAATCTAATTCAAAATACCATTTAAACCACGTAAAGGATAGGGTAAAAGGAAGCTTTTGATGGACAAGCCTTTTTGCCCAGTCTGGCGCAATTTCATTCAGGCCCGATGGTTTATGAATGACATCCTCAACTAAAGTCAATTTTTAGTCTTAATCATCATAGGTTATTCTCCCTAGTAATTAAGTATAGTAACTGCAAGGCTACTAACTTACCTTTAGTATACTTTTTGATTTATATTTGGCTGGGTCTCTATAAGAAAGGAGAGGGATATATTTAAAATAGAATTATCTGGATCTGCAAAAGGATTTGAAGAGCAGGATGCTAATCAATATGTAAATGAAAATCAGGAATGTGAGAACAGCAAACAAAAATTTGACGATGACATAATTATTGGTGGAAAAAAAGCGATACAGGTCCAAATTCCAAAACCGGGTAACGTAAAGGAATCTCCAAAATTGGAGGATGAGCTTCACAATAATGATAAGAAAATTCTATCATTATTAATCAATGAAGATAGCTCCCGTTTTTCATTTACTGGAATGAAGAGGAAACTAAACGTTCATCAGCAGAGTCTCGCTCGAGCCTTGGCTAGGCTGGAAGAGTTAGGTTTAGTTGAGAAATCTGATGCAGGCTATGGCTTGAATAAAAATGCAGAGGTCTTTACTTCGTCCGGTAAAATTGTCAAGAAACCCTCACCTATATTCTCAAGGAGCAGTATTAACTTCCAACTTCTTCACGCCAGCATACCCGTTCAAATCGAAGTTGAGCAGATATTGATAGGTCTAAATGGAAAGTGGTTCGATAAATATCGATTTGTGGAATTAAAGAAAACTAACAATGGATACGCTTTAAAATGGGTAAATGAAGCGACGTCGTACGAGCTTACCGTAATAATAATAGGAAATTATTGTGTCATAGAGACCAATGCTATATCAGGAGAATCCAGACTAGAAGCTATGTTTGGTGCCAGTAGAATAATCAAGGAGATTACAACAATACTTCAAAGAAAATTAGATGACTTCAGTGTCAGTACAATAAAAATCGATGAGATTAGTTTAACTGAACATGTGAATTAATTGATAACGGATAGATCGGATAGATGAGGTCTCGCCTGAAGACTAAATTATGTGACTCATTTTTTCAAACCTAGTCATTTTATCCTTGTATTTTGTATATAATCATGAAAAATAGTGACAACCATAGTTGGTATCAAAACAAATGAAGGCGTGGTTTTAGGTTCAGACAGGAGAGCCAGCAAGGGTTTCTTCATTGGGTCTAAAATAACACAAAAGATAGCTAAGGTGGATGACACACTTGCTATAGCGATAGCCGGTCAGCTATCCGATGCAGAATACTTGATCAGAGTTGCGAAGGCGGAACGAAAGCTTTTGGAATTGCGTCGCGGATTTCCGCTTACTGTGAAAGAATCTTCGAGATTAATTGCGAATTTAGCATACTCTGGTCTCAAGAGCTATCAACCATATTTTGTAGAATTACTTGTTGCCGGTGTCGATGATAATGGAGGACATATTTATGCTGCAGATATGAGTGGCGCAATAACGACCGAGGATTTCGCTTCTTCAGGTTCAGGCTCTCCTATAGCATATGGTGTACTTGAAAGTGTTTTTCATAAGAACATAACCAATGAAGAGGCTAAAGAGATTGCTACAAAGGCTGTAGCCGCAGCAATGGAACGTGACCCTGGATCTGGTAACGGAATTGATGTCCTCGTAATTCCGAACTTGGTAACAGTAACGGCGAGTAGAAGGTGATATAGAATTGTCAGATAATAGCTTTACAAACGTAGGTTTTTCGGGAAATAATCGATACTCGTCATACTATGGACCCGGGGGAAGGTTAGTATTCGTAGATAGTGCACTTGAGGCCGTTAATAAAGGGTCAACGACCATAGGAATAAAGACACCAAACTTTGCCATAATATCTAGTCAAATAAAACCAACGAGACCACTCGTAGAACCATCCGAAAAGATATTCTCAATAGATGATCACGTCGGTGCGACAGGATCAGGATACATTGGAGATATCTTGCAACTTATCGATGAGATTAGATTGTATGCACAAAAACATAGCGTTTCATTTGAAACTCCGATAGAAATAGGATCGTTGGCAAGACACATAAGTTCATATCTTCATACATTCACAATATATTCAGTCAGACCACAAGCAGCCTCTATACTAATAGCTGGCAAAGATCAAACTGGAATTCAGCTCTACCAGATCGATCCCAGTGGAACTTATTTCAAAGGTTCTGCATTTGCTATCGGACAATCCTCAGAAATTGCTCTCGAAGTAATTCAACAGGAATATAAAGAAAATATGAGTGTTGAACAGGCAATTCAATTAAGTAATAATGCCATTGAAAAAGCACTTGCTGAAAAACCGTTGATCGCAACAGGTTTGATCTCGTTGGTGGATGGTAAATTTAAAAAATTGTAGGCGCCAATTGTGTCATAATACATCGTAAACAAACTCTCTATCATTGTGGAGGGTAATCATTCTAGACATGGTTCGACCATATGTACTAATTTAGAAGAGACGACCCCCTTGAGGTACCTTGTCTGATGATTGTCCTTCAGACATTTTCACAATTTTATCGTCTAGAAGAGAATCCACCCCCATGAGATCTGCTGCATCATATGAGCTTTTTTTAAAGTCGCATTAAAAGTAATGTTTTAAAGTCCCTCTAAGCTATATTGAATATACAAAAGTAATAGGGCCTACAAATTCTTATTGTTCTATGTTTTGTTGTATTTTTTGGAGTACTATTCTTGTCACTTGCTATACTATTTGGTCCTAATGACGAACGCAGTCCGAGTGAATTAAGTCCTGTAGTTTTTAAAAACAAGCCGTTTTTGTGGCAGAAGCTACAATCCGACCCATTTCAATGCTTTGACAGACTTTTCAGTCAGCTTCAGTCAGGTAGCTTAGGTTTTGATGGGCTGCAACAAGGGATTGAGGACTGTACAAAGCAAAATTTTGTATATAGTGATAATAGTAGTATTATTTTCGACCAACCACTGCAGGGTGGTCAAGAACTAAGATATGCTTAATAATTTTACTTCCTCGTTTTATTATGCTTATTAAACCGTAGTTAAAAAAATGTTATTGTTGCTATTTTAGCGACTGAAAGTTAACAATTACTTGAATGTCCAAAAGTTATATATCGTGTTCTCTTGTTCAAGTTAGATAAAGACTAATACAGCCTAACCAAGAATAGAAAACAAGAACTGTTTGGATAAAACCATATCTTTTTTGGCACTTGTACAGTCTATCTATTATTTGCTAAAATTCTCTGCTGAAGATTTACTCATCAATTCCACCTATCGATTGATTCCAAAATGGCTAAAATACTTTACTAAAAATTAGGAAACGTAATGTAATTAGTGGTGACCCGTATCTGGTTTCTCTCTACCTGTATGTGCCTTTTTGCTATGAGTTAACATTCTTTCCTTGTCTTGAAACGTCATGGAACAATTCTTGCATTTAAAAACATTGTCTTTTTCATTTTTCTTGAAGAAGTTGAAATTTATTCTCATGTGCATAATACAAAACTGGGGTATCATTAAGCTTCCGATTTGCTATATACTGGGACATTTCAGGCATAGGTTTGTTTGAATAGGTTGCGAAATGGATTTGTAGTTCGCAATATGTCCTATGTCTCTTAATTATTAAATATTAACGTCTTAGTTTTTCGTTACCTTAATGTCGTTTTCCTTTTCTTCTGCATATCATTTGAGATTCCCACAGAAACAATCTCAATTACTCTCGCCTATGGTCGAATCGTCTTCCATTCTTAAAAGGCTGTTTAATTTAAGATAAATATAAACACGCGTTATGATACCTGGTCAAAATGCAGAAGCCGAAAAGAAAATTGTCCAAAAGCCGAAATTCTGATATCACCACTGTATTCCTTCATTTGTATTTTAGAATCAGATGACAAATTATGAAAATTTGAAAAAAGAAAGAGTTGTTTTACTATTTGGAAGTTTCTTCTAGTCATTAACATCCGTTAGCAGTTTCAGATATACTCATCCATCAAGGCCGCCAACTCCGCCAGATGCATCCCCGGCTTTACCTCCAGTTCCGCCTATGCCTATGCCGCCAACTCCGCCTGGCCCAGATGAACCTCCATTGGCACTTCCTCCAGTGCCAGTAGAACATGCTTGTGCACCACTTACAACCTGTTGACATGCAGCTCCGCCAGAAACAGAGCTCGATAGACCGAAGTTAGATCCACCAGCACCGCCTGCAGCGCCTGCGCCACCGTTACAGCTGGCGCCAATACATCCAATACCTGAAGCTCCGCTAGCTCCACCAGCTCCTGTCGAATCACTAATCCCGTCAACTCCGGGGAGGGCAATAACGATGCCTCTGCTTCCTTCGGTACCTGGAACGCCATTCGTGCTAGAACCTGGGTTACCATTGGTACCGGTCCCAGAGCTACCATCGGAACTAATTCCATCATTTCCTGTACCTGCGGCTCTCGTTATTGCTTGAATTTTATTCTTGATAGTGTTCTTCACAGACTTGACTTTGACATTCCTTGCATCAGCTGATTTATGATCAAATGCTAACGGGATGGTTAGTACTCCGGCTATTAGAATCACGCCTACAATCGTTGCGATAAGATTTTTTGTATTTGAATTCAATGTTATTCATATCATACACGATCACATTATTTAAACACTCATTAGAATAAGAAAATCTTTAGGTCATCTGTGTAAGATTTGTGAAAAACGACAACATACAGTCTCATAGCTTAATAATAAACGGCTCTTGGTGGTTTTTGATTTAGGTAGAATTATATTCTAATATACGTGAACCTCGATCTTATAGACTGAGCAGAACCAAAGAGAAAAAACAGAAGTATTATGACTGACAGTAGCAAAGGTTGTAAAATCTACATAATACACTGTTTTTGTTCTCGTTTTCCGATCCATTAATATCGAATTTCGCACAATTACCGACCATTGGGAATTCAAAAATGCCTGATACGTACATGAAAATTATATTCTCGCAAAGGTACGTTTCCTCAATCCATGTTTTTAGCTGCCCTAATGTTTTCATAATCTATGAAATAGGTTTTATGATGCTTCGTGCTATGTTGGCCAATTCCATGATGCGCGAATATATCTATCTTTCAATATTACTCAATTAAATCATACGTTCAAAGTGCGGTGAGAAATTCGATTTGTATCAAGATATCCACATGGAAACTTTATTGCTAAATACAGTCGTCCTTTGAAGAGCATCGATTTCGATATCAATCGCCTGAAATGATTTCTCGTTGTGGTCTGTTTCGATTGCTTTAGTGGGTAATGATATTCTGTCATCGAGCTCTTCGTTCTGAGAGTTGTTGTTAAGATTAGTGGTTACTTTGTTCTCCCATACTATTCCCGCAAACTTTGACTCATCATTATTCGACTCTGAGTTCTTAATTTCTTGGATTTTGCCAAAATTCTTGCCAACATTCTTAATAACATCCTTTACCCCCTTCTTTAGATCCAACTGATCTATCTTGGAGTTCATGGAGTAATCAATCAATCCTTCGTATTTAATAAACTGGGGTGAAAAACATTGCTCATCTGTAATAATGAAATCAAATTAATTCCGTTTATGTTTATTTTAATAGGAAAAAGAATCAAGTATAAGTGTTAAATCATATCCATTTAATAGTATAATGTAGATGTTCCCGGCCATATTGAGATATTGACTGATCGAATTTGTTTATTCGAAGTTGAAATCACATTCACAATTATTGTAGATTGCAATTATATAAGACAATCTGAACAACTAATACAGAAGCAAAATTTAGGCGTAATACAAGTTAAGTTTACAAACTGCTATCCTATTAGTATAGTGAGAAGCTATAAGTAAGTTGTTATTCGTACTAAATTCTGTGAAAGATTCCTCACATCACCATACTGATTCAATAGAACAGATTAGATCGGAGGTTACGGTTTGCACATTATGTAAGCTTTGTCAAACGAGAACAAAAGCAGTACCCGGCGAAGGGTTGACATCAGCAAGAATAATGTTTGTTGGAGAAGCTCCAGGAAGAAACGAAGATATGGAAGGAAGACCATTCGTGGGTTCGGCTGGCAAGATCTTGGAAGATGTCTTGCAAAAATTTGGCTTCAGTAGGGCTGAAGTTTTTATAACAAATGTTGTGAAGTGTAGGCCACTAGGAAATAGAATACCTGATGATGAGGAACGATCTGCCTGCAGAGATTATCTTGACAGAGAGATTTCAGTTATTTGCCCTGAAATAATTTGTATTCTAGGCCGGACCGCTTTTGAATCCATATTGGGCGGAAAATCAATCATGTCTAGTAGAGGTAGATTTATTGTACGAGGAGAAAGAAAATATTTCCTTACAATACATCCTGCAGCTACAATCTACAATTCAAAACTCCGTTCTGTGCTAGAAAATGATATTAAGTTTCTAAGTCAAGAATATAAAAAGATATGCTCTCAAAATTCATCTTTACTTACTGACTTTATGTCGTAAAACATCATATTTTCTCAGGTAACTACATACATAATATTCAAATATAGTAACGTGATTAGATAAGAATTAGCCATACTTATTATTCTAAACTAAATAAAGTTAGGTTAATTAGAACATCACCACATATTATTATCTCGGGGCGATGTGGTGTTTATGGTAACGATGCGGAAGATTCTTTGCAGATATACTTACCTGGAATTATATTTTATAATCAAAATTAATACATTGGTCAACAGACTTTGGAATAACCAAAACAACTACAAAGCTCTCATCAACAGTGAAGAATCAGATTATTCCCGAGTCACATTAGTAAATGATGCAGATTAACATGCGCGCCGAACAAAACGATGGATGAACATTCAATTAATCATCTTACTTTGTGTTTTGGAACCTCAAATAATCACTTAAAATATGGTTAGAGGTCAAACCAAATTCTGTGACGGCTCGGTGTAGAATCAGGGCAAGAGAGATACGTGCCAATGATAGATGATAACCTATAAAACCAGACAAGTAGTTATTCATAGTGATGGTGAAGAGCGTAAGTGAAATAATGACTGTAAAAATAGAGACTATTGGATTAGAAGAAACTGCACAAATGGCTGCGAAAAGAATGAAAGATAAGAACGTAAGTTCACTAGTTGTCGTAGACAGAAATGATCAAGCGATCGGTATTGTTACAGAGAGGGACCTTGTAAGGGAGGTATGTATACAAGATGCAAGTAGTAGTGAGTACATCATTCAACATATAATGTCTTCTCCTATAGTAACTATAGATCCAAATTCATCCATAGAAACAGCAGCCAGTGTTATGCTACAGAACAAGGTAAGACATCTAGTAGTCGTAAATGGATCGAACACGGCAGGAATAATTACTTCAAGCAACTTTATCAATTATTTGAATGGACAACTAGACTTAAACGATGTAAATGCGAGGATACTTGCAGCACTATCAGAAGAACCAACTGAATCTCAATCTGCTAATGCATAAACCTGGGGACAGTAGGAATGCCAATTATTGAAATCGAATAGATCGTGCAAACCTCGACTCTAATAATTCAATCGCTTTAAATCGATATGAGAATTGCGAAAAAACCGAGCTATTAATAGATAAAATAAAATCAAAAACAAGAGGCGGCTGGACACTTAAATATTAAACAAGACTTGTCTATAAGGGAGAAAACAAAAATGTCTTTCCTAGATTATGTTTCACTTGTTTGAATCTTTAATATAACAAAGATTTTTTGTTCAGTATAATAAGTATTGATGGTCTCCGTTTTCATCCATGTTTCGCATATATCATACGCAACTTACGATAAGTCCATACTTTGCTTCCTTCTCTATGTTAACCCTTTTCGCATTAAGAGAAATTTGCAATTGCAATTAGAATATCTTAGAATAATGGGTTATTATAATTCCTTTTATCGCGTTATTTGGCGCCAGCTGTCTGGATTCAGAGAACGCAGATGATAATAGAAACCTTTAGACTTTAGATTCAGCTCTTGCCTTTAGAGCAATATTCATAGCCTCAAAACTCTGTTGAAGATCCTCGTCGAGTCTATTGCCCATTAGTTTCACCCCAATACCTCTGAAAACTTCCAAATGAATAAAAGAAATTTCTTCCGAAGAGATCTCTTTGATCTCAAAAATTCGTTCGCCTTCAAAGATGCCTGGCAAGAAGGATCTCCCTTGCCATCTTAGTTCCTTGTTAATATCAAATTTAGTTATGGTGGGGTGGTATATTCTATTTTTTCCTTTAATTGTATGTATGTGCACCTCAATTTTCTTACCTAGACTTGCCTCGCCAATTATTCTAGTCATAACTGGATTCCACTCTTCATAATCGCTAAATTTTGTAAGGATATCCCAAACCTTTTCTGGCTTCGCCCTAATCTTAATGCCGGTACTTAGTGTTTTCAACTATTTTTGTAACTTTATCCTTAATAATGAAGTTTTTGAGACTTAGCCACTCGTGATAATCCTTTCATACGAGGATCATTTGGCAGATTTCTCGACCGAAGCGTAATATCTCATTTATATTTCTCGAACCTATTATCATAATAAATATCAAGGATGAAAGAATGGACATATTTTGCGACAGTAGTTTTCTCATGGCTTTGGTTTCCAATCCTATAACTTGCCGGGAGAGGGTAGAAGATGAACTAGGCAAATTGAAATTTATTGTCCCATCTAGTGTTCTCAAAGAACTGGAGTTTATTAAGAAAAGAGCAGGGCCCAAGAGGTCAAAGATGGCAGGGGCTGCAATTCAAATGGCTAATTCAAGGTTTGAAATAACAAACATTGGTGAATTTAATTATGATGTAGACAGTATGCTAATCGAATATGCAATTAAAAGCAAATGCGCTGTTGCAACTCTAGACAATGAATTGTTGAGAAAGCTAATAGACAATAATGTTTTAGTAATCACTCTAACTAACAACAGAATGATAGTGGCAAATCAATACCGAGCGTAAATTTAAATCTTCATCATGTAAACTTACTTCATGGTCGAATTCAAAGGAATTACTCTAAAATGGACAGGGCATGCAGGTTTTCAGATAACCGATGATGATAAAATTTTGTATATTGATCCCTACAAGTTAGGAAAACAGTATAATGATTTGAATAATGCCAACCTAGTTCTAATCAGCCATAACCACTTTGATCATCTTTCAATAGATGATTTGCATAAAGTTATTAACGCGAATACTCTCGTGATTGCAGCTAATGAATGTTTGGCTCAGCTGAAGGATCTGAATGTCAAGGATATTCGCGGTGTCGGCCCCGATGAAACAATAACTTTTGGAAATATTCTGATAAAGACCATTCCAGCATACAATACAAACAAAGAATTTCATCCCAAAAAGGATGACAAGGTAGGATTCATAATCACTATTAACAATATTGTCATTTACCACACCGGAGATACAGATGTAATTCCAGAGATGAAAATGATAAATCCCGATATAGCTCTGACACCTGTATCAGGAACATACGTGATGACAGCAGAAGAAGCAGCGGTAGCAGTAAACGATCTCATTAGGCCTACTAAGATGGCGATTCCAATGCATTATGATTCAATAGTGGGGACAAAAGAAGATGCAGTACGATTCTCGGAACTGGTTACAGTATGTTCAACAAAAATATTAGAAAAAGAATAAATTGACTTTTCAAAAAATTTTTTAAAAAATTAAAACTTATATACGATTTCTTTTTTATATAAATGAAAATGGCGGCAAAGAAGAAAGCGTCAAAGTCTGCAAAGAAGGGATCCAAGTCTAAAAAGTAATTTGCCTTGTAATAGGGCATTAATTACGATCTATTATCCTCCCCTTCTTTTGTTCCATTTTTTGAGAGCTTCTGCCGGAATTTTTTGAAATAAACCTTTAATCATGCTATCAGTTTAGTATGCTTATCAGAGGATCTCAATATGAAAGAGGCTAGTAATATTTAGTCATCAAAGGTTGGGGATTGGTAAATGTTTGGCATTAAGTTAAAAAATAGGTAAAAAGAATGACCATCATGCTAACTGGTAGTTTAACCCTGTTTAAAATTGGTGATCGACGATTTCAACTTCGTCATCTCATAGTTATAGGTGTATTGGGAATAGCCTTTACCACGGCATTCATAATGCGCTCTTTTCCAATAAAATATGGCTTCTATCTTAACGAATTCGATCCATATTTTGACTATCGTGCTACAAAGTATATTGTTGATAACGGGCTTGATGCGTATTGGAAATGGCATGACACCATGTCTTGGTATCCGGAAGGACGGGACATTCCCAAAACCTCTCAGTCCGGACTGCATATCGCCGCTGCATTTCTCTATGAAGTATTTGGAAGAGGAATCTCGCTTTTAGATTTCACAATTCTTCTGCCTGTTGTTCTCGGTTCCTTAACTACTATCATAATTTTCGCGCTAGTGAGAACACTCAGCAGCACCACTGCCGGTTTGTTTTCGGCTTTACTCTTTGCTTTCTCCCCTGCTATAATACAGCGTGGAAATCTAGGTTGGTTCAAATCCGAACCTCTGGGTTTATTTTTTGCCCTTCTTGGAACTTATCTTTTCATCTCAGCCCTAAAACATCGACCAGGAATTGCGGTTTTGAAGGCAGTAGCAGGCGGGCTTTTCCTCGGCTTAGCAAATGCCTCATGGGGTGGCATTCAATACTTCAGCATTCCAATATCTATATTCTTAATTGCAGTAACATTTTTTAGAAAAGATCTTAATACGCCCCTCGTAGTGGCAATTGCATTTACTGCTGCCACTTTGTTATGCGCAGGCGCATTTCCACGACCTGGGCTTTCATTTGTGACAGGATTGCCAGGAATATCTATGATCGGAGCCACAATCTTTTTGGCTGTCTCCTTCATAATCAAGAGACTCACGGATGAAAGAAAATTTGTAAGAAATAATCTGATCTGGCTAGGTGCATTCTTCGTCGTCGGTGTGGGAATAATTTCTACAGGAGTCTTTCATACCGCTTCATTCAGATATTTAAATGCCATAAATCCATTCCTCTCCTCACAAAATCCACTAGTTGAATCAGTTGCGGAACACTTTACTCCTACACTCGTTGATTACTTCACAGATTATTCAGTTCTTTTGATGTTTGCTGGGTTTGGGGCGTGGATGGCCTTTAAGCGTAGAAATGATACTTCTATATTCGCGCTGCTCATCGGTATAACAGGAGTCTACGTAAGTGCCACTTTTGCGAGACTACTCGTATTCGCTTCAATCGGGATCATAGTTTTGGCAGGCATCGGCCTTTACGAAATAACTAGGAGCATATTAGTTTACAGAGCAACACGCTCTCCTACCGCAGCACAGAAAACAAAGAAGAAACTAGAGCGAGAAGGCGCATCCCAAATAAGTAGGCCAATAAGAATAGTATTCATTGCATTAATCATTCTCCTCATTTCACTGCCAATTTTGGATAATAGTGGTATGATAATCCCTCCGAACTCAAATTGGATAAGTTCTGCTGACATCCCTCCATCGATCGCCAACGGTGGAACTGGGTACAGACTAACTACAAACGATTGGACGAATGCGCTAAACTGGATTTCGAGCAATACGCCTGAGAATTCAGTAGTTGCAGCATGGTGGGATTATGGATATTGGATAACGACAGTTGGAAACAGGACAAGTCTTGCAGATAACGGAACAATTAATCAAACTCGAATTGCTACCATTGCAAAAATGTTCATGGATCAGACTGAAAATGGATTGAAGATCGCAAAAGATCTTAAGGCCGACTATATTTTGGTATATGTTGTTGGTCAGAGATTCAGTGGAAATAACGGAACAGATTTCTATGTTTTGGGGAGTGGCGGTGATGAAAGTAAGAAACAGTGGTTTATTAGGATAGGTGGATTTAAAGAAGATAAATACTTACAGCAGGACGGATTTACGCCTACACCCTACTTCTGGAATAGAACGCTTCTTGGCAGCATAATACCATTTACTCCCCAGTCCTACGCATCATTCGACAAAGGCATGCTTACTAATTTAGCAGAGCAGTATCAACCTGGCACAGTTGCGCTGTACACAAAAGATATCAAATATCCTGCCGATGGAAGAAGTGATCAGCCTTTGAAATTAGTTTACGCATCTGACAGCTTTAATAGTCATCAAACAGGACTATTTTTTGGCGTTTTGATTTATCAAGTCAACCATAATTATGTGCCAAAACCTACGTCAGATCCTTACAACGAAAAGGATACGGATTCCACCGGAACCTCATTCTCCCAGGCCGGTAATGTGGGCAGCCGTGCAAATACCACCGAATCAAGGGAAGTAGCTAGGATAGACACAACACAAGGCCCGATAACAGTAGCATTCTATCCCAATGCTGCTCCTAATCATGTTGCCAACTTCGAGAAACTTGCAAAAAGTGGCTTTTATAACGACACGATATTCCATAGGATAGTCAAAGGATTTGTAATACAGGGTGGAGATAACAACACGAAACCAGATGGCAAACCTAGAGAGTTCTGGGGTACAGGGGGTCCAGGATATTCAATCCTATCTGAATTTAATGATATACCTCACGTGCGAGGAATTCTGTCCATGGCTAGATCCAGCGACCCGAATAGTGCCGGCTCCCAGTTCTTTATTGTATCAAATGACTCAAGATTCTTAGATGGCCAATACACGGTATTTGGGCATGTGATCGAAGGAATGGATGTAGTCGATAAAATTGCTAATCTCACAACAATTCAAAATGATCAACCAAAAGATCCTGATGCTGCAAGAATACAATCTATCACTATTCTGAATAGAAACAGTTTGCAAAATATGAGTAAATAAGTACATCAAAAAGAGACTAAAGTAATACATGTCGAGTCAAGTATAAGGTGTTACCTATTTCGGATTAGTATTTCGGATTAGTTGTCAGAGTAGAATAGATAAAAGGCAGTAGAATGGTCGCCTCCCCATGAATAGTAGTCTGCATTGCCATATCTTTGACCTTGCCCCACGATATGGCCTCGGCCACCAAAGCTCCACTCGAACTACCGTCCCACTCTGATGATGTTGTTATGTATACGGCATAGTCAAGTCCTCCCCTAAATTGGTTCCACCACAGAGTATGGTGTTTTGAAATTCCTCCACCTATCATGAATGCGCCAGTTTTTTTTGCCTCATAAACAAAATCTGATAGTTTTGTTTCATCAGAAAGAATATCGATATTGAAATCTTTGTGTTGTTGATGGAAAAACCAGATCTGGCTGCCAACTGCACCATCGACTATACCTGGAACTATTACGGGTATATCATTTTTAAATGCCCAATAGAGAAATGACGATTCATCAAGTGTGCTGCCAATATGTTTGATGAGTTCATGTGGGGAGATATTACGAATACTCTTGTCATAATAAATAGTCTTGAGACATGATTGAACTGCCTCCTCTATTCGAGGTCCATAACTATCTTGGGGTACTAGTATGTTACCCAATCTATGTACATTGTGTTTATGCAGCATCCGATCATCCATTCTCAAGTCTCCAGAATAGTATTTTGCACTGGCACGTGCAATATCGTGGTCAAGGGCACCACAAGTTGTGATTACACAGTCGAACATTTTGTGCTTTAACATGTCTCGAATAATCCCTCTTACTCCTGTAGATAAAATGGCACCCACAAAAGAAAGAAATCTAGTGCAGGAGGGATCTTTCCCCATTTTGCGCAATATCTGCGTGCCTACAGATAGATTAGTTGATTCAAAACCGCCAGAATTCGCCATATCATTTACAATTGAAGTAACCGAATCTGACTTGATTTCGTAATCTTTTACACCTCTGACTAGGATCTTCTTATTAGGACTCTTTTTCTGCTCACTCTTTCTCGGGGACACAATAGGTATCACAAGAAGGTGTATAAAATAGATTTGCTCTTTTAATAAAACAAATCAATTCTAAAAAAATATTAAAATTACATCAATTCATAAAAAGTAAATTAACTTATCCACCAGTCATTTTCGTAAACGAATTATTCCTGTTAGTCGTCGTTAGATAGTCCAAGTTTGCTAGAGCTATTATTGCGGACTCCCTCACCTCTTCACTAGAGTCGGCTAAAGCATTGACTAAGGTTTTTCTTGAATCTTCAGACCCTATAACTCCCAAAGCTACGGCTGCTTCGTGACGAACAAAGAAACTTGAGTCGGATTCTACAGCCTCAGCAAGCGGTTTAGTCCCACTTGTGAACCCAAGTTGACCAAGAGAAAATGCAGCCTCATGCCGGACAAGGGCATCTGCATCATTTTTCAGCACTTTAGCAATAGATTCGACAGCTTTTTCGCCTGCAATATTTGCCAGAATACATACTGATCGAGTTCTAATTACGTAATCTTCATGATCTAACAAGGACTCAAAAAAAGGAACATTTCTCTCATCGAATTGTTTTTCCATTTCACCCAACAATATCAATCGAGTAGATGAATTTCTGTCTGTATTATATTCCATAGATATTTCATGAGGTAAGTAAGGTATTTTATCTTTCTTCCGTGATTGTTCGCCACATTATTATAATCCTTGTATTTTAATCTTCCATGTTGCGTATTAGGTACTGGCGATTGACTATAAAAGACGTCCTTGATTCTACATATCCACAAGATAAAGCAAATCACTGGGATATCAAATGTATGCAAGGCGAGTACCAGCATTTTGGCATATTTTGGTTCAGATACGGCACTCCGGTAGATAAGGAACCAGCACATGGAATTAGTTTTTACTTTAATGACGTGCCACAAATAACTATTCAGAATCTTATCGAATTCTTGCAATCAAAATACGGTGGTACTGTATTGCACAGACAAAGCCGGGTTTTTCTACAAGGTTCAAATGAGTTTTCAGATCCACAAACAATAGGTCAGCTAGCGAATGAAATTAGTGTGAAATTTAATGGACCAGTAGAGCTGACAATAGAATTTGAAAAAGTAACAGCGGAAGAACAAGAAAAAAACTTATTTAACCTTCCAGCAAATAAGGCATTACCAATAGTAGGTCCGGATTAATTAACTAATTAATTGACCAATTCATTTATTGATTAGGCAATTTATACGAGTACTAGTTTTCGGCAATTAATTACCTTAGAATTTACCACGTTTACGTTAAATGAAACTCTCGCGAAACATATAGTCGTAATTTGCCTTTTTTAAAGATTAATGATAACAAAACAATATTCCTTTTCAGTTAATTGACTTTACATTGTTGGCGCGTTGACAAAATAATCTGGTAGCATCGATCTTATTTTTTCCTTAAGGTTTGCAATGCTTACTGGCTTACTAATGAAATCAATGACTTCTACTGACGGGATTACTTTGATGAACTCTGCTTTGTTTATTTCAAATGCAGTAATAAATGCAATCCTCACTGAGGGATCAGCTTCCTTTATGTGGCGATACAATTCGAATCCATTCATATTGGGCATACGAATATCTGTGATTACTAAATCGTAATAATTTGGTGGATGATTTTCAAAATTACTTATTGCCTCATCTGCCGCTGAGAAAGCTTCCACTTCAAATTCTTTGTCTGATTCCAATCCACGCTTTATGACTGATAGAATATCGGCCTCATCATCTACAATCATTATTCGCGGCGTGGGATTTCGGTTCTTTCGTTCAGCCATCAAATAGTATTCATACAATATCTATATATATTAAGTGAATACACAATCAAAAATAGTATATTTATTACTCTTAATGAAGACAGAGTCTGTGCAGAAAGATTCAAAGTATCGAAAACGGATAGTCACCGTCGTCAATCCAGCTCAATTGATTCGACATATCGGAGATAGCAAAGCCAACTAGAAAAATCTGTCTCCTACTTCTCTCGTCATTGATGATAACTAGTAAGATTGACCACCAAATTAAGGCTGTGGGCCAAAGAGTTGGCTTCTTGCTAAGGCGAAAATTGATATAAGTAATTGATAAATCCGAAAGAAAGATGTCCGCGCCTGATAAACAGGGATGGCTTGAATTATTGACAGAATCAAAGATTAGAGATTTCAATGAATGGAGATTAACAAATCTGCTTGTGCGCCCTGACATAAGTGGAATGGATTTTTCAAATAAAGATCTATCAGGAGCACTACTAAACGGGATCCGATGTGAGGAGACGAAATTCACAGAGTGCAACCTCTCAAAGACCAATCTCGTTCAGGCAGAAATGACAAATTCAAATTTTCAAGGGGCTGACTTGACTGAAGCCTTGTTGATGTATGGGAATTTGAAGAAGTCTATTTTCGTTGACACAAATTTGACTCGAACCAATTTCATGTGGGCCGAGCTACGAGAATGCGATTTTAGTGGTTCCAGAATGAAAAAAACAATATTTGTAGAGGCCAAAATGCAAAATGCAAAATTAGACAATGTCCTCTTGGACACAGTTTATCTAAAGCAAGCGAACCTCGAGGGCAACTCTTGGGCAACAGGGTGACTTTGAATTTATTAGACCCATCTGCATATTTCCTGCCTTTCTGTAAAACCCCTGCCGAATAGCTTAATACATTTGGGCATCGTACAATTGCTCGTGGTAATTGACACTATACGTACAATAAAGCGTCTAGGTAAATGGTCAGCCAATCGAGTTATAGGAAGAAGACGTCCTTTAATCGCTGTCTTCAGCCTCACACATTATTGTAACTTTTACTGCCCGATGTGCCCGTTTGGAGACGCAGACAAGGGTAGCCAATTAAAACTTGTAAGAGATAAGGATCTGACGACTGACCAATGGAAGTACATCTTCAATAAAGTTTCCAAATATTGCCTTTGGTCAATTATAGAAGGTGGAGAGCCTACGAGTCGTCCCGACTTTATGGATCTTGTTAGTTACCTGTACAGCATTAACATGCCAATTACCCTCATTACAAATTGTTCGCTTCTACATACAATTGATCTCCTCCAGCTAAAAAAATACATCCAGTTTGTAACCTGCAGTATAGACTCCGTTTATGAAGAATCATATTGCAAGGTACGTGGGGTTTCAGTCAAGATTTTCCAAAAAGTGATAGAAAATCTAAGACTACTTACAGAAGTTAATATTCCACATTATTTCAATAGTGTGATAACTAAATTTAACACAGAGGAATTCATTGATCAGAGTTATTTTGACAAAGCTAAAGAAATGGGATCAAATGCGGTCTCACTTACTTTTGTGGAAGACAGATCAGATGTTCCATATTCTTTGCTGCCTGACAAAGATACGATGGTAAAGGTCTGTGAAAGTGTTTTGGATTACGGGAGGAAGCATTCTTCGCCTCAAATAATGATACCTCCACAATATTTTCACCAAATCATTGAACATGGACGAGGAATGTATGACGAGTGTGGAGTTTGGAAAAGCATATTTGTTAATGGTAACGGAACAGTAATGGTTCCATGCTGGAAATTCGATAGTCCGGAAAATATATATAACTTATTGGAACAAAGTGTAGAAGAAATTTGGAACGCTCCTGAATGGGACATAGCTAAAACTTGTCATGACTGCAAGGTTCTTGGATGTATATGGTACTCGTCTCAACCAATAACTACCTTTGCACGTAACTATATGAACGGTTTATCAAGAATGATCGGTAACCAGAAACCAGAGTTAAAAGCAGAATTGATTTAGACTAGGACACGTGACGCGGTGACTTTCCATTCTATATTGGAGGAATAAATTTAGCTAAAGAATTGTATTTCTGTTCGAATGCAAATGCGATAGATAGAATCGTTCCCTCCTGATATGGTTTGCCAACTATTTGGACGCCTATTGGGATTCTAAATCTGTCAAAACCGACAGGAATACTTACGGCAGGCAAACCTGTAATATTAAATGGAATATTGTTTCTCAGGAGAGCACTACGAATCTTGGATGATTCTTTATTATCTCTTACAAAGCTACTATATTTGGGAGCAGTAACGGTTGTTGTCGGCAAAACTAAAATATCAGCTATCTTGAGACTTTTGAGAAAATTATTTCTTATTTCATTTTTGAATCTACATGAATGAATATAGTCTACAGCAAATATCCTTAATCCGTTTTTGATCATTGTCCTAACTTCTTCGGAATATTCTGAAGCTTTGGTTCTTATCCACCTCAAATGTTGTTCCGAAGCCTCCGCAAGCCGTATGGGCGTCCACGCGGGCTCAATTTTATTAACACCTTTGATTGAAACCATTTTTATGTGGTTTCCAGAACATTCGATAACATTCACAAATTGGTAAAAACTTCTCACGATTTCGAGATCTGCGTCATCGAAAAAATAATCAGGGGGAATGCCAACCACCAATTTTCTATGTTTATGTCCAATCTCTTCAAATATATCTTCGCCTGAATTTGAGATCTTTGGATAATGAAAAAGACGATCCTTTTGTATCAAATTTTTTAGAACTAATGCTGCATCCCAAGCACTTCTAGTTATACATCCAATATTATCTAAGGATGGTGCGAGGTTAATAATACCATCTCTGCTAATCAAATCGTATGTGGGCTTTATGCCGACTACTCCACAATATGCAGACGGAACTCGAATTGAGCCGCCGGTATCAGTACCTAGTGAAAAGGAGACCATGCCACAGGATACCGATACACACGAACCTCCACTCGATCCGCCTGATATGTGATCTTTGTTCCAAGGATTTATTGATGATCCGTAATGTGGATTTATCCCAGTTATTCCAGAGGCAAATTCGTTCAAGTTAGTAGTACCAAGGATAATGGACCCCGCTCTTCTCAACTGCGATACACATTCTGCGCTCCTTTTCGGAAAAAAATGTTTTAATATTTTGGAACCAGCGGTACATCTTACACCCTTTATGTAAATAATATCCTTGAGTGAATATGGTATTCCATCGAGAGGTCCTTTGTAATAGCCCTTTTTTACCCGTTTTTCTGTAGTTTCTGCTTCCTTTAGTGCTGTCTTCTCTAATATTGTGATGAACGCATTGAATGTTGGATTATATTTTTTAATTTTGTTAATAGAATCCTCAACTAAAGAAATAGGAGAAAGTTCGCCTGTTTCTATTTTGCAAGATAGTTCCCTTATGGTAGCGAAATTTAGCTTGATATCAATAATAGTGTCAGTCTACTTATAACTTTTTTTTGGAATTACACGTAATGAGACTGATCTTACGGGCATGAAGAGCACCAATAACTTCTTTCCGTATAGGTGCCTTAATCAAAAAAGAACAATGGAGTCAATATACCCATTTTCTTCCAGCTCTTGATGTTCGTCGTGCGGCTAGATCCCATTTGTTAGCGATTTCATCAGCAATTTAATGAGAGATCCAGCTCACGGAGATGTAGTATGCTCTATCATCGTTGTATTAGCGTTAATTGTAGAGTTCACTCGTGATCGTGATATTTGTCCTCTGATCTCTCCATTGGGAAACGAGCCGGTATGGATATTGACGTAAGCCTCTCCTTTATTCATTTTATCCAGTAGATAGGATATCGTCTTGCCCGACATAGGACCATATAACTCAGCAGCACTAAAGCTACCTTGAATCAACGTTCCATTTAAAGGACCAGTGGGTCCAGAATGGAAAAGCATTACGACGGGGTCACCATTTTGTCCACTTTTGCCGATATGCATGTGGGCTTCCATTACCGTATCCAATCCTGTCACGTCTATTATGTACCACATAGAATCATTATTTGGTTTGAACCACGCACTACCTTTTGCGGCAGAACCGCTAGGTGGAACTTCTTGATCACCCGTGAGCGATGTAATGAACTTCTGCTCTTGAGCATAGCTTGAATTTATCAGGATGGTTGTAATTCCCACTGAAAAGACAGTCGTTACCAATACAGCCGTTAATAGAATTAGCTGTATAGACATGATTAATTTAATATGAAGACGAGTTATATAATAGTTCGATATGAGATATAGACGGATACTATTGTCCATAACAAATTTGCTCCATTATTAAGATCGATCAATATTTGTAGTAGTAATTCCCAAAGGACTTGACACAACTCCTAGAAGTTAAAGAAGGATAGGCTAGTTCGACTAGCTATTTAATCAGATTGTTATTTACACAACGAAGCAATATAGTTTTTTAAGGAAGATTCAGTTTACTTCCGGCTACTATATCTTCTGGTTCTAGGGCAAATTCCGATCCACCAAGAATGATATTTGACATTCGTGGATCAGTATCACCTACTGGTTCTTGCGATACAACAAAGAATTTGTACACCGCTGGATTAACCATATATTGATCAAATCTTAGGGTACCATTCACGAATTGACCCAACGTCAAATTAAAGTAAGAAGGTATGTCAGGATCAATAAGCCAGCCTTCAAGAACACTCCCTGGGGCAGGAAATAGTCCTACATGCGCTGTAAGATTCACCAATCCTCCAGATGTTGGCTCGTAACCCTGGGATGCAAATCCGACAGTAAGATTTCCTATTTTTTCCCCACCGTACCAAACTGTGGTATTACTGGCTGTAATTTCACGAATATGCGCGGCTTCCGCTGAAGATATCTTTGTGGTTGTGGCAAGAAGAATAGATAAACTGACAATCATGAGTGAAAATGATAATAGTGCCGTTATTTTATGCGCCATCGGGGATATGTTGTAGGGAGAATATAAAAACACTTCCTATACACACTCCTGCATCATACCAATGATCCCTTAATAAAAATAGAGTTAAGGAATGGAAGTCCAAATGCAATTCATGTTGGAAGTCCTGTTACCCATTCTTTCTGAATTCTATGGACTAACCTATTGAGGCATCTTTAATTCGCGTGATATGATCACTAATAGTTCGTCATATCATGAGCATAGCAAGTGAAAAACAGAAAATGATAAAACCTATGATTGGACCAGTGTTCGATTCTTTTTCAGCTGGCTCACGTGTTAACTTAGAACAAGAGCATGTCGTAAGTATTGAAGCGATGCTCAAGAGAGGCAATTCACGGGTAGGCCTAACATTATGTTTACTATGTCTAGGACCATGTTATTGAATGCAACCTTTCTAGCGGAAGACAAAGTACAAACTTTCAAACTAAATGTAATATTGCTTGGCAGATAAACTACCATTTCACAATCTATACCTTTGAACTGGGTACTCAACTTGGAAGATAGATAACTCATAGCAAGAAGCAATATTATATATGCTGCCATAACTCCTAAGAAGTAAGAATGTCCATAACACAGGCCTATATGGAAAAATTCGCTATCACTTTATTGGATCTAAACAAATCCATAAGATGGATAGGAATAGCCTCTTCAACAGGTGAACTACTTTTAGTAAAACGCCGGAAGGATTTGATACCTCTCATGACATTGGAGGAAAACCAGGAATACACTCTTAATGCGATAGGGAGACATAAATCTAGATTGAAGTTTCAGGAAAAAATAGGAAAACTGCTTTACGCTTTAGGAAAATATGAAAAACTTACTCGTGTTATCATCCCAATAAATGATTACTATTACCTTATGCTTACAATAGACATAGAGGAGCTTAATTTTGACTTGATAATAATGGAAAGTGTGATACCATTTGTTGTATCAGAAAAGGTGCATTTTACATACTAGAAATCACTTTTTGTTTAGTTGTGTACAAAATGTAAACCATTGCCGTACTAATGCTTGTGGTTAACTTACAAACAGTAAATTAGATTATAGGACCTCAATTGTTGAAGTAACTCAAATGCAGTGCTATTTTTAACTAACCGTATTTCGGAGTGTGTTAAAATCCATTCATAGTACCTATATCGTTGGATCATTGCAGCAATGAAAAAGAAGATTGGCTAATAATGCAGGATAACAAATTAACAGATTATCAATTGAGGTGAATTCCAGATCGCTAGCTAGACGTAAAGATATATAGCCAGTCTACACCAACCTTCTTTTAAGTAATATGTCTTATGGCAGAATGTCAAGATTCCCAAGTTATAACATCGCAAAAATTGCTGCGGTCATAATCACATTCATCGTTATTATAGTCGTCATGATTGAATCAGTTGTAATTGTAGAAGCAGGTCACAGGGGTGTTGTTCTTTACCTTGGTGCAGTAGAAAATCGTGTTCTTGGGGAAGGACTGCACTTCATAGTTCCGTTTGCCGAGCAAGTAATACAAATGGAAGTCCGTACACAAAAATTCCAAGCTGAGGCATCTGCTGCCTCCAACGATTTACAGGAGGTTCAAACCGTTATAGCATTAAATTATCGGATTGATCCACAAGAGGCG
>JBAWET010000083.1:0-1510 GCA_049591355.1 Nitrososphaeraceae archaeon
GGTTGTGATGGCGATAGTAGGAAATGTTTCAATGTCTAGTTTATCTCCATCTACAATTGACCTCAGCAAAATAGATTGTGACAAGGTGGTATACTCCGCCAATTGGGGACTTGATAATACTCTGGAAGTAATAAGACACTGCACCGGCGCGGATAAGGAAGTACGTTGACGGAAATTTAATTTCGTATCATTCGACGGACGACGTAGATAAATGACATACAATTATGATATTAGTACATTTGTACAAAAAAACAGAAATTCTGAAATACCAAGGTGAAGTATATAATTATCCTCTTGATTACATGAGGGCTGCTATGGCGGCGATTCGGTGAGGCCGACCGAGTAGCAATTGTAGCAGCCTGATCACATTCGCAGTTAGGGTCAAAGATGCCTTTACATGTAAATTTTAAAGTACTCGACATATTCCGTATTTGAATGTCAATAATTCCTGTCTGTATTGCAAATCTTTGAAAGACACCCAGTCTTACCCACTGCTGGAACCTTCTATGACATGTAGAACCAGAGCCATAGTCCTTGGATAACATCTTCCATTGACACCCTGTTCTTAAGACATACAAGATGCCGTCGAGCACCTTTCTGTACGACACAGGTGGTCTTCCCTTTGTATTACTGGGTTTTTCCGGTGGTAGTATACGTCTTACTTCATTCCACACTTCATCTGGGATACGTCTAACTGTTGGCAGGTGTTTCTTTCTATATCCACTTACCACACATTCGAGTAAATCATGTCAAGCTAAATCTCTATTGGTCAAATAGGAAAGCGTAGGAAGTCAATATTTTTGGGATAGGCTCTAAGTCGCTTTAGGTCTTACTACCAAACCTACTCACGAAATTACTACAAGGACAGTTGGCCTTCTTGCAACTTCCTATTTGATCCCCGCCTAAATTGATTAGGTGATCCAACTTTGGATGAGGACAATTCCTGCAAATCGCGTAAATGCCGCTCATGTTTTTTGCCCTTATGGTTTTTGATTCATATACGTTGAAGGATCATTTACATCAATCCCTCTCCACTTAGGACATGACCATATTAATACGCCATAATTATTTAAGGCCTTAGGGTCACATCCTAATTCTAGTAACTTATCCGTTTGGCGACCCTTATCACCCGAATGTATCACCCAATTGACAATTGCTGCAATAATTAGAACTATGATTATAATCGCAATCAATGCACCTATTGCACCTTTTCTGCTAATACCCGTACTATCTAATTTTCGACCAATTTCGCCACGGCCAATTATCTTTCCTTCCCAATAGATTTTTCCTCGCACCAGTTTGACGCCTCTGGCCCCACAATGAGAACATTTTGTAGTTGTTTCTGGTACTTCAGGATTTACTGGTTTTCCATCACTTGTGTATTTCATTATCTTATCTGGAATAGTTTAGTGGAACCCTTGAAACTGTACCTGCTCTGTTTGTGATCCTGGAGAGTTAACGCCATTCTTACACTTAGAATCTACACATACTTTGAATGTCGACAGTGAGT
>JBAWET010000084.1:0-4644 GCA_049591355.1 Nitrososphaeraceae archaeon
GGACCAGCTGAAAGATGCTTTCTCTAAATTAGAGATAACCTATGATCCTATAAAGCAGTCACTATTCAAATCTGCAAATGATGCATTTGAAATTGGATTTCTTGGGAAAACAAAACCCGATCTATCAGGAATATATGACCTAACGGCGTTAAATGACATTATAAAAGAAAAGGGATTACAACCAGTAAGCGAAAGTTCTGCTTCCACCAATTCTAGCTCTACAATAAATAATGCTACCCTTTCCACAAATAATACGGTGGCCAATAGCACATCAGTGGCAAACGCCACACACAGTAACTAACACTAAAGCTGAGGAATGAAAAATTGAAATCAACAATTTCAGACTCTAGTCATCATTGCATGAGCTCTATGGGGTTGGCCGGATTTGAACCGGCGACCTCCAGCGCCCGAGGCTGGCATCATACCAAGCTAGACAACAACCCCAATATCGAAAGCAACTATCACGCCCTATTATAAGATATTACGTTTCTTTTCAAAATATAATCAATAATAATGAGTATGAAGAAGGATGAAAAGTCAAATTCAGTTCATTCTAAAATTTCACTAATATCCCATAAGGATTCTCCTTTCACAGAAGATTTATGCAAGTAGCCTTTCTCAAGTAATCCCGATACTATTTTTGCTCCAACCGGTAGCGCGCCGGTAGCTCCTGGAGAGTTATAGTTCAAGATATGCAGAGAATAATCATTTTCTAGAATTAACATTTCTGGTACAAAATTTCCTTCTTTATCTGTTAAAGAAGATCTAATACCAGCTACACCTCGTGTAGTAAAAGCAGATGGTTTCAAACTTGGAAGAAATTGTCTTACCCTATTTACCATCGCTCTTTTAGATATGGAGCTCCAAAACTCCTTGGATGCAAGTCGTATGAACTGTGAATTCATCATTAGTCTCATTATGCCTATGTTGGTAGATGATTGGAAAATTTTTGCCATAGAGTTTTTTAAATTATCTGTCCATTCATATGAATAAGGGCTAAATACCGGCACTGCATTTGGTCCTACTTCTCTTCTACCATCGGCTCTTATTATCCAATGGGGATTGAGGAATGGATATTCTGAATACTTGGGAACGGAATAAATGCTCATATTAGTCAGATCAGAGTATTCATGTGGGGCCTGCCAATATTCGCCTCTGAAATAGAGATCTCTGTATTCTGTAGCCAGGCCTACACCATGAGCAATATTTAAGGAATATCCTCCACCAGCGTTTATAACATAATTTGCAATAATTTCTTTTTCGGTTCCCTCAGTCCTAATAATCAGATGGTTATTATGCACAAAGTTCCTGAATCTGCTATTGGGCATCACACGGCATCCGAACTTTTGGGCATCGCATATGAGTTGCTTCGTAATGAGCTCGTAGTCTGTTGACGCATCTCTAAAACAAACAATTGCAGAATGGCAACTGACATTAGGTTCAACTTTTGCTACTTCTTCTTTGGCTAGAAATTTCAATTGATCTTCTGTCAGGCCGTTTTTGTAGCCCCATTCTAAGTATTTATGCAAAGTGTCTATTTGCCCCTCAGAGGTTGCGACTTCCATTACCCCATCTTCTTTGAATGGCAGGCTATTCACTTTACAGTATTTTCTTAGCATATCAAATCCCTTTAGTGCAGCTTTTGCAGTGAGACTTCGTTTGGCCGGATCATAGAGAAACGGAGCATGGACCTTACCTGTATTTCTTCTACTTGCATGCATTCCAAAATTGTTTTCTTGCTCAATAACAACCGCGGAAGCATTTGAGAAAGAAGCTAAAAAATAGGCAATAGAGCAACCTAATATTCCTCCACCTATAATTGCGACATCATAATGAAGCTGCTGCAAATAATTGATTACGTATTATGATATACAGATACATATTTGATATGGTGTAATCATTGATGAATTACGGACCAGGGTATAATATGATATCTAGTAAATCTATTGTAATTGTAACCTAACTGTCAGACGCAATAAATAAGCCAAGATGAAAACATAATCTAATTTAGAGTCAATACCATTCCAGCCTAGCAGCACATCGCGGTCTAAAATTCTTGATTATTTTAACTGACCTTCTTTGTAATTGGTGATAGAGTCACTGTCAGTCATGGTTGACGCCATTGTAGAAAGAAATGATGGACATCAAGATCCTAACACCGTTTTGAATTCAATATAGATATAACTCCAATTATTAAATCGACGAATGGAAAAGAACAACATTGGCAAAAAAGCATTATGTAGTCGATGTACAGAAGAGAAAATCATAGCTTATAGCGGATTCGGTAGCGAACCATACGGAGATCTCTGTGCTGATTGTCTAGAGGCTTCTAGTAACTATGCATGTGATATTTGTGACAAGGAATTAAAATGCGATGCTTACGAATCACATTTACTTCAAGAGCATGGTAGAGAACAAATGGCGAAATACATATCAATGACTCAAAAAGATTCAAGGATTCCATGATTGTTTGTGCATTAACATGCAATAATATTGGTTCTGAAATCCTAAAAAACTTTAGATATCTCTTCCCAAAAGGCACAACCTAGTGACAGTTATACGTTGCATTAACATACAACAGTATGACTCAAATCCTAAAATTCTTGCTAGCTCGCAATCATTTAGAAGGAAATAGCCAATACCAAATGTACAATTTGCTAGATTAATTTAATCAAGCTTGGCAGATAAGAAAAGGATGTGCAAGATCCAAAATTTTTGATGGTGAACTAGAATTGATATCAAACAGGTAACAGGAAACAATGGCAGCGTCATTATCTTCGAGTGGAGTTAACGCGGCATCTGAAATGAACAGCTTTTTCTTTAACAGACATTTGTTAGACTAACTAGAATGGCATTTTAGTAATAGCAAAGTAGTTCTCTATACCAAAAGACAAGACCCATCAGTCGGAATACATCCTGTGGAGTACATCATCCTCTTCCTTTGCAATTGTGTCGATAGATTCTCCCGTCGGCAACGGAGTATTTTTATCCACTTTATACTTGAACAACTCGTCCCAATCCATTCCCAGAATTACATTTCTTCCTACAAAAGTTATCTTCGATTTGGGCACATCAAATCTATAATCATGCTCTCCAAATATCACTATTTTATTGTCAGTTTCCTTCATCACATGTCCTACATGATCTTCATTTTCTATCCTAACACCCTTATTGAATAGGGATTTTGGGTATTTACTTTCATACGACGCGAGATCGACGTCTTCTCTATTTCCCCAAGGGTCTGCATATTTGCCGGTTGGGAGTGGCTCATCACGGTCCACCTTATACTTCTTTGCAATATCAGAAAAATTAAGTCCTATCGAAACATTCTTGCTGACGTGCTGAATCTCTGAGATAGGAATGTCGTATCTTTCATTCTTCTCCCCGAATACTACGATTTTATCCGGCGTTTCTCTTACTACAAATCCTATATGTGGTGCGTCAAGGGCCATAACAGCCCTATTGAAGTACTTTCCCGCGATCATAAGCAAACATAAAGATCAGTAGGCCTTGTTGCGACGGCTTAATACATTTACTAATGCTTTTTAATGATACGTGAATTCAAATTAATTGAAGCTAGATACATTGTTTTAGAATTTATTGAGCTAGTCATGCTATAATGTTACTAGTTCTAGTGCTAAAACTTAAACTTAAGAACAAGCGTTTGCAGCATCCAAATAATGGTTGACATTGGTACGGTAGAAATTATCGGCTTGGGAGCCCCACTAGGAATAATTGGTACAATGCTTATAGTTCTGTACTTTTCAAGAAAGCAAGCACAGGGATTCACATTAGATATCGAAACAAAGGTCCTCAATGACTTGGATGAAAAGGTTCGCAAGATGGCAGAAATAATAATTGAAAAACCATCGTTGCAAAAAGTCATCTACAAACTTGAAACGCCATCAGAAGAGTTAGCATTTGCGTATTATATTTTGTTTATTTCTTCTCATGCTTATGCGATGCATCAAAGAAATGTGCTCAAGGATAATGAATGGACAGGATGGTTACACTGGATGAAAAATTCCTTCGAGTATGGAACTTTAGGTGAACATTGGAAACAAATAGAGTCAGAGAATTGGTTTGATCCCTCCTTCCAGGTATTTGTAAATAGAGAATTAATTCCTGGGGCTCATAAACATAATGGAAATTAGGTTTCTAAACTGAGCTTAGCTCCAATTCTTTTTGAAACAGCTTTCCACTGATCCTCTTGTGATACTACAAACATAAGACTAAAAAAAGGTCAGGCATGGAGACAAGATAACTTATAGTCTAAATGTGACGATATTACTGCCAGCAATAGCCTGGTCTTCTATATCTCGCATAGATTTCGTGTTGAAGTAGCTCTTGTTCCGAGTCAAATTTTGTATCACATTTTTTACACGTGTAAGACGCAATGTTTGTCATCCTTGCCTCTATCCGAATACCATTTCATTTAAACTTTGGTTCATATCTCATTCATTTATCTGATATTTTTAGATTAATGAAAAAGCAGTGGTAAATGCTCAAATGTATAGAATTACTTTATAATTTGACGGCTCACATTCATAAGAGTTTTGCCCAGGCTAACTACACCAAATATTATTTAAAGCAGTAACAGCTAATTCTGGTACTAAAAGTGAATTCAATTAGACGGTATATGAC
>JBAWET010000085.1:0-12589 GCA_049591355.1 Nitrososphaeraceae archaeon
TTGATTTCGATAACTATTTCCATTGGTACTGTTTTGTTTCTCTAGAAATCTAATCAACCAGTAATTGTTGCATCCAACTAAAGTCAGTTCTCGCCACTCACGATCAAAATACAAAGATACTAAAGACGACCAAAAGGTCTCGATTATAAGTTGCTAATACACTAGAATAATTAGTGTTTCTATATCACTATTTGCATCAATGAAAATAAGAATATAAGTGACCGCCATCGCTTCAAAATCTTACCTAATGAGATTACTTGAATATCAAGGGAAGCAATTATTTTCAGAATATGGTATACCTGTCCCCGTTTCTCAGCTGGCGCGGGATGAACAAGGAGCATTAGAGGCATCAAAGAAAATAGGCTTTCCCCTAGTGCTTAAGTCGCAACTGACAGTTGGAGGACGTGGCAAGGCTGGAGCCATCGTAAAGTGTTCTAATGAATCAGAATTTATTTCGAAGTTTAACGAACTGTTGCATAAAGATGTAAAAGGTGAGTTACCTCAAGGAATTTTGGTAGAGGGAATGATAAATATTGCGAAAGAACTCTACGTGTCACTATTTCTCAATAGAGGAAAGAGATGTTATTCGTTGATTAGTTCCAACGAGGGCGGAGTAAATATTGAATCTGTCGAAAGTAAAATCATTATTGATTTGCCCCACACAGGATTATCAAGAGAGGTGGTTCAAGACCTCGCCAGGAGGTTAGGATTAGAAGTAAAACCTGCGACCTTGTTTGTAGACTTTATTCTGAAACTCTCTCGCCTAGTAAAAGACAAGGAGGCTGAACTTGCTGAAATTAACCCTTTGGCAATTCTTTCTGATGGATCATGTATGGCACTTGATTCTAAGGTAATAATAGATGATAATAGTATCTTTAGGCATCCAGAGCTGAAAAAATTTCAGCAAGTATCTGAGCTTCAGGCAAGAGCTGAGGAGAGCGGTTTTTCGTTCGTGGAATTGGATGGAAACATCGCTATCATAGGAAATGGTGCTGGCTTGGTAATGTCTACTTTAGATTTAGTCAACGACAATGCTGGAAAACCCGGGGCATTTTTAGATTTTGGTGGGAGAGCCACTACAGAGACGATATATCAAGCGTTAGAGGTCATTAGTAAGATCCCGAGGATCAAGGCTATCTTAGTAAATTTATTTGGAGGCATCGTTAGAACAGATTTAGTCGCCCAGGCCATACTCAATGCTTACAGTGATGGGATTATAGGTGTTCCAATATACGCTCGTATATCAGGAGCTGAATCAGTAAAGGCGAAGGAGATGTTAGCCGGTAGTCGGGCCAAAATTTATGATAGCGTAGAAGAGGCAATATCGTCTCTCATGAGCCACGTAAGAGGGAGTTCTTCATGAATGACTGGGAAATTCGACATTTTTGAACTACTAATAGGTGATCCGGGAGAGAGGGATTATAAGAAAAAACCCGTAATAATTCAAGGAATTACAGGAAACTTTGGATCCGCTCATGCGCGATTAATGAAGGCATACGGAACTAATGTTGTTGCAGGGATCACGCCTGGAAAAGGTGGACAAGATTTCGAAGGGATACCCGTCTATAACTCTGTTCAGGAAGCCTGCAAGAATGTGGATGCAAAAATATCGGGGATATTTGTTCCAGCTCCGTTCTTTTTGAATGCCGCAAAGGAGGCACTCGATAACGGAATAAAACTGTTGGTAGCTATTCCCGAACATGTCCCAGTGCGGGATGCAATTGATGTCGTGGAATATGCAAAATCTAAGAATGCCAGAATAATTGGGCCAAACACACCAGGGGTCATAGTTCCTGAAATAACGAAAATTGGAATAATGCCCCATCAGCCCTTTAAACCTGGGACGACTGCCGTTTTTTCAAGGAGCGGGACTCTAATGTATGAAGTGTCCTTTCACTTGAGTAAAGCTGGGATAGGTCAGAGAATTGCCCTTGGCATAGGAGGTGATCCTATAAACGGAACGAACTTGATAGAGGCATTCGAATTGATAAGATATAGAGATGATGTCGAATCAGTTGTTATAGTTGGTGAGATAGGCGGAGACGCAGAAGAGCAGCTTGCAGAATACATAATGAAGATCAACTTCACAAAACCTGTTGTTGGCTATATAGCAGGTCGATCTGCGCCAAAAGAAAAAACGATGGGTCATGCGGGGGCGATAATTTACGGTAATTACGGTTCGGCCGAGTCAAAAATATCAAGTTTTACTAACGCAAATGTTCCTGTAGCAAAAAGGCCGGCTGAAATACCTGAACTGTTGTTAAGAAAAATGAAAAAATAAACTTAATACGATTTTTCTAAAGCCTACAAGGAATTGAGTACTAGGCCATAATTTATCTGAGTTTTAGTTCCTTTTGAATTGATTTTTTTATTACCGTCAGATTATTCAAAGCAACGTAAATGGTATCTGTCATTTCATCTTTGTCTAAGTGGTGGCCATTTCTTTCGAAGTATCCCTCACTATAACTGCCAAGTAACCATCCAACAGAAATTCCTAATGCAGAATCTACTATTTCCTCGTCAGTTTTCGAAACAATCTTCTCTGCGAGCATTATTGCAAACCCGATATTCTTTGTTATTTCTTTAATTCGTGATTCCAAATCCTTCCTTTCTAGATTTTTAACACCCAATATGAGATCATTATCAAATTGAGGTACCATAATTTGCGTGTTTTTCTGACAATCGTTTCCTTATTGGCATTTCGGATTGGAATAGCATTTCAATTGAACAATCCATCTGGGCAAAGGATATTTGGTTTGAATGTTAGCTAATTGGACATGAATGATCCCAAATTGCACCGATACATGGCATATTTGAAGAATGAAGGATTTGGTCCAAAAGATGCACGCTTGTTACTTTCAAACGCTAGGCAAATTGTGGAAAAATATGATATACTAATCAGAGACGTTCGTGTCTCAAATCGATTCATAGAATTTGATATTAGCTTGGGAAATATTGAAGACCTTGAAAAAATTAGATCTATATTTTCGTTCATTGGCCAATATATTGATAGATACAAGGTTGTCGAGAAGGATCTTAAGATTGAGGAATCTCTGATACTGGCGAAGAAATTATTCAATGAAGAAAAGTACTGGATTACACACGAAGTACTAGAAGGTGTATGGAAAAAAGCCTATGGGGACGAGAAAGATTTACTAAATGGACTCATTCTTGTTGCTGCTGCATTCGTACATTATCAAAAAAACGAAAAAGATATTGCTCTCTCTATTATGAGAAGAGCGCTAAAGAAGTTAACGACAGTAAATGAAAAATATTTTGGAATAGATGTAGTCTCCATTAAATCCCAAGTGTCAGAAATGGTAAAATCTTCCACTATTCGGAATTTTACAATTTAGAGATTGTCGCCTGGTGTGGCATACCATTTCTTCAGTTATGCTTGACAAGGTGTGCCTCTCTTTATGTCTTCCAAGGAACTCAAATCATCTAATCTTTTTTCGAATAATCAACTCACTCGTTTAACCTGCAAAACTAGAATCATTTCCGGGTCTTTCTTAAAACCATCGCAGCTGCTATCAGAATCCCAAGGATAGAAACCAAAATAAGAAATGTCGTTTCGTCTCGTACCGCTCCCTTTGGTAAGATCGATCCAATCAGGTTCAACAAAATTCCATTCACGAATATCGGATCCCTTGAAATATGGCGGCCTTTAAATAGCTTCTAAGGTTCTTGAACTAGAAGGTAAGGAATAAAGATATCGTTCAAGAAGATCTCGTAGTTTTGTCTAATGAAGTAATTGCGTTAAGTGAAAGAGCCAAAATTGGACTAGAGATACATCAGCAACTTGCAACACATCAAAAGCTGTTTTGCTCGTGCCCAATGGGGAAATCAGCTGGTCTTAGCTACGCATTCGATAGAAAATTGAGACCAACGTATAGTGAAGTGGGAACGTTAGATCCAGCAGCAATTTTTGAATCGAAAAAAAAGAGAGCAATAAAATACCTTGCACCATTGGATTCAACATGCCTTGTAGAAGCAGATGAGGAACCACCTTACACAGTAAATGACCAAGCACTGGAAATAGCTCTGATAATATCTTTGGCGTTGCACTCTTCCATTGAAGATGAATTCCACGTAATGAGAAAAATTGTTATCGATGGCTCTAATACTTCGGGCTTTCAGAGGACTATTCTAATTGCAAGAGGCGGATATCTAAAAGTTAACGGCCAAAGCGTTGGTGTGCAGAGCATTAGTTTGGAAGAAGACGCAGCTAGAATAATTGGTGGCGACGCAAATCTCCGCAGTTATTCTTTGGACAGACTCGGAACCCCGCTGGTTGAAATAGCGCTAGAACCGATAGCGAGCTCTGCAAAAATTGTTACAGATGTAGCACTATCTCTTGGAAGGTTACTAAGATCAACTAAAAGAGTCACCAGAGGAATAGGAAGCATTAGGCAAGATGTCAACATTTCACTCGATAACGGTCCTGTTGTTGAAGTAAAGGGAGTACAAAAACTCTTTCAGCTAGACGAGGTAATTCAAAATGAACTACTTCGTCAGGACGGATTAATTCGTATTGCAAGAAGGATCCAGGAAAGGACGACAGAAAATCCATCGCGGCTTGTGTATAAAATGAAAGATCTTACGGCCATCTTAAGTTCATCTCCCTCTATGGTAGTAAAGCGCATTCTTGAAAATAAAAATAACAGAGTTATTGCCCTATGTATTAGCGATTTTAAAGGGCTGCTTGGTTTTGAACCTTATCCCGGGATAAGATTGGGAAAACAACTAAGTGAGCTTGTAAGATTTTTTGGCCTTGGAGGAATCTTCCATTCTGACGAGCTTCCTAATTACGGTATCAACGCACAAGATGTATCCTCCATTTCATCAGCACTAGAAATGAACCCTAAAGATGCATTTATCCTAATAGGTGGTCCGTCCGAAGTATTGCCACTAGCAGTTAGGGAAGTGTATGATAGGCTGATCAAGGCATTCTCTGGAGTTGTTCCGGAAACACGTTCAGTTGCTAATGATGGTTCTACAGTTTTCATAAGACCTAGGCCAGGTTCAGCTAGAATGTACCCTGAAACGGACATACCATATCTGTCAATTCACGAATCAAAAATAAGAGACCTGAAACACAAAATTCCAAGACCATGGAACGAAATCATTTCAACTCTTTCTAAAGAATACACCATTAATAGAAAGTTAGCTGAACAAATCTATGATTCCGATTATCTTTCTCTTTTTGAAGAGATAGCCTCCCTTACTGACATCTCGCCTAGTTTTGTAGTCTCAAAATTAACAGAAGACTTCGTTAATTTTGAAAGACAGGGTTACGATCTAAATGTACTAGGAGATGATATGATCAAAGACGCATTTGTTAGATTGAGTCGGTCTCAAATTGCAAAAGAATCATTACCATTAATTTTCGAAATGATCTTGAAAAAAGAAGCATCAAATATAGACAACTCCATCGCCTCCTTGGGCATCAAACAGCTAAGCATGAATGATTTGAAAGCGATAGTTGACAAAGTTATAAAAGACAATGAGCAAATTGTTAGAGAGAAACATAATGCATCCTTAGGACTTCTAATGGGGCGATGCATGGCTCTTTTAAGAGGTAATGTAGATGGTGAAAAAGTAAGCAAGTTGTTAAGAGAGCGATTAGAATTTTTCTTAGGGGAGTCAGTAAACATAAATTGAATCATTCATTTACACATCCCACTCTAGCGGTGTGATCGATTTAAATGATTTTTTCATAAATGCGATGGCACGCAATAAATGGTCAATGGCGCATTCGTTAGATTATCCTGGTTTCACTATTCAACAAAACTACGAATAATTATATTCTTTTGACTTGTATTTCCTTAGTATTACCATGATTGAACCTACAGTTGCTGTTCCTGTGCCAGCAACAAGCATAATTACCCCTATCATAATCAAATAGATTTCAAAAATTTTTGGGTCTCCATTATTATAAAAGAGAACGCTACTTGCAAATAAAACGTCGATACTAGTTGACGTTCTATTCAAGTTTGTGATGGTTGCTGTGTAATTTCCATCAACTGTTGGAATAAAATTAATATAGAATTTGTTTGAAAAATTTTGATTGACCACGAGAATGTTGCGCGGATTTATTATTTTTGCATTCAGTGCAGTGTCCACCGGTTCATTCAAGATATAAAGTGAAATATTCTTCCTCTTCTGAACATCCAAAAGTACAATTTCGCTATGTTGATTTTGGGAGATTTTTCCATTATATCTGGCATTTACAGTGTGTAGAGGGTCAGGCACAAAATATGAAGAGACCGCAAGAATAACAATCCCACTGAAGAGCATGACAAGGCCAATTACTAATAAAATGTAATTCAAATGCAGTATGATTCCACTTGGAACAGTTGATAAGTATTGCTCTTTGAAGTAATGAACCCGGCAGTTTGAGTTGGATAAGAAAGCGTGATGATATATTACTATAAGAAAGTTAAATCTAATTTTTTAGACGGGAATGTCGATCATAGATTATATAATAATACATTTCAGTTCGTAGTCAATATTCTGGTCCGTGAAATTCTCATCCGACAACTTCCTGATTGCTAAAATTGGACTTTGCATTCTGAGCTTCTGTGTCACTTCTTGTTTCCACACGTATGAGAAAGGATTGCCTTCATTTTCCTTCGAAGTTACACGTAAGTATTCAATTCATTTCCTCTTCCATTTTAAACAGCAACGCAAACCAAAAACTAGAAAGAAATATTGAATGGGAAAATCTACTAGCGGAAGTCAGTTGCTTTTTTAATCCCAAGATAATGTGCATTCATAATTCATATTCATTACGGTTCTCCTCATCATTCTTAGATCCAACCAGATAAACAAACACATCATCCAATGTGATAGGGGAAACACTAAAAAAAAGATTCTTCTTCATGGCAATACGAGACAATTCTTGGATACTTGATTCATATGTGAATATCCTCATCAAACTCCCTCCAGTATCAACAACGGATCCAAAGGATTTTAACATTTCAATGTCAGCACCGTCCTTTGAGATGTCTACTCGTATGTTTTGAGGGATCTTGTCCTTGAGACTTCTTATTGTACCACTTTGAACTACTGTTCCTTTATCTATAATCGCAATTTCATCGGAGAGGGATTCCGCCTCATCCATGTAATGGGTTGTTAAGAGCACTGTCTTCCCTTCATCCTTCTTCTCCTTAATTGACTTCCAGACCTGCCGCCTTGATATTGGGTCTAGGCCAATAGTTGGTTCATCAAGAAAAAGCAATTCGGCTTCAACAGCCATTGACATGGCCACTAATACCTTCTGTTTCATTCCACCTGATAAATTCATAGCTGGAGTATCCTTTGATTTATAAAGGTCAAAATCATGGAGCACCTTTTCTGAGCGTCTCCTCGATTCATTTTTATCCATGCCTCTAATCCGTAACCAATTATAAACATGGTCCCAAGGAGTCAGTGCCCTTAATGGTCTACCTTCTTGGGGTACTACTGAAATACGGTTCCTGATCTTCTCTGGTTCCCTTACAAGGTCAAATCCAAGAACCTCTGCAGCGCCTGAAGACGGCAAGAGCTGAGTTGCACAAACTCTAACAAAAGTTGTCTTCCCCGCGCCGTTTCTTCCAAGAAGTGTAAAAATCTTTTTAGATTGTATTTCTAAGGAGATGTTGCTCAGAGCAATTACAGGTGAGTTTTTGTATGTCTTGGAAATGTTTTCAGTCTTGATTGCGTGCATTATCTGTTGACCAGTAACGCATCTACTTGCCGGGAAATTTTATTCTGACCTCATGTTTAAACACAACCAGGGTGTAAGGTTTTAAAGGATAATAGTAGAGCGGTCAGTCGACATCTATAGGAACGCCATGTTCCGTAGAATTCTTAAGCTTGAAAGAAATCTCAAGGATTCCATTCTTGTATGTAGATTTGCCTGTAGACGCATCTACTGGTTCAGGGAGATCGATCCGCTTGTGATACCTTCTTTCTCCAGAAATTGATTCAATAGTTAGCGATGTTTCGTTAGCTGTTATTCGAAGGTCTTCCTTGTTAACCCCTGGCAGTTCAGCGATAACCTTGATCCGTTCGTTATCTTTTATTACGTCAATTAAAGGTTCACGTTGTTCGCTGATTGAAAACGTTCCGCCCAAAGGACCAGGAAACGAATTAATATTTCCGAATTTCCGTACTACGGGTTTTCCATCCTCTCCTATCTTCACTGAATATCCATACACAATAGGACCAGTTTCTCTGACGATTGATCCGTCATCAAGCCTTCTTTCCCTTACAAGGTTTCTTGGAACTTGTTGGTCCATATTTTTTAGTGCCTCTTGCATTAATTTTTCCATATCCCTCATCATACTGTCGACGTCAGGAAACCAAGAACTTGGCCGTCTTCGGCCCAACCATTCATCAAATGGTGATGACATAGATTATTATTCACATCGCTCTTCACGTATACAGAATAATAATCTTTCTCGTGTGCGAAATATCATACATTCCCTGACTTTTGCAATTCTTCTATCAGCCATTTCTGTCTTTCAGAAAGTTTCGAAGGAATCCCAATTGATAATTTCACGACCAGATCGCCTCTAGAACGATTCCCGTAGTTTGGAAGACCTTTTCCTTTGATTTTAAATAATGATTCCAGTTGTGTTCCCTGGGCAATCTTCAGTTTCTCTTCCCCGTACAATGTAGGTATTTGAACTTCAACACCGAGGACGACGTCTGTGTATCTGACCTTAAGGTTGTAGAGCAAATGTCCACCTTCAAGTCTTTCATAAAGGTTATGTGGTTTGACGTGAATACGCACAAGCAAGTCCCCATGCTGGCCGCCTTCTGCTGGCAGTCCTCCACCACTCATCTGTAACGTCATTCCATCATCAACTCCTGGAGGGACATCAATGAACAGTTTCTTTGTCGCATTTTCTTTTCCTGAAGCTCTACAGGATACACACGGTTTTTCTATGACCTGTCCTCGTCCATTACACACTCTGCATGTTTCTAGGGTGACAAATGTTGAAAATCTGTTTTCGCTGTATACTCTTCTGGTTTGGCCTTGGCCATCGCATGTTCCACATCTTTTGATTTTGGTCCCTGGGGCAGCACCAGTTCCTTTGCAAACATGGCATGTTTCGACCACGGGAACTTCGATCTCTTCTCTTGTTCCTTTTACTACCTCTTCAAGAGATACATCTAGATCATATAGTATATCTTGGCCCTTTCTTGTCCTTCCACCGAAGTTGAATCCAAAACCAAAGGGATCTCCTCTCCCCGTAGAGGAAAAACCGCCTCCGCCACCGCCAAAGAATTGCTCAAAGATGTCTCTGAAACCCCCAAATCCAATATCTTTGAATACCTCTTCAAAATTTGCTTCGGAGCCACGGAATGCTTCGTCTGTTCCTACGTGACCATATCTGTCGTACCTTTTGCGTTTCTCGTCATCAGATAGCACCGCATAAGCTTCGGATATCTCCTTAAATCTCCCCTCTGCTGAAGGATCTTTATTCCGATCAGGGTGGAATTGAAGTGCTAGCTTTCTATACTTGCTCTTTATTTCATCTTTACTTGAGCTTTTTTCAATCCCTAGAACGTCATAATAGTCACGTTTACTACTCATTAGTCCTTATCACGGAATTCCCTGAATGCCCTTGTGATCAAAATTACGTTGTATTCGATGGATTTTGAGTGTCATGGTTTCCAAAATTTCCTTGGGGACCGGTAGCTGAAGACTCAGAACTTGATGAACCTCCGGGCTTTTCAGCGGTGGTCTGCGCTGAACTTGCTGCCCTATATGCTTCAGCACTAATTTCGCCTATAGTATTCTTCAGATCTTGCGTTTTATTTTTAATCTCCTCGATGTTGTTATTGGACATTGCAGACTTCAGTTCCTGAATAGATTTATTCGCTTTTTCAATTTGCTCAGGCTTTATTTTATCCTTCAAATCTTGTTGAACTAACTTCTCAGCTGCATAAATGAGATTGTCCGCTTCATTCTTGAGTTCAGCTTCTTCCCGCTTCTTCTTGTCGGCATCTGCAAACTGTTCTGATTCTTTCTTGAGTCTATCCAGTTCATCCTTAGAAAGTTTGTTGTTGGCCGCAATAGTGATTTTTGCTTCCTTCGAAGTAGCCAAATCTTTTGCTGTAACATTCAGTATACCATTCGCGTCGATGTCGAAAGCAACTTCTACCTGAGGCACTCCTCGAGGTGCAGGAGGGATGCCAGATAGATTAAACATTCCAAGAGAAACGCAATCAGAGGCCATTGATCTTTCACCTTGCACAATGTGGATTGTCACTGATGTTTGATAATCTGCAGCAGTCGTGAAAACCTTGCTCTTCTTTGTAGGTATAGTCGTATTTTTCTCTATGAGGGGTTCTTTTAATCCTCCTAAGACTTCAACCCCAAGAGTCAAAGGGGTTACATCCACTAGAAGAATATCTGTAGATACATCGCCAGCAATTATCGCTCCCTGCACAGCCGCACCCAAAGCCACCGCTTCCATGGGATCTATTCCTCCTTCCGGTTCCTTCCCCATGACATTTGCAACCAACTGTCTTACGATTGGCATGCGAGTAGGTCCTCCGATAAGAATGATCTTGTCTATGTCAGCCGGATTTAATTTAGCATCTTGTAGTGCTTGCATCATTGGTGATCTGCATCGTTCAACTATCGGTCTAAGCAAATCTTCCAGTTTTGATCTAGGCAGTTGGAGTACCAGGTTCTTGGGACCACTACTCGGTTCGTAAGCTAGAAATGGTAAATTTATTTCAGTCGTAATTACGTTCGAGAGTTCAATCTTTGCCTTTTCTGCTGCTTCTCTTACTCTCATTAAAGCAGCTTTATCGTTGCGCACATCAAGTGATGATTGATTTTTGAATTCCTGAAGAATAAATTCTACTAAAGTGTTATCCATATCAGTTCCTCCGAGTTGTGTGTCACCAGAAGTACTTTTTACTTGAAATACACCTCCACCCATTTCCATTATAGTAACATCAAGAGTTCCCCCACCAAAGTCAAAGACCAGGATCTTTAGATCCTTGTTTGCTTTGTCAAGGCCATAAGCAAGGGACGCGGCAGTTGGTTCATTAATAATTCTAACGACTTGCAGACCAGCTATCTCGCCAGCATCCTTGGTGGCTTGCCTTTGATTATCATTAAAATAAGCTGGGACAGTTATCACTGCCTTGTCAACTGTTTCACCAAGATAGGCTTCAGCATCTCTTTTTATTTTTTGTAAAATGAACGCCGATATCTGTTGAGGTGTATATTCTTTACCGTAAACTTTGAATTTAAAATCTGTACCCATTTTTCTTTTTGCAGCTATGACAGTACCTTCTGGGTTGGTAATGGTCTGCCGCCTAGCAGGCTCACCAACTAATAGCTGACCGTCCTTTGTAAACGCAACATATGACGGGAAGGCCTTGCCTCCCACTGATGTACCTTCGGCTGCCTGAATTATAGTAGGTTTTCCTCCAACTAGTACAGCAGCTGCCGAATTACTTGTCCCGAGATCTATTCCAACAATTTTACCCATATTGAATTCACTTACTCCATTTTTGGTTGTTCAGTATCTTTATTTGAAATTATCTTTTTCGATAATATAACTAGGCTTGGTCTTAAAACTTTTTTGTTAAGCATAAAGCCTCTCCTTACTACATCTACCACAGTGTTTTCCGGTTGATCTTCGCTAGATGTGAAGCCTACCGCATCATGAACATTGGCATCGAATGGCGTCCCTATCGCCTCTATCTCCAACACGCCTTCGGACTTGAGTAAAGTCTCTATATTTTTTAATATGCCATTCAAGCCATCCACAATAGCAGGTGAGCAAGTATTATTTTCTACTGTATTCAAAGCTCTTAGATAGTCGTCATAAATATTGATAATCTTCAAAATCAATTCAGCTTTTGTGGACTCTACCTTTCCTTGCATCTGTTTTTCAATTTGTTTCCGATAATTGTCATAATCCGCAAGAAGGTAGCGCAGTTTCGTGAGATTGCTTTCTGATGTCTGCTTTAGTATAGATATCTCTTCACGTAAAACTTCAGTTCCACTTTCCTGAGAATTGTCATGACTATTTATTTTGTGACTTTCATCATTTTCCTCATAAGACTCATCTTCTTGTCTTTGAATATCTTGTTCGTTTTTTTCATCTTTGTGGATATCGCTTTTAAATTCATTCGTCTCATTATCGTCAACATTCAACTTCACTTCCATAATTCCTCGTACACTTAAGATATTTACCAGATAATTAGGTATCGCCCAAGTCGACGGAATGTGGTTATCCCAACTTGCTTGCATAGTAATTAGTATAAGACTAGAACAGAAAGTCATAATACAGGAATTAAAGCCATAAATTACTTTTAGGTAGAAGCTGGCTAAGTCTTAAAGAGAGAAGAAATTAAAAGAATTGGGGTATTCTTAGGTCAATAAATATCTAGTATAGATTAAATTCTAGACTAAATTTTGATATCATATTCCGGATGGGTAACTATTCGATGTTTTGGCGTTTAAATGCCTCCCTCGTCTTAATGGACATTTATTTCGCTTAATAAATCATCTAACTTTTAGCCCTAATTAGTAAAAGTTAGCAATATCCATTAGGCAAACAAAATG